>JAKIZK010000132.1 GCA_022708055.1 Bacteroidota bacterium
TATCTGTGCGCTACAAGCCGCAATGGATGGATTTGAAGTAAAGAAAATGATTGATGCAGTAAAAGAAGCAGATATTGTAGTAACTGCCAGTGGCTGCCGCGACCTGATTAAAGGCGATCACTTCAAACTAATGAAAGATAAAACCATTGTGTGCAACATTGGTCACTTCGATATTGAAATTGATATTGCCTGGTTAAATACAAACTATGGCGATACAAAAGATACCGTAAAACCACAGGTTGACATTTACAATGTAGATGGAAAAGATATTATCATTTTGGCCGAAGGCCGTTTGGTAAATCTGGGCTGCGCTACAGGTCACCCATCCTTTGTAATGAGTAATTCATTCAGCAATCAGACATTGGCACAAATTGAACTTTGGAACAATCATAAAAATTATGAAAACAAAGTTTATGTATTACCAAAAGTGCTTGACGAAAAAGTTGCAAGATTACACCTTTCAAAAATTGGAGTTGAACTGGATGAACTTACAAAAGAACAAGCCGATTATCTGGGCATACCCAAAGAAGGACCTTTCAAACCGGAACATTACAGATATTAATAAAACAAAAACCGCTTCAAAACTCCGAAGCGGTTTTTTAAATTCTACTACTTTAAAAAGATATACTCAACAAAGTATCAATGTTTCAATGGCCGCTGTTTTATCATGCCGCCTCGAGTATCTTTTACCGGTGTCATCACCATAAAAACATTGGGTTCTATTTTTTCAATTTCTGCATTCAGCTTGTTTAATTCTAAACGTGTAACCACAGTATATACGATGTCTAAATCCCGCTTCTCCCCTCTTCGGCCATGTCCATATTTTCCCTGATAAACCGTAACACCTCTACCCAATTTGTTAATAATCATTTCCTTTATTTCGGTACTGTGTGATGAGATGATGGTAACACCTACATACTCTTCAATGCCTTCTATAATAAAATCAAGTGTACGGGATGCTGCGAAATAAGTAATCATAGAATACAATGCTATCTCTACCGAAAGGAAATATGCCGCTGTTGAAAAAATGAGTACATTAATTATGATAATAACATCGCCAACGGTAGCACCTATTTTTCGACTTATGTAAATGGCCAAAACTTCTGTACCATCGATAACAGCGCCACCTCTAATAGCAAAACCAATACCCGCACCCAGAAAAGTGCCCCCAAAAACTGCAACCAACAAGTTATCATCCGTTATATTTGGAAAATTGACATTGGCTATAAACAAAGAAAGCCCGGCAATACCAATGGCTGTTTTTATTGCAAACTGAATTCCCAGCGTTTTATAACCCATGAAAATAAATGGAATATTCAGCATAATTATTAATAAATACACCGGCCACTTTGATAAAGCTGAAACTAAAAGTGAAATACCTGTAATCCCACCATCAATAAAATGATTAGTTAACAAAAATCCTTTTAAGCCAAATGAAGCTGAACATATTCCCAAAAAAATTAAAAATGCATCTTTAAGATAACCACGCATGGTCAATCGTGCTTCTCTGAATCTTTTAGCCTTCAGATAAGTGGAAACAGATTTCTTTCTTTCGATTGTTGGTTGATACAAAATCTATTATTTTAAATATAGTTTTCAATGTAGTAACCATTCTAATCAGCCGAATCTTGATGCGAATTTCTTTTCTTTCTTTTATCATGTTGTGAAACCAGCAACCAGATCAACAAAAAAAGTCCGCCAACCAAACCCAATACAGCTATTAATGCAAGATCCATAATTACAATTTTAGTTTTAACCTGAAAACTGTTGCTGAAAAGAACTGAACCTTACTTCACATGAACTTTATGCTACTATATTGTTTTCTGTCGCAGTTGAAAGATACAGGTTTTTACTAATACTTCTGTCATGCCGGCCTCCCTATCTTTGCCAAATAACGACTTACAAATGAATATAGAATTCAACAAGAATGAAGATCTATTAAAACTCAGCCTTAGCGATATGAGTCGCAAGATAGAAAAAATTTATGAAGGCGGTGGTAAAAAGGCAATTGAAAAACAACATGCGCAAAATAAATGGACGGCACGTGAACGTATTGAATTTTTAATTGATAAAAACGCACCCTTTATTGAACTGGGTGCTTTTGCCGGTTACGAAATGTATGAAGAGCAAGGTGGATGCCCGGCAGGAGGCACAGTAGCCGGATTGGGATATATAAGCGGCAAGCAATGTGTAATAGTTGCCAACGATCAAACCGTTAAAGCTGGCGCATGGTTTCCGGTTACAGGTAAAAAGAATTTGAGATTGCAGGAGATTGCAATGGAAAATAAATTACCTATCATCTATCTGGTGGATAGTGCCGGTGTATTTCTACCCATGCAAGATGAAATTTTTCCGGACAAAGAACATTTTGGTCGCATCTTTCGCAATAATGCTCGCATGAGTGCAATGGGCATTACACAAATAGCTGCAGTAATGGGCCCCTGTGTAGCAGGTGGCGCATACCTACCCATTATGAGCGATGAAACTTTAATGGTAGCAGGAAATGGTTCCATATTTTTGGCAGGCTCATATCTTGTAAAAGCTGCCATAGGTGAAGTAATAGATAATGAAACACTGGGTGGTGCAGCTACACATACCGAGATCAGTGGTATTGCAGATTATAAATTTAATACCGAACAGGAATGTCTGGAACAAGTAAAACGAATTGTAAGTTTCATAGGAGAAAAACCAAAAGCCGGATTTGACAGAAGCAAACCTACCATGCCTAAAAAAAATGCAGAAGAACTTTATGGTATTTTTCCACATGATGGCAAGCCATACGATGTGCTGGATATTATAGAAAGAATTGTAGATGATTCTGCTTTTGATCAGTACAAAGCGTATTATGGCAAAACAATCGTGTGTGGATATGCTCGCATTGACGGTTGGGCTGTTGGTATAGTAGCCAACCAACGACTGATTGTAAAAAACAGAAAAGGAGAAATGCAAATGGGCGGCGTTATTTATAATGACAGCGCCGACAAAGCAGCTCGCTTTATAATGAATTGTAATCAGAAAAAAATTCCATTGGTTTTTTTACAAGATGTGACGGGCTTTATGGTTGGCAGCCGCAGCGAACATGCCGGCATTATAAAAGATGGAGCCAAACTGGTAAATGCAGTAGCCAATAGTGTGGTGCCAAAAATTACCATCATCACCGGCAACAGCTATGGTGCCGGCAACTATGCCATGTGTGGCAAAGCCTACGACCCAAGATTTATTTATGCATGGCCTACTGCAAAAATTGCTGTAATGAGTGGCGACTCTGCTGCCAAAACTTTGCTACAGATACAGGTTGCCGCCATGAAATCAAAAGGAAAAGAAATAACTGCTGAGGAAGAACAAAAAATATTGAGCGAAATAAAAAGCAAATACGATAAACAAACCTCTCCTTACTATGCTGCCGCAAGATTGTGGGTTGATGCTATCATTGATCCGGTTGATACAAGAAAAGTGATAAGCGAGGGCATACAGGCCGCCAATCAAAACGAAGAGATTGCAGTATTTAAAACCGGCGTTTTTCAGGTATAAATGGATGAAATAATTATATACACCGATGGTGCAGCCCGTGGCAACCCGGGGCCGGGTGGCTATGGTACTATTTTAATGTCAGGCAAACACAAAAAAGAATTATGGCAGGGCTATAAACACACTACCAATAACCGAATGGAGCTGATGGCCGTCATTGCGGGATTAAAAGCATTAAAGAAGGAAAATCTGAATGTGTTCATTTACTCGGACAGTAAATATGTAGTAGAAGCAGTAGAAAAAGGATGGCTTCAAAAGTGGTTGAAAACCGGTTTTAAAGGCAATAAAAAAAATCCAGACCTGTGGAGGCAATACCATTTGCTTTCAAGAAATCACAATGTAAAATTTAAATGGGTGAAAGGCCATGCCGATAATCCATTCAACAACCGATGCGATATGCTGGCAACTGCCGCAGCCGATGGCGCATCACATACATTATTGGATGATGTGGGTTATGTGAATGGACAGAACGATGAATTAGACTTTTAGTTAATATCAAACTTTCTACAGTTTGATTTTTCTAGTCTTAATAAAAAAACCCGCCAGCCAATAGCCAACGGGTAAACTTCTTTTTAAAAATATTACTTAAGCCAATTTCATTGCTGTACGCTGCTTCAATATTACATTGTAGCAAACCAGAATTACAGGCAGAAACACCAGCATAGCCAACAACGAATTTCTATAAAATGGAAGTCCCGCTTCATAACAATTCATCAATCCGCTAAAATCTCTTGCGTACCAACTTGCTGATGCACCTTGCCATACAAAAAAGTTAGAAACCAGAAAAAACAAGGTAGGCGCTGCAATAGCACCCAGTGCCAAACTCCCGTAACTGCTACCCTTTAGCAGCCAGCCGATAGCTGTAACCGCTAACAAAATAATATAATTGAGCCATTGACCACCATAAAAACCGGGGAATGAAAACTGCCCACTATTATATAAAATCTGAATAATGACATCGCTGATTACCAATGCCAGCAAGGGAAGCAGAAATGACATATTCTTTTCTTTTACTATAAACCCTGAAAACAGGGCAATAGCAATTAAAGGTGAAAAGCCCGACCAGTCTAACTTATCGGCAAAAGCAAGTTTGCAAATCGTTTGCAGCGCAACCAATAATATTGTAAAAAGAATTACCCGATTGTTGATTTTCATATTTTGAAATATTAAAGTACAAAAATAAAAGTTTTACATTAAACATGG
>JAKIZK010000133.1 GCA_022708055.1 Bacteroidota bacterium
AACACCTTTTTTCTTCTCTCCCGAGTGTCCACATCATACCATTTCCTAGCCTATGTTTCAGCCCGGACTTGTGAGCCTGCTGTGGAATCGGCATTGTTTATGACCTACTGCGCCCAATTTATTTCTTTTACACCTGCAATATCTTTCAACGCATTGGTTATTTCATCTAATCTGGAACTATCCGAATTCTCCAGTTTTACCTGATAGATATGTTCATGCTCATTTTTATCCAGTGTGAATGACTGTATTTTTAATCCGGGTTTCAATATTATTAAATTCATAATTGCGGCCTGATCTGCATTTGAGTTGGTTACAATCTTTAACGACCGGTTATTATATTTTTTTGAAAATAAATGCTCCAATGGCAACAGTGCCCATAAAATAATTAGCGCAATAACTGTTGTAGCACCCGCTGAAAAATACATGCCGCTGCCCGTAGCAAGACCAATAGCAGCTACTGTCCAAAGGCCGGCAGCAGTTGTAAGCCCGTGTACAGTTCCTTGTTTTGAAAATAAAATAGTTCCTGCTCCTATAAAGCCAATACCGCTTACTACCTGTGCTGCAATCCTGGATGGGTCTAGTGTTACATTTGGAGTACCTAATATATCGGCAAAGCCAAATGCAGAAACAATCATGATTAAACAGGCACCCACACACACCATCATGTGTGTACGCAATCCTGCAGTCCAGTTTTTACGTTCTCTTTCAAGACCTATCAAAGCGCCAAATAAAGCCGCAAGTGATAGCCGGATGAGTATTTCTTTCCATTCAATCATGGAGTAAAATTAAAAAAAATCAAAATTGGAGGTTGCTGACTAATTAAAGATACGATAGCGTATTGAATTCTTAGTTTGTTTCTGCTATACTAATATTCAACTGATATTTATTTGTGTCACTTTGTGTTTTTGTGTCTTGGTGGCCATAGATTAATCCACAAATGCAATATATCTTACAAATATATTTTTCTGTTTCAAATCACTCTTGTTTCATGATTTTAATTTCAGCAAAAGAAAAAGGTGCATGTCGCCACGCACCTGATTATAAAAAATATAAAATACTTTATGCTATGGTAACATCCTTATCCAGATACACATCCTGAATGGCGTTTAAAATTCCTACGCCTTCATTCATGGGGCGTTGAAATGCTTTACGTCCGGATATTAATCCCATGCCGCCTGCTCTTTTATTTACTACGGCCGTCATTACGGCTTCAGCCATATCGCTGGCGCCGCTGGAGGCACCACCACTGTTGATAAGGCCTGCTCGTCCCATATAGCAATTAGCTACCTGATAGCGGCAAAGATCTATCGGATGATCGGAGGTTAATTTCTCATAAATGAGTTTATCATTTTTGCCGTAAGGCGATTCTTTGGTGTTTAATGCCAGATATCCACCATTGTTTTCTGGTAGCTTTTGTTTGATGATGTCTGCTTCAATGGTTACACCCAAATGATTTGCCTGTCCCGTAAGATCGGCAGATACATGATAGTCTTTATCTTTTTTAAATGCAGGATTTCTAAGATAGCACCAAAGTATAGTAGCCATACCCAGTTCATGAGCCATTTCAAATGCTTTACTTACTTCCTGTATTTGACGAGTGCTTTCTTCACTTCCAAAATAGATAGTGGCACCCACGGCAGCTGCACCCAGGTTCCAGCTTGCTTTCAGGGAAGCAAACATTACCTGATCAAATTTATTGGGATATGTCAAAAATTCATTGTGGTTTATCTTTACAATAAATGGGATTTTATGCGCATATTTTCTTGCCATAAAACCCAGCCCGCCAAAAGTGGTTGCTACTGCATTACAGCCGCCTTCAATTGCCAGTTTGATTATATTTTCAGGGTCAAAATAAATTGGATTTTTTGCAAATGAAGCACCGGCGCTATGTTCTATTCCCTGATCTACCGGTAGAATAGATAGATAACCTGTATTGGCTAAGCGGCCATTGTTATACATAGCCTGCAGACTGCGCAATACCTGTGGATTGCGGTCGCTGGATTGAAAAATACGATCCACAAAATCGGGACCGGGCAGATGCAATGATTCTTTTGCAATAGTTTTTGACTGATGATTTAACAGATATTCTGCTTTATCTCCCAGAAGCTCAACAATTTTATTATTTGCCATGCAGTTAATATTTTATTGCCGCAAAGATAGGGAAGGAGCCTTGTAGGTTCAACTGAAAAATCAAGTGATTCAGGTATCAGATATTGCTATTTCCTGCTGTAATTGTTGAAAGTATGCAGGTGCATTTATCAACCTGCTTCCATACCAGCTAAACATTTCTCCATCAACCAGTATAATTTTGGTTTCCGGCAATTCCTTTTTAAAATATTCAAGATGTTTGTGTGCAAAAGGGTAAGGCTCGGATGAAAGCATTAAAATTTCACACTGGGCTTCTTTCATTTGTTCAATAGTAGTTTCAGGATATCGCTTTTCTTTTTTGAAAACATTTTCAAACCCTGCCATTTCCATCATGTCGTTGATGAAAGTATCGCCTCCAATGGTCATCAATGGATTTTGCCAGATAAGATATGCAGCTCTTAGTTTTTGTAACGGAGACTGAAGTTGAGCAAAATTTTCTTGAATCTGTTTTACAATCTCTATTGCTTTTTTTTGTTTGCCGGTGATGATGCCTAGTTGCATAATCATATCGCAGGCCTGTGTCAGATTGTTACAATCGCTTGTCCAAACGGGGAATTGTGTTTCCAGTATTTCAACTTCTTCTTTTACATTTTCTTCTTTGTTGGCAATAATTAAGTCGGGCTGCAATTGTTGAATTTTTTCAATATTTATTTTTTTGGTGCCTCCAATTCTTGTTTTGCTACGAAACCAATCATCGGGGTGAATACAAAATTTGGTGATTCCTACCACTTCATCATGTAGATCAAGATGGGCTAATAGTTCGGTTTGGCTGGGTACCAATGAGATAATCCGGCGTGGAAAATGCCGGAGTTGAATAGTATGTCCGGTCTGGTCAGTAAATGTAAACATGCTTGCAAAGGATTCTTTGCAATGTAAAAACTAATGCTAAATAAGTAAAAAGGATTTGTGTTGAAGATCACCGCGCCTCCTGCAATCCAAAGGATAGCAGGAGGGGTTCCGGACGGTAGTTTTTTTCAATAGATTTTGGACACGGTGATTACCTAAATTTTAGGTTTTCAAGGATCTGTTAGTTTCAATTAAGAAACCTGGATTTTACCCTTTCGGGATTTTTGGTTTTTCAAGGATTGGGTGGTCTTTCGTTAGGATTTGGTTCGTGGTTTTTAAATTGGATAATTGGATATTGTGAATACAAATTTATACTCCAAGACTAAAGTTTGAAAGAGCAAAACAACTCATTTTGGTTACTTTTTTCCCTATGTGTTTTATAGTAAAGTCAACTTGTTTAATTTCGGTTATCTACTAAAAAAGGCTAACGTAATAATACGCAAGCCCTTTATAAGCGTTTCGTTATCAATTATCTTATCTATTTTCCCAAAGACTGAATGACATCATATTTTGTAACAATATGATAACTGCCTGCTTCATCTTTGGCAAGCACAGCTCCATTTTCTTTATTAATAAGGTGACTCAACTTTTCAACCGGCGTATCAAAGGCCACAACCGGAAATGCAGGCTCTGCTACTTCTTGTATTGTTGCATTTTTAATTTCAGGGTTATTAAATATTTTTTGAAAAAGTCCACCTTCGCTTATAGCGCCTGTAGGGCCGCTGCCATTATTCATTATGGGAATTTGCTCTATATCATATTTCTTCATCAATGCTACAGCCTCGGCTACAGATTGTGAGCCGCTTACGGTAATTAATTTTTGATTACCTCTTGCACTTACCACATCACGGAAAGTTTTTACATCCAGGAATCCTCTTTCAATCATCCATTGGTCGTTATAAATTTTTCCAACATAACGACTGCCATGGTCATGAAAAATACAAACGACCAAATCATCCTTTTTCAAGCGATCTTTTAATTGCATCAAACCTTGAATACAACTGCCTGCACTGTAGCCGCAAAAAATGCCTTCTTCTTTTGCCAGCTTTCTGGCCATAACTGCACCATCTTTATCAGTTACCTGTTCAAAATAATCAATCACACTCATATCATAATTTTTGGGCACAAAGTCTTCACCAAATCCTTCGCTGATATAAGGATGCACTTCGTTCATATCAATTTCACCTGTTCTGAAATATTTTGTAAGCAATGAACCATAAACGTCAATTGCCCATATTTGAATGTTTGGATTTTTTTCTTTCAGATATTGTGCCGTTCCTGTTATGGTACCGCCGGTACCTGCCGTGCACACCAAATGTGTGATCTTGCCATCAGTTTGTTTCCAGATTTCAGGACCTGTTGTTTCGTAATGTGCTAAACGATTGGCCAGATTATCATATTGATTCATGTGATAGGAGTTGGGAACTTCCTTTGCCAATCTTGCTGCCACACTGTAATAACTTTTGGGGTCTTCGGGCAATACATTGGTGGGGCAAACAATTACTTCCGCACCCACAGCTTTTAAAATATCTGCTTTTTCTTTGGATTGTTTATCGGTAGTTACAAAAATACATTTGTATCCTTTTACAACAGCTGCAAGCGCCAGCCCCATACCGGTATTGCCACTGGTGCCTTCTATTATGGTGCCGCCGGGTTTTAATTTTCCATCCTGTTCGGCTACTTCCACCATTTTCAATGCCATGCGGTCTTTA
>JAKIZK010000134.1 GCA_022708055.1 Bacteroidota bacterium
CCGGCTGGCGTGTGGGGATGCTTTGCGGTGCCAAAGAAAGAATTGAAGAAGTATTACGTTTTAAATCAAATATGGATAGTGGGATGTTTTTACCGGTACAACTGGCGGCTGCAAGGGCTCTGGAACTTGGCGAAGAATGGCACGCCTCGGTTAATACAGTGTATAGCAAGCGAAGAGAAAAAGTTTATGAAATACTCAACTTGCTGAACTGTTCTTATTCAAAAAATCAATCCGGTCTTTTTGTTTGGGCAGCTGTGCCTGATTCAAAAGTTGAAGCTAAACATCAATTTGGAATGGGCGGCGTATTAAGTGACCGGTTGTTAAATGAATCCGGAATATTCGTCACCCCCGGTGGTATTTTTGGAACTGCCGGAAATGGATTTGTTCGAATAAGTTTATGTGCTGCCGAAGAAAAACTGGATGAAGTGATAAATAGGATAAAGCAAAAAATCAAAAATTGAAAAGATGGAAAGAAAATCAATTTGTATAATCGGCACCGGACTCATTGGCGGATCATTAGCTATTCAGTTGCATGAGAAAAAAATATCTTCACGACTGATAGGTGTGGAAACAAATCAGTTGCATGCAGAAGCTGCTATACGATTAGAATTGGTTGATGAAATACTTGAAATGGATGATGCAATTGCACAATCCGAAGTAATCATTTTGGCTATAGCCGTTGATGCGGCTGTAAAATTATTACCGGTATTGCTCAACAAAATAACCAATCAAATTGTGATTGATGTAGGTTCTACCAAATCGGAGCTGATAGAAAAAGTAAAACAGCATGAAAAGCGGGGTCGCTATGTAGCTACCCATCCCATGTGGGGAACAGAATACAGCGGACCTACTGCAGCTGTAAGAGGTGCTTTTGAAAATAAAGCGGTTATCATTTGCAATGCTGCAGAAAGTGATACTGATGCATTGCAATGGGTAAAGTATTTTTATCAGAAGATTGGCATGCATTTAATAGAAATGGAAGCAAAAGCACATGATTTGCATGCAGCTTATGTCAGTCATATTTCTCATATTACCTCATTTGCATTGGCCAATACCGTGTTGGAAAAAGAAAAAGAAGAGAATGCAATATTTGAACTTGCCTCAGCCGGTTTTGAAAGCACGGTGCGGTTGGCTAAAAGCAGCCCTGAAATGTGGGTGCCCATTTTTTTACAGAATAAAGAACATGTGCTTGATGTATTAAATGAGCATATTGGTCAGTTAGAAAAGTTCAGAGATGTAATACAAAATGAAAACCGGAATGAATTGAAAAACATCATTTCAAATGCCAATACGATCCGAAGGATAATAAAATAATAAAGCGCAGAAAATAAAAAGAGAAATAATAACATTTTAACTTTACAAATATTTAATAAATGCAAGCAGCAGAGCAATCTACCATCAATAATTTACAAACCGTTTGGAATAAACGCCCACTCATCATCAGCGGGCCCTGCAGTGCCGAAACGGAAGAACAGTTATTATCAACCGCACAAAGGCTTGCCGCTACCGGAAAAATAAATATGCTGAGAGCCGGCATCTGGAAACCCAGAACCAAGCCGGGAATGTTTGAAGGTGTAGGTGCCAAAGGTTTGTCTTGGTTGCAACAAGCAAAAAAAATAACAGGTCTGCCTACAACGGTGGAAGTTGCTACAGCCAAACAGGTGCAGGATGCACTCACCTTTGATGTGGATGTTTTGTGGATTGGAGCCCGTACAACGGTAAATCCTTTTAGTGTACAAGAAGTGGCTGATGCTTTGAAAGGTGTAGATATTCCGGTGTTGATAAAAAATCCTGTAAATCCGGATATGGAATTATGGATTGGCGCAGTAGAAAGAATAGCAAGGGCAGGTATTAAAAATATTGGATTGATTCATCGTGGTTTTAGCTCCTATGGCAATACCGAATACCGGAATGCACCCATGTGGCACCTGGCTATTGATATGAAATTGAAGCATCCTGAAATGCCTTTTATCAACGACCCATCGCATATATGTGGGCGGCGGGATATTTTGCAAGAGATTATGCAAAAAGCAGTCGATCTGGATTATGATGGATTTATCATTGAAAGTCATATAGATCCTGATAATGCCTGGAGCGATGCTAAGCAACAAGTAACGCCTGAAGTGCTCGCTGAAATGCTGGATGCCATTATTTGGAGAAAAGAAGATGTTAAATCTGAAGCTTATCATGCAGCATTGGAAAAATTGCGGCAGCAAATAAACCAATTAGATGATGAGCTGATGCAGATACTGGGACAAAGAATGAAAATAGCAGAACAAATTGGAAAGTATAAAAAAGAGAACAATATCACCATCCTGCAAACCAATCGCTGGAATGAAATCATAGAAAGAGCAACCGCAAAAGGGGATAAAATTGGATTGAGCAAAGATTTTATTTCAAAATATTTTGATGCAGTACACATGGAAAGTATCAATCATCAGAAGAATGTATTGGATAGTTGAGTTTTGGATAAAAAGTTTATCGAAAATAACAAATGAAACAGCTAAATTTAAAATTTTCTTCGGGAGCCACTGCTTTTTATCTGGATACCGGATTCAGTCATTTAAAAAAAATTGTAAATCAAAAGACTTGTATTTTATTGACTGACGAAAATGTTTTTAAAGCCCATCGTCAACGCTTCAAAGGTTGGAATGTAATAGTGCTCAAATCGGGCGAAGCTTATAAAATACAACCAACGATAGATACACTGGTGGCACAGTTGATTGAAATGGAAGCAGATCGCAGTACTACATTGGTAGGTGTAGGCGGCGGTGTGGTTACGGATATTACAGGCTATCTCGCTGCTGTTTATATGCGAGGTTTGAAATTTGGATTTGTGCCTACCTCCATTCTAGGATTGGTTGATGCTAGCATTGGCGGCAAAAACGGAATTGATGTAGGCGATTATAAAAATATGGTGGGTGCTATCAGGCAGCCGAATTTTATCTTGCACGACATGGCGTTTCTGAATAGTCTGCCGAAAGAAGAATGGATAAATGGCTTTGCTGAAATCATCAAACATGCTTGTATAAAGGATGCAAAGTTGTTTACTGAACTTGAAAGAAACGCTTTGAGCCAATATCAACAAAAGCAAAAAGCGATTAGCGATCTGGTTCAAAAAAATGCTTTGATTAAAATTAATATTGTAAAGCGAGATGAATTTGAAAGCAATGAAAGGCGTTTGCTCAACTTTGGTCATACGCTGGGGCATGCTTTGGAAACACAGTATGAACTACAACACGGACAAGCCGTTTCAATAGGCATGGCATTTGCCTGTTATGTATCAGAAAAGCTTTGTGGTTTCAAAGACACAGAAAGAGTAGAACAATTGCTAAGCCAATATCATTTGCCCGTGGCAGCTGCGTTTGACAAACAACGTGTTTTCAATATTTTAAAAATGGACAAAAAGCGGGAAAGAACGCAAATGAACTTTGTATTGCTGAATAAAATCGGGAAAGCAGTGGTATTTCCTATTTCATTAGTTCAGCTGGAAAAATTGCTGAACAACTGGAATTAATCATGCTTTTTGAATTTTAATAATTACTTGTTTTAGAAATGAACATTACGATTCACCCATCTCATTTAAAAGGCAACATCTATGCCCCTGCATCCAAAAGTTCTATGCAGCGAGCCTGTGCTGCAGCATTATTGAGAAAGGGGAAAACCATTATTAAAAATCCCGGACATAGCAATGATGATAAAGCTGCACTGTCAATAATAGAAAAACTGGGTGCAGTTGTTGAACATAATACTAATCAAATTTCAATTGAGAGTAATGGAATAAATCCGGTATCATCCGAAATTGATTGCGGCGAAAGCGGTTTGAGCATCAGAATGTTTACACCCATTGCAGCACTTGCCGATAAGGAAATAACCATAAACGGAAGCGGCAGCCTGGTAGAAAGACCTATGCATTTTTTTGACAGCATACTGCCACAACTGGGTGTAAGTATAAAAAGCAATAAAGGAAAACTGCCAATGATAATTCGTGGCCCGTTGCAAGCAAACGACATTGTAATAGATGGTTCACTGAGTTCCCAGTTTTTAACCGGTTTGTTGCTGGCTTACAGCGCATCATTAGCAAATCAGCAATACCCGGTTAATAATTCAACTTTTTCACCTGTTGTCCTTATCGTCAATAATTTGAAGAGTAAGCCATATATAAATTTGACGCTGGATGTGATGAATCACTTCGGGCTTCCATTGCCTGTAAATAAGCATTACAGAGAATTTGTATTTAATGAAACTGCACACGTTACACATTTAGCAGAAGAAGTTATTGATTATACAGTTGAAGGCGACTGGAGTGGCGGTGCATTTTTATTGGTAGCAGGTGCTATTGCCGGTCCTGTATTTGTGCAGGGCTTAGATCTTACATCTTCGCAGGCTGACCGTGCAATTGTAGATGCATTAATGCAAGCCAATGCAGGTATTGCTATAGAGGCTAAGGGAATAAAAATGGTACCTTCTTCATTACAAGCTTTTGAATTTGATGCAACGGATTGTCCTGATCTTTTTCCGCCCTTAGTGGCATTGGCTGCCTATTGTAAGGGCACTACAAAAATAAAAGGGGTGTCACGTCTGGTGCATAAAGAGAGTAATAGGGCAGCATCTTTAAAAGAAGAGTTTGGAAAAATGAATGTACAAATTGATTGGGAAGATGACATCATGCAAATAAGTGGAGGAGATGTAAGGGGTGCTGTG
>JAKIZK010000135.1:0-4331 GCA_022708055.1 Bacteroidota bacterium
ATGTAATAACCTGGCTCACTAATGGAGCAAACACTGCAGCAGCAGAGGGTGGCATTCTTGTAAATGGAAGTGATGTTTATATATTGGGCTACGAAACAAATGCATCCGGAAAAGCTGTTGCAACCTATTGGAAAAATGGTACAAAAACGATGCTGGGCGATGCCGTTACCAATAGCGAGCTTACCAATGGATTTATTAAGGGCAGCGATATTTATTGCCTGGGCTTTTTATACAACAATCCAACACTGGAGCAAGGGCATTACTGGAAAAATGGAACGGCCACAAAAGTTTACAATGGCGCCGGAAAAAATTTTGCCAGGGCAATATATGTTCAATAATATTTCAAAAAACATTAAATACTCTAAAAAATGAAAAAACAATTTTTAACCCTGCTGATTACAATCCTTTCGTTAATGCCCCATCTGCTATTAGCCCAAACCTGGGTAGTAACCACCATTGCCGGATGGGAAGAAGACGGCAAAAATATGGATGGCCTTGGGCAGAAAGCACATTTTTCAGGTACAGTAAAATCATCGGCCATAGATGCCAACAATAATCTTTATGTAATAGATGAAATTGTGCTACGCAAAGTGGATGCGGCTACCCTTGTAACCAGCTTGTTTGGCATTGGAGCTATGGATGCCAATTACAACGACCTTGGCCTTGCTGCCCTGCCCGGGCAAGATGGAATATGTGTGGACAAAGACGGTAATATATATTTAGCGAGCGGCAGAGACCATTCTATTTATAAAATATCTGCCGATAAAAAAGTGGAAAGATTTGCAGGCGACGAAGGTTATAAAGGAAAAGATGATGGCAACCGGTTAGAGGCAGGTTTTTACAACCCCACGGGTTTATGTATTGACAAAGAAGGCAATATTTATGTAGCCGACTCTTACAACTTTACCGTCAGAAAAATAAGTACCACAGGCAAAGTAACAACCTTAGCAGGCGATGGCGTAGGTGGTGATTTTAAACCCGGGCTGGGAAAAAATGCCACACTCAGAGAACCCCGGGCCATAGCTGTGGATAGCAAAGGAAATATTTATGTAGCCCAAAACGGTGGCAGGGGGAATTGTGTTGCAAAAATTACTCCGGCAGGAGTAGTAAGCAATTTTGTTGGTGACTTTGATGGCCTCAGGCCCGCAGGTGCCAATGATGGAACAGGTAAAGCAGCAAGGTTTATGCGCATCAATGCATTGGCAGTAGATAAAGACGATAATTTGATAATAGGCGAAAACACCAGAATACGTAAAGCCACACCGGGCGGCATAGTAACCACCATAGCCGGAAACGAAACGGAAGATTTTAGAGATGCAGTGGGCACCAAAGCCATGTTTAGGTATGTAGCCGGACTAAGCATTGATAATATGGGCAATATTTTTGTAAGCGACCGTTTTTGTATTCGTAAAATTGCAAAGCAGTGAGAAGGGAAAAAACTGAAAGGAAAATTGACATTATAGGCAATGCTAAAAATATCAACGGAAGACCCGCAATAATGGCTGAAAATGTTGGTGTTTATTTTGTTGAAGGATTGAATGAATGGAAAAAAGAATGGCACAACAAACAGATAAGAGTTATCGGAGATTTAAAAAGAGTAAAAAAAATAAAGTGGGAAGTAATAAAAAGCCCTGTTGTTCAATTAATCACTTAAATTATTAATACTTCAAATCTGACTTTCAAAAAAAACTCCGGCTAAATGCCGGTTTTTTTATGCAATTATCAAAATGAAAGCATCCATTCTTGTAAACCAAAAAATTTATGAGAAAGATTTTACTAATTATCGCTATCACAACAGCCGGAATATCACAAGCACAAACAAAAAGAAATATTGAAACCAAGATTGAAAAAGTAACAGTATTTCTGGATGGGGCACAAGTGCAAAGAACAACAAAAACAAATCTTACAAACGGAAAACAGGAATTGATCTTTAACAATATTTCTCCTTCCATAGACAAACAAAGCATTCAGGTAAAAGCTGATAACAACGCGGTGACCGTACTTTCTGTCATACACCAGCAAAACTTTCTGAAAGAGCAACAGAAACAGGATGAAATAAAAGAAATTGAAAATTTAAAAGAAGCGCAATTAGAAAAAATTGCACTACAAAAAAATATTCTCAGTGTATATAAACAAGAAGAAGATTTAATGGTAAAAAACCAGCAAATTGGCGGAGCTAACAATGGATTAAAAGCTGCTGATTTAAAAGATGCTGCCGATTTTCAAAGAAGCCGGCTTACTGAAATTTATCAAAAACAAATGGAAGCATCACGCATCCTAAAAAAACTGGATGTCGACTTACTTAAGATAAATAAACAATTAGCCCACCTGAAACAAAATGCGGAAACAGCAACCAGTGAAATTCATGTTACTGTAAATACAAGTGAAGCCGCAACTGCTCAATTTACAGTAAGCTACCTGGTAAAACAGGCAGGCTGGTTTCCTACTTATGATATCAGAGTGAAAGATGTAAGCAGCCCAATCAAGATGGATTACAAAGCAAATGTTTTTCAAAACAGCGGAGAAGACTGGAAAGACATAAAACTATTTTTATCTACCGGAAATCCAAATGAGAATGGCACTAAGCCCAATCTTACACCTTGGTATTTAAAATATACTTATGCATACAGACCAGCCACCAATACCATTCAGGCAACTTATCAGCAAAGTAGATTCAGTGGAATTATATTGGACACCAAAGGCAACCCCATCCCCGGTGCTTCTGTAGTGATTAAAGGTTCAAAAACCGGAGCTGCAACAGATGCAAAAGGTAATTTTCAACTGAATGCAAAACCGGGTGACGTAGTAACTGTTTCTTCGGTTGGATTTAATGCTACAGAAATGGTAATTGGAAATTTACCATATCAGCCTATTACTTTGACTGAAAATAATAATCAAATGGCTGAAGTAGTTGTAACCGCTTTGGGTCAAGGTGTACAGAGTAAAGAACTTGGATATTCACCAATACTTATCAGAGGCATGAAAAGCATTTCATCTGACATGAAAAGAAATGAAGACATGATTACAACCATTACCTATCAACCCACCACAACGGTTTACGAAATAAAAGAGCCCTATACAATACTTAATGATGGAAAAACTTATATGGCAACCATTGATGGTTATGAAGTAAAAGCCGACTATGAATATTACATTGCGCCAAAACTTGACCCCGATGCCTATCTCACTGCAAAAATTATTGATTGGCAACAGTTGAATTTACTTCCCGGCGAAGCCAATCTATTTTTTGAAGGAACCTTTTTAGGAAAGTCTGTTCTGGATCTTATAAATGCAGGCGATACGCTCAATCTTTCGCTGGGAAAAGATAAAGGCGTAGTCGCAAAACGAAAACTCATAAAAGAATACAGTACAAAAAAATTTATGGGAAGCAATCGTACCGATACCCGGCAATATGAAATTGTGGTGCGAAATAACAAACAACAACCCATTCATGTAATTGTGGATGATCAGTTTCCCATCAGTACACAAAAAGAGATTGAAGTGCAGGATAGAAAATATGAAGGTGCCAAATTGGATGAGGATAGCCAGACACTTACCTGGCAAATGAAAATTGAAGCCCGAAAAGAAAATAAAATTGGTTTTAAATACGAAGTAAAATATCCAAAAGACAAACTATTGCAACTGGAATAAGTCAGGAATAAAAACGAAAAAGAAGTAGCACGTTTCAATTCATAAATCTTGATAAATATACGGCTACTTCTTTTGTTTAATTTTTTATCAATGCTTTACCTCTAAATTAGCTTTGGGGTCATGCTTATGTTTGAAAAATATTGCAAACAACACTGCAACTATTAATGCATAAATAGCAAAAACAAGCCAGATACCATGCCACTGCTTATCACCATTAGCTGTGGTATAAAATCTATCAATCATCCATCCACTGATTCGGCTTCCCAAAAAAGCCCCTACTCCATTCGTCATCATCATAAACAAACCCTGGGCACTGGATCTTATTTTTGAATCGGTTGTGGTTTCAACAAATAATGAACCGGAAATATTAAAAAAGTCAAAAGCCATTCCATATACGATACAAGATAAAATAATCATCCACAGATTTCCTTAAGAAAATAATCCAAACCTCACTACCCAGGCCAGCATGGAAATCAACATCACTTTCTTAATGCCGAATTTTTTCAAAAAGAATGGAATAGCAAGAATGAATAATGTTTCTGAAACTTGTGAAATAGATAAAATGATGGTAGAATACTTTACTACAAATGAATCATGATATTCGGGCACTTTACCAAATTCACTTAAATACACGTCCCCATACATATTGGTCAATTGCAATGCAGCACCCAGAAACATAG
>JAKIZK010000135.1:4422-4663 GCA_022708055.1 Bacteroidota bacterium
GAAGCATCTTTTGCAATCGTTTTTTGAGGCGGACATTTAGGTAGCGTAAACGAAAATATACCCAGTATCATTGCTGCTATTGCACCGATGATAAATTGGTTGGCATTATCCTTACTACCCGTAAGATTGGTAACCCACATAGCAGCAATAAAACCAATAGTACCCCAAACACGAATGGGTGGAAAATCTTTAACTACATCATAGTTATTATTTTTTAAAATGGTGTAGGCGATAGAATTGG
>JAKIZK010000136.1 GCA_022708055.1 Bacteroidota bacterium
TGAGGTTGTAGCATTGGGTGCAGCCATACAGGCAGATATACTTGCTGGGAATAATAAAGATTTTTTGCTCTTGGATATTACGCCATTATCATTGGGTATAGAAACGATGGGCGGATTGATGGATGTGTTGATCCCACGCAATTCAAAAATACCCGCAAGTGCGGGCAGGCAATACACAACACAAAAGGATGGACAAGGTAGTATCAGAATATCAGTATATCAGGGAGAAAGAGATATGGTAAAGGATAATCGAAAGCTGGCCGAATTTAATCTGGCGGGCATACCGGGCATGCCTGCGGGCTTGCCCAAAGTAGAAATTTCATTTTTGGTAAATGCAGACGGAATATTGACAGTAAGAGCAAAAGAGTTGAGAAGTGGTGTATCTCAGTCGGTGGAAGTGAAGCCACAATATGGTCTTAGTGATGCAGATGTAGAAAAAATGCTGATGGATTCTATTGTACATGCTAAAGAGGATATACAGACCAGAGCTTTGGTAGAAGCACAAGCCGAGGCCACACAACTGCTGGATACTACAACTCAGTTTATTCAAAAAAATCGGACACTGTTAACAGCGGATGAGTTAAAAGAAACCGAGAATGCAATGCAAAAATTACAACAAATCGTAAATAAGGGAAATAAAGATGAAATTCATCAGGCTATCGAAGCATTAAATGCTATTTCAAAGCCCTATGCCGAGCGATTAATGGATATAGCCATTCATCATGCCATGAAAGGAAAAAATATTTTAGACTGATTTTTTCCTGAATTCAGTTATTTTATAAATGCATAATAGCAAGATGCAGATCGTACTAACAATGAATGCAATATCCAAATCAGATGACTGGTATTGAAAAGAGAACTGATGCTCTCCATTTGGTACTTCAAAACCCATAAACGCAATATTTGTTTTTATTATTTTTTGTGGCTGATTATCAACATATAATTTCCATCGCGGATAGATATTTTGAAGCAAAACAACAGCAGCAGTACCGCTGCTTATTATCTTTCCTTTAATACATCCCGGTTTGAACTCAGTGAGTTGTATTTTAACCGAATCAGAATAGTTTGTCGCCTGTGCCGTTACATATTTTGTTTCTCTAAAGGCCCATCGGTAAGCACTGTCGGTTTGTTTTGATTCCCAATCAAGCTGATTTCCTATTTTATTTACACTATATATAACCGGAAAATTAAATTGATAAATCCTGAATTTATAGTTAAACCAAAAGTTGTTTTGATTTAACAGATTGCTTGGTGTTATTCTGTAATCAGAACGTCCCGGTTTTTTTTGATACATACTCAAACAGCCGATCTCATTAAAAAACTTTTCATTGTCGGTACTGATGTCCTTTAAAGACTTTTGGATATTAGGAACGGGATATCCATTTACGGTTTGTGTTTTTATGAGTTGCTGTATCGCTACTGCTTTATCTTTTTTAATAACAGTAAAGGGCTGTAAAATTGCTGCAAAAAAAACGCTGTTGATAACGGAAATAAGCAGTATGTTTTTACATTGGTACTTTTTTATAAAACGATATAGTAAAAACAAAAAGGGAAATTGAAAAATACAGCAAACCCACACAAGATCGGTAAACGTAGCCGTGTCAGTAAACAGACTTGCTTTTTCCATTATCGATTGATTCGCATTGCTGATAAAGGATGCAAAATTGGGCATGGAAAAAAAATCAGCAGGGAAAAAGAAAGAAATAATAAGGACCGTGAACGTAAATATAAGCGTAATCCACCATGCTTTTTTGACGACCTGGAAGTTGATTGCTTTAATTATAAATAAATGAAAAGTAAAAGCAGCTAGTATGACCGAAAAGAAGACAGTAAACATTTTTGCATTAGCCGGATGTCTGAAACTATCCATCAGTGGTAATAAATAATAACTGATGAGTCTTAAACCTCCCCATTCGCCAAAACTGAAAACCAGAAAAATCGGAATACACCATTTTGAAAAACGGGCAAACCGGTGCGGTTGTTTGATAACAAATGCGGCGATCATAAAAATTAAAGCTGTAATACCGAACCATGAATTTCTTTCTAATGGATCGGTAATGGTTATTCCCGGCATTTTCCAGGCACTCGCAGGCAAGGTCAAAGTGCTTAAAGTAAAAGGATGTAACGCGTTGCTCATGGCCGCTTCCAACCCGGCACCGGATCCTCTTTCCATCAGTGGTAAACTTTGCAGATAGGAGATGATGGCAGGAAGGGAAAATAAAATAAATACAATGGCAATTGTAAGATGTATAGCTAAATAAGATTTCCAGTTTGATATGATATTACTGAGAAACTTTGGTGATGTTAAGAAAATAAAGAAAAACAAAAGCAGGTATAGCGTGATTACAAAACCTGCAGGGTATGCACAATTGAAAAGCAGGTATAATGAAAATCCTGTATATATAGTATACCGTAAAGATTTTTCTGTTATACACCGATAATAGTTGAGTATTACAAATGGAAGAAATGCGGTGCCTGCAATCCAGTTTAAGAACTGGGCAGAATCAATATTAAATCCACAAAGCATATAGGCAACACTGCCCAACAAAGCCGCATGCGGATGCAGTTGAAAATGCTTCAAAAGGAAAAACATGCCTGCACCACTCATAAAGATATAAAACAGAGTTTCTAGTTGCAGTGTATAGAGCGTGTAGTGCCCAAATAATGAAAGAAGTTGTACAATAGGATTCCATACACCCGCCTGCAAATCACCATGAAGCGGATAGCCCATGTTTAAATAAGGTGTCCACAGTGGTAGTTCAAAACGGTGAAATGATTCACTTACCAGATACCGGGTTGGTAAGAAATAATTTAATGCATCATTTTTTAAACTGAATATATGAAAGCTTAATGGCCAAAATGAAATAACTGCTGCGAGAAGCAGTAGTACAAAATAATAACCGGGATATTTATATGGTGTGTCTGGCTTTAGTGATATCCCTTCCATTTTATAATTGTTTTATCATACTAATATTACTTAGCATAAAACCTTCTTAACAAAAACAGTTCTTTCAGAATTTGCGGAAAACTTTTTAAATTAATTTTTGAACCTCTGGCGTTTATCCAATTTTGCAACGGATATTCATATCCGGAAAAAGTTGTTTCAGATTGTTTGATTCGGATAAAAATTTCAATATCAAACAACCATTTGGTTTTAAAAGGCTTTTCAAAAAGTGTGGATACGATTTCTCTTTTAAAGCATTTGGCTCCGCATTGCGTGTCATAAATTCCCAACTTGAACCACCCATCGGTAAGTGTAGCAATGAATCTACCGGCGTAGTGACGAAAATTGTTTCTTTTAATTACCGCATTCAGTTTTTTAATTCTGGAACCAAATATGTAGTCTAGCTGATGCGATTGGGCATACAAATACAGTAAAAAAAATTCTTCTGGATCGGTTGAAAAATCCGCATCTAGATAACCGATATATTGTGCCTTGGTATCATGTAATGCCCGCAACATGCCGGATTGAACAGCTGACGCTTTGCCCTTCCTTTCTTCATGGGAAACGATATCGCATTTGTCGGGATATTGACTGATGAATGCTGTAAGTTTTTGAAAAGTTTCATCGGTGCTGCCATCATTTACAAAAATGATATGGGCTTCCGCATTTGTTAAAAGAAAGGATGACAACCTGTCCAAAGGTATTCTGGAAGCTTCATTATAACAGGGAATAACTATTGAAAAGGTTGACATAATGCATAGCAACTTAGTCCCGGTAGTTTAACACCAATACGTGCAAGATACCAAGTTATTTTAAATTCCATCCACAATAATTGAGTGATGATACCGGTTATTAAATGATTACCCTTCCAGTTGTGCACACCAGTTTTTACATGATTTTTTCTTTTAAAAATTTTTTCTTTCTGTACCTGAAAAAATCTGATCATCAACAGAAAGTTGAAACAATACCCATCTTTAATTTTTTTTATTGCAAGCGGTTTTAGCAGATGGTCCAGTTGTTTGCGTGTATATCTTTTGAAATGGCCCAGTTGGCGGTCGTGTTCAGAAAATAGCTGCTGATAAGCAGGTACCGTTATGATGAAATTGGTTTTTACGGAAACACCTTGCAGTTGTAAAATCTGGATTAATAATTCTTGTGGATATTCCAGGTGTTCCAGTACATCCATGAGAATGATGACATCAATTTTTTTTTGTGATGCTACTGTTTCCAGTGATGGCGAGAGAACTAAATTTGATGGCAATTGTTGTGTGAGACCAGCCATCAGCTCCGGTGTATAATTAATATCAACAGCTGTTACAGATGATTGCGGGTGACGCTTTGCTATCTGAGAAGCCAGATAAGCATCGCCACTACCAATATCAACTATTATTTGATTGTCGTTGCATCGGTTCAAAAAAAAATTCAATATCCTGTATCGGCAAAGTTCCCAAGGGTGTCTTTTTACATGCTGATGTTGTGTTTTATTGAGTTCTCTAAGATCCATCAGCAATAATTTTTTTGCTTGTTGTTTTTGTTTAAAACTTTTTTAGAAATAAATAATCAAATATAGCTTAGATCAGTTGTGAAAATACATTTCAGTTCAATTAGATTTATAAAGTTGGTATAAATATTAAAATCCGGAGTTTGGAAATATGGTTGAATGTTGGCTTTATTTTTGGATAGCATTTA
>JAKIZK010000137.1 GCA_022708055.1 Bacteroidota bacterium
TTTTCTTTATTACTGTTTCTGAATCTTATCTCTGGCTCATAGACTATTTCAGCGGCAATATCGTAAGAGACATTACCGTTCAATGGAAAGCCCTTGGCTCCATGGTAGGCAGCTGGAATATGCTGGTATATGGTACCGCCATGTATGTAATGGAAAAAATAAGTGGTGATACCAAAATTGCTCAATCAAAAGAAGCTTTCTTTTTTTATTTTCTGGGGCTTACTAATTTGATGTTTAACTGGGGACACCATACCTACATTGTACCCGCCGCACCCTGGGTAAAGATGGTTGCCTACATTATCAGCATGACCGAACTTATCATTTTCGGCCATATCATCTGGAAATGGAGAAAATCTGTTTCGGCTGCGGTTAAAAATTTTCAGTTTGCATCATTCCGGCTTTTATCATTTGCCGATTGCTGGATTTTTTTGAATATTACACTGGCGCTTATTATGTCGGTTCCGGCCTGGAATTATTATACACACGGTACTCATATTACCGTTGCACATGCGATGGGCACAACCATTGGCATCAATACAATGCTATTGCTTGCTTCCATTTATTTCATAGCGAAAAAAGATGATTCAACTAAATTTCAAAAACTAAAGAAGCGAATACTGGCTGTTACTACTATTGCCAATATTACATTGCTACTATTTTGGATTTCGCTGCTTGCCAGCGGCATTGTTAAAATAAAAGGCAAACTAAATAATCTTCCTTTCGCACAAATCATGCTCAACACAAAAATCTGGTTTCAGCTATTTGCGGCAAGTGGCTTTTTACTGGCAATAGCCCTTATGTTTTTGCTGTATGCCGGCATTTCCTGCATGGTGAAACGAGGTCAAGCCACAGAAAACAACTGACGGGAATCATTTTTCGTTTTGAATAATCTCAACACCGCTTTTTGGCTGTAACTTTATTTTAGCATTTGGGAAATTAAAACATGAATTCAATAAAAGAAACATCCCACAAAACTTATTGCTACCACTGTGGTGAATCCTGTTTTACCAACAACATCAGCGTGGAAGAAAAACTGTTTTGCTGCGAAGGTTGCAAAATGGTCTATCAGATTCTTAATGAAAGTAACCTATGTGAATATTATAATCTAAACGAAAACCCCGGCATCAGCCAGCGAATAAAAATAAGAAAAGACAAATTTGCTTTCTTAGATGATGAAAAAACACAACTGCAATTAATTACTTTTAGAGACGAAAAGCAGGTTCACGTAAGTTTTTATTTGCCACAAATGCATTGCAGCTCCTGCCTGTACCTGCTCGAAAATCTTTACCGAATCAATCATGGTGTTGTAAGCAGCAAAGTAAATTTTACAAGAAAGGAAGTTGATGTAGTTTTTCTATCCGAAAAAACATCACTACGACAGGTAGTGGAAACATTAACCCGCATTGGCTATGAACCTTATATCAGTCTCAGCGATTTAAAAAATAAACGACCGGCCATTGATAAAAGCATGGTATATCAGTTGGGTATAGCGGGTTTTTGTTTTGGAAATATCATGATGTTAAGTTTTCCCGAATATCTGGGAATAGATGCCAGTGAAACCGGATTGAGGACAACTTTCAGATGGATAAGCTTTGCATTGGCAATTCCGGTTTTGCTATATGCAGCTTTGCCTTTTTATACATCATCCTGGAAAAGCCTGAAGCATAAATTTTTAAATATTGATGCGCCTATTGCACTTGCCATTATTATTACATTTATACGCAGTGCATGGGAGGTAATCAGCGGAACAGGCGGTGGCTATTTTGATTCCATGTCGGGCATTGTATTTTTTATGCTGGCGGGCAGAATATTACAGGACAAAACCTATCGCCAGCTTTCATTTGAAAGAGATTACACCTCTTATTTCCCGATAGCGGTAAACCTGCTGAAAGATGAAAAAGAAATACCGGTTTCATTGCCCGAAATAAAACCGGGCGATACAATGGTAATACACAACGAAGAACTGATACCTGCAGATGGCATTCTTACACGTGGAAAAGCATTTATTGATTACAGTTTTGTAACCGGCGAATCGTTGCCTGTTTTAAAAGAAGTAGGTGAACTGGTATATGCGGGAGGAAAACAAACCGGTGAACAAGTAGAAATTTTGGTAATAAAGGAAGTCGGCCAAAGTTATTTGACCAAATTGTGGAACAAGGAGGAAATGCAACATGACGCAACAGAGAAAAAAGTTTCATTTGTTCATTTGCTCAGCCGGTATTTTACTTATATCGTTTTCAGCATTGCATTGCTTACCGCCATTTATTGGCAAATGTATAATCCAGAAAAAATTTGGCCGGCAGTTACAGCAATCTTTATCATTGCTTGCCCTTGCGCATTATTATTGTCCAATACTTTTACTAACGGTAATGTACTGCGAATATTGGGGCATAATCGTTTTTATTTGAGAAGTGCTTCCGTTATAGAAGCCATAGCCGCAACCACACATATTGTGTTTGATAAAACAGGCACACTTACCTCTTCCTATTTTCAAAACATAAATTATAACGGCTGCC
This sequence comes from Bacteroidota bacterium, assembly GCA_022708055.1. Classification (GTDB taxonomy): domain Bacteria; phylum Bacteroidota; class Bacteroidia; order Chitinophagales; family Chitinophagaceae; genus JJ008. The sequence goes on from JAKIZK010000137.1 coordinate 2,517, forward strand.
CATTAACAAAAAAACAGGAACAACAAATAGCAGCACTGGCTGCTAATTCGAACCATCCACTTAGCAGAGCATTAGCGATGCATCTGTCTCCAGTGAATCTTAGAAAAGTTAGCGGCTTTAAAGAAGTACCTGGCGAAGGTATTGAAGGCATTGTGGATGATGATTTAATAAAATTGGGCACTGAAACCTTTGTAACCGGCAGTCAACAAGCTTCGCCATCCAATACAGTAGTATATGTTTGGCTTGAAGGTCAAACTCCGGGTTATTTTTCATTTGGCAACTCATACAGAGATGAGATGCCGGCTTTGATTCAAAAATTAAAATCAGGGTATAAGTTATCCGTTTTATCGGGCGACAATGAGGCTTCTATGCAACAGCTGCAAAGGTTGATGGGAAAAAACACGACTTTGCTTTTTCATCAGAAACCGGAAGATAAGTTGAATTATATTAAACATCTTCAGCAATCAGGCGAAAGCGTAATGATGATAGGTGACGGACTAAATGATGCAGGTGCTTTAAAACAAAGTGATGTAGGCATAGCTGTTACTGAGCAGGCAAATAATTTCACCCCATCCAGCGATGCGATTATTGAAGCCGGGCAGTTGCCAAGGCTTACCAAATTTTTCAAACTTTGTAGCGCCAATAAAAACATTGTAGTTGCCAGCTTTGTACTTTCCATAGTATATAATGTTGTAGGGTTATTTTTTGCAGTACAGGGCATTCTTTCACCATTGGTTGCCGCTATTCTAATGCCCAGCAGTTCTTTAAGCATTTTATTACTTACATTTGGTAGCAGTAGCCTGATTGCTAAAAAAATGGGATTATTGTCGGTAAAAAAGACATGATTAAAATCAGGTTTTTTAGTGATAGGTCTTATGCTTGACCATCTTCGGTCAAAATACTTTTACCGCTCCTGTCAGTAACCGGGAGACCAACAAAATGATATGAGTGTCATTATCATCTTATTAGCCGTAAGCATCACCGTAGCCGGATTTTTTTTATTCGCCTTTCTTTGGAGTGTAAAATCGGGCCAGTTTGAAGACGACTATTCGCCAGGTTCCCGCATTTTATTTGACGACAAACCTTCATCAACCAAAACAAAATAAAAGTACTGCTTATGCAAGTTGAAAAGTTTTATTATGACAACAGGATTGTAAGAGCCTTTGGCTATGCCACTATTATATCCGGCGTTATCGGTATGATAGTAGGTTTATGGGTTGCTATCCAAATCTACTATCCTGCTGCCAGTTTAAATCTGGCAATGACCACTTTTGGCCGATTGCGTCCTTTACATACCAATGCAATCATTTTTGCATTTGTAGGCAATGCTTGTTTTACAGGAATTTATTACTCGCTTCAAAGGTTGTGCAAGGCACGAATGTGGAGCGATAAATTAAGCTGGCTGCATTTTTGGGGATGGCAGTCTATCATTGCCGGTGCTGCTATTACATTACCACTCGGCCTTACTACTGGAGCCGAATATGCTGAACTGATTTGGCCTATTGATGTTGCCATTACAATTATCTGGGTTGTATTTGGAATCAATATGATGATGACGATTATGAAACGAAGAGAAAAGCACATTTATGTTGCTATCTGGTTTTACATTGGTACCTGGGTTACCGTCGCATTATTACACATCGTACGTTCGTTTGAAATCCCTTATTCCTTGACCGGAAGCTATCCCATGTTTGCCGGTGTGCAGGATGCGCTGGTACAATGGTGGTATGGGCACAATGCAGTGGCCTTTGTGCTTACAACACCTGTTTTGGGATTGATGTATTACTTTTTACCTAAAGCAGCCAACCGTCCGGTATATTCTTACCGGTTATCTATCATTCACTTTTGGACATTAATTTTCTTGTATATATGGGCAGGCCCTCACCATCTTTTATATTCTGCATTGCCCGATTGGGCACAGTCGCTGGGTGTTGTATTCTCTGTTATGCTGCTGGCCCCCAGCTGGGGCGGTATGCTCAATGGCTTACTTACGCTGCGTGGCGCATGGGACAAAGTGAGAGAAGAGCCTGTATTAAAATTTATGGTAGTAGCGCTTACCTGCTATGGAATGGCCACATTTGAAGGGCCATTACTTAG
>JAKIZK010000138.1 GCA_022708055.1 Bacteroidota bacterium
GGAAACTCAACAGCCGGTGGAAATATCACAGCAACAGACAGAGTGGAATTGCTCAACGGTACCTTTACATTGGGCAACAACAATCTTACTACTGATGAAGTAGTGGGCGGTTCTGCTACTGCTTATGTCGTTACGGATGGTTCAGGTACACTTACCATTAATAACGTGGGTGCCACCAATGTTTTATTCCCGGTTGGGCCTTCCGGTGCTTTATATCATCCTGCCACCATTAATAACGCAGGTACCGTTGATAATTTCTCAGTGAAAGTTGCTTCCGCATCACCATCTTGTGTTATTGCAGGTTATAGTGTAAATGCTACATGGGATATTTCAGAAGCGGTAACCGGCGGCTCTAATTGTACTTTGTCTTTGGATTATACCGGCGCTACTACAGGAGGTTCTTATAACCCTTCCACTGCTCAGGTTATACATTGTTCCGGTGGCGGTGTTGATAACAACAGTGGCTCGGTTACAGGTACTGTAGCCACAGGTAGTGGCTTTGGCAGTTTCTCTCCATTTGGAATTTCCAACGATCCTGTTTATCTGCCTGTAGCATTATCAGGCATCAAAGCATATCAGTTGGGTAGTGTCAATAAAATTGAATGGAGCAATCTTACCGAATCAGGAGTTTTGAACTATCATGTAGAAAGATCGGCAAACGGCAGTGGCTTTAGCGACATATCAGTACAAACTGCATTGAAAAATGATGGAAGCCGTGCAGATTATGTAGTGATGGATGCAAGTCCATTGCCCGGTGTTAATTTCTATCGCATACGCTCAGTAGAAGCAAACGGTAAAATACTTTACAGCAATATTGTAAAAGTAAATCGCAACGCTTCCAATATGGATCTTGTAATTTATCCTAATCCTGTAAAAGGTGGACAATTGAGTTTGCAATTGCCTGCACTGAGCAAAGCAGTTTACAATTTACGTATTACTAATTTGCAAGGCCAACAGGTGTACACCCGTTTATTAAACCTTTCGGGCGGTGTAACTACCGAGGTGATACAATTGCCATCTTCATTGGCACCGGGTGTTTATAACCTGCAAGTGCTGGGTGATGGTGTAAGGCTTGCCAAATCCTTTGTAGTACAATAAATGATTTAATTGGATTTAGATAAACGAACACTCTTTACCAAAAATCCCGACAGCTACAAGCCGTCGGGATTTTTTTTATTGCAAAGAATTTATATACTATTATTTACCGTGTAGCTACACTTTGTTTAGCAATATTTATTTCGCATCATAACATTTTCTGCAGCGTGGCTCATAAGTATCGGTGGCGCCTAGTAATACCTGCCCGTCTGTTGCCACTTTGCGGTAAGAGTAATTTGCCATACTGCCACATTGTTGGCATATAGCATGCAGCTTGGTTATATAATCAGCCTTGGCAAGGAGTGCAGGCATTTGACCAAATGGATTGCCAAGATAATCCATGTCAAGCCCGGCTACAATTACTCTGATGCCGCGAAAAGCAAGCGTATCACAAACATCGGCAATAGCTTCATCAAAAAACTGTGCTTCATCTATACCCACTACTTCTACATCTTTTGCCAGTTCCAGTATTTTTTTTGAATGGTCGACCGGCGTAGAATGAATGGCCGTAGCATCGTGAGATACAATCTTCACTTCATCATACCTCACATCAATAGCCGGTTTAAAAATTTCAACTTTCTGGTTTGCAATTTTTACTCTCTTTAGCCGGCGAATCAGCTCTTCTGTTTTTCCGCTAAACATAGAGCCGCAAATAACTTCAATACTTCCGCGGCGCTCGCCGCTGTTGTTAGGTTCAATAAACATTGTTAAGGTTTCGTTTATAAAATGATTCGGTCAATATTGGCAAACAGTTTGTAATTTTAAGGCAATGGCAAATGGGTATTGCCGCTAATTTATTTCTCAACCGTTCAAAAATACAGGAATGGAAAGAATTGAAGCACTCATTCAGCAGTTAAATGAACAATATCGTCAAAAAGCCGATACGGCACAGTTGCTCGGCACTGTTCAGTTAATACAGTTTGAACTATCAAAATTACAATCAATCGGTCAGCATACTTTAGGTACAGCAAAAGTGGCGGTGGTATTGCCCATTGCACAATCGTTGGGCATGGCAGCCGGCTACGAAAAATATGCACCCAGGCCTGCGGCCCTAATGCCCGAAGTAACAACACCGGAACCGGTAAAAGAAAGAAAAGAAGCAAAGGAAACCAAAGAAGTAAAAGAAACCGTTTTGGTGGATAAAGGAAATTTATCGCTTGTACAAAAAAACGGACAGTTGGATATGGTATTTGATCCTTTGAATGAAATACCTACACTCTCACATCAATCAAAAGAAGTAAATGAAAAAGCAGGCAGTGAAGAATCTTTGAATGATAAATTGAAGCAGGGGAAAACCGAGCTGGTAGAAGTATTAAAAGAAACGCCGGTAAAAGATTTGCGCAAAGCTATTGGCATCAACGATCGTTTTGTTTTTATAAATGAGTTATTTCGCGGCGATGAAAGTATGTATGAACGGTGTATAAAAACAATCAACAGTTTTAATATATATGCCGAAGCTGAATACTGGATAAGCCGTGAGTTGAAAGTAAAACTGGGCTGGGATAATAATAATCCTACCGTTCAGCAGTTTGATCAATTGGTGAAAAGAAGATTCTCCTGAATGTATCCCGTAATTACTTTGGTAGCTCCCGCCTGTGCAGTTACATATTGAGCAGCTTGCTTGCCCATGTCAAATGCAATTGTTTCATGCTCCAATAATTGGTTTGCAAGGGTTTCAAATTCTCTGGCTTCTGCAAAGCTTTTACTTCCATTCATTTCAATTAATGCAATAGCTTCCGCATATTTTTTATAAACAGGGCCAAATAAAACGGGTTTACCATATACCGCTGCTTCCAATAGATTGTGTATGCCCGATTGTCTTAATCCGCCACCTACATAGTTTATAGTACCATATTTATAAAGACGTGAAAGCATTCCTATATTGTCAATAATCAGGCAATTGGCTTTTGATTGTACATTTGGATCTTCAGTAAATTCAGAATAAAATACAGCAGCCGGAAAAAGTTTTCTTAATCCTTCCAGATGTTTTTCATCTATTTCATGCGGAGCAAGAATCAGTTTGATACTGTTTTCTTTGTGCCCACTCAAATAATTACACAACAGTTCTTCATCTTCGGGCCAGGTGCTACCCGCTACTATGGTTTTACAATCGCCAATAAAAAAATCAATTTTTGGCAATGGCTCCCATTTAGATGCTATTTCCAGCACCCTGTCGAACCGGGTATCGCCTGCAACAGTAGTGATTGCCGAAAGGCCGATTGCATCCAATAATTTTTTTGAATTTTCATTTTGTACAAATACCTGGTCAAACCGGGTTAGCATTTTTCGCTGCAATTGGCCATACCATTTAAAAAAACTCATCTTATCGGTAAATATTGCAGAAACTAATATGAGCGGAATATTCCTGTATTTTATTTTTTTAAGATAATAAAACCAAAATTCATATTTCACAAAAATGACGAGGCGGGGTTGTATAATCTCCAAAAATCTTTTTGATCTGATGCTTCCATCAAGGGGCATGTAAAAAATCCAGTCTGCTCCTTTATAATTTTGAGTAGCCTCGTAGCCGGATGGTGAAAAAAAGGTAAGTAGTATTTTGTATTCGGGATAAAGGGTTTTTAAGCGTTCTATAATGGGGCGGCCCTGCTCAAACTCGCCTACCGAGGCACAGTGCATCCAGATGATTTTTGCATGGGAAGGTATGGTGGCTTGCAGTTTATCAAAAATTTGGCGGCGACCCACTACCCATTTTTTTATTTTTGGGTTGAACAGGGAGCCCACCGCTGTACCTATTCGGAACAGACCTAAAAATATATTATAGATGATTACAGACAATGGCACACATATTTACTGGCAGCAAATGTAAAAGCAAACCCTTAAACTACCTGTATTTCATTATTTTTGCGGCACTTTACCAATAAATTGTTTTATGCGACCTATCCAGATGGTGGATACCAAAACCCAGTATGAAAAAATAAAGCCGGAAGTTGATAAAGCTGTTATTGAAGTTTTGGAAAGCACCGCATTTATAAACGGAAAGCCGGTTCAAAACTTTGCAAACAATCTTTCAAACTATATTGGTGCAAAATATACCATTCCCTGCGCCAATGGTACCGATGCATTGCAAATTGCAATGATGGCATTGGGCTTAGAGCCTGGTGATGAAGTGATTACACCATCCTTTACCTACATTGCCACTACCGAAGTGATAGCACTACTAAGACTTACACCTGTATTTGTGGAAGTAGATGCGCAAACTTTTTGCATGGATCCTGCTGCACTTGAAAAAGCGATAACGCCGCGAACAAAGGCCATAGTTCCCGTTCATCTATATGGCCAGGCTGCACCTATGGAAGCCATTATGAAAATTGCAGCTAAACACAATTTGTATGTAATTGAAGATAATGCGCAGGCAATCGGCTGCGATTATTTTTTTGCAGATGGTAAAAAGAAAAAAACAGGAAATATTGGTCATATCGGCACTACCTCTTTTTATCCTTCAAAAAACCTGGGGGCTTATGGCGATGGTGGA
>JAKIZK010000139.1 GCA_022708055.1 Bacteroidota bacterium
GGGAATCATATTATCTCCTTTGCCGGTGGGTATTTTTTCAAAAAAAGGAATTGCATCATAAGCCGTATAACCGTAAAGCCCTTGTGCAAATCTTGCTTCGGCTTCATTCGTTTGCATCAGCTCAAAATGCTGCATGAAATTCCACAACAAGTCTGCTATGCTGCTTTTTTCATTGAGTAGTATTTTTTCCGGTTCCCTTCCAGGCAATTTAAACTCAGCCGTTTGAGCAGATGAAATTTCAAAACCGCCAATAGCATTTACACAAATAAATGACCAGCTGTTTTCGGTAGCCTGATGATCGGTGCTTTCCAGCAATATCGTGTCGCGGTATTTATCACGCAGCCGCAGATATATGCCCACCGGTGTATAAATATCTGCCAGCATTTTTTTACATTTTGTTTGTATTGCAATTCGTTTCATTTTCAAAAATTAAAAAAGCCCCAAACTGTGTTGGGGCTGAAATATTGTAATACAATAATAGTAATAGCACTACAGCCCCTTTCGAGTTGCAGACCACCACCATGTATTGTTAAGTATATTCATTTCAACGCAAATATAAAAGCATAAACGGGATTGCCAAATAAATTTTAGATTTATACTACAATTAAGGATAAATGGAAATAAAAAACATTCATACGGAAGATAGAGGCTCTTTTATCATTGAAAGAGAAGGCAAACAATTGGCCGCCCTTACTTACAACACCTGCATGCCCGGCATTTTAACGATTGAACATACCGAAGTAAGTGATGAACTAAGAGGCCAACATATCGGGCAAAAACTGGTAGCAAGTGCCGTAGCGTTTGCCATTGAAAAAGATTTAAAGATAAACCCCATCTGTCCGTTTGCTCATGCGGTTCTGAAAAAAAATAATGAATACAAGATATTACTGATTGAGGAGTAAGAAAAGAATTTTATATTTAGTTTGATTCATTATTTAGAAACATTAACCAACCATCATCACCCATGGAAAATATTTCATTCCAAGTAAAAATTAATGCCGCTAAAGAAAAAGTATGGAACTGTCTTTGGGATTTAATTTATTACCAAACCTGGACCAGCGTTTTTGCCGAAATCTCAACCGTAATAACCGATAACTGGAAAGAAGGAAGCAAAATCTTTTTTGTTGACCATAGCGGCAATGGTATGGTAAGTAAAATTTTGTGCAATAAAGAAAATGGTACCATGACCTTTCAGCATTTGGGCATGATAAAAGATGGCATTGAAGATACCACCAGTGATGAAATGAAAACATGGAGTGGCGCTACCGAAAGTTATCATGTGGTTGAGCACGAAGGCACCACTACCCTGTCTGCATCCTTAGATAGTAATGAACAAATGAAAGATTTTTTTTCAAGCACATTTCCACTGGCATTGGAAAAAGTAAAAGGTCTTGCCGAAGGAACTGTAAAGCCCATCATTACCGTTATTGCAACTGTAAATGCCCCCGTATCTAAAGTGTGGGAAAACTGGACAAAACCGGAGCATATCACAAAATGGAATCAGGCAAATGACGACTGGCATTGCCCGGCTTCAAATAATGATGTCAAGACCGGTGGAAAATTTTCCACTACCATGGCAGCCATAGATGGAAGTTTTAGCTTTGAGTTTGGCGGCGATTATAATGAAGTAAAAGAAAATGAAATGATAGCCGCAACACTGGGCGATGGACGTATGTGGAAAACCTATTTTAAACCAAACGGAAACACGACCACCGTGATAGAAAGATTTGAAGCCGAAGCCATGAATTCATTGGAACTTCAACAAGGCGGGTGGCAGGCCATACTCAACAATTTTAAAAAATATACAGAAACAAATTAAAACCTACAATTATGGCAAAAGTCAGCACTTACCTCAACTTCAGCAATCAGACTGAAGCAGCATTTTTATTTTATCAATCCGTTTTTGGTGGTGAATTCGTGGGCGGCATTCGTCGCTTTGGCGATATGCCACCGCAGGAAGGTATGCCTCCTGTTGATGAGGCAACAAAAAATCTGGTACTACATGTATGCCTGCCCATTACCGGCGGATTTGAACTAATGGGTTCCGATGCACCGGAAGGCATGTGCCCTCCAGTAGTAAAGGGCAACAATGTTTATATTAATCTGGAACCCGATAGTCGTGAAGAAGCAGATCGGTTGTTCAATGGTTTATCAGCCGGAGGTGTCATTGAAATGCCTATGAGTGATATGTTTTGGGGAGCCTATTGGGGAAGCTTCGTCGACAAGTTTGGAATCAAATGGATGGTAAACTTTGTACCAAAACAATAAGCAGCATGAAAAATAATATTTATCCCTGCCTTTGGTTCGACAATCAATCAAAAGCAGCGGCACAGTTTTACTGTTCTTTATTTGACAACGCACGAATAACTAAGGATACGTCTATAACCGTACTTTTTGAAATTTATGGCAAAAAAATAATGGCACTCAATGGCGGCCCCATGTTTAAAATCAATCCCGCCATTTCTTTTTTTGTATTGTGCGAAAACATAGATAAGACAAACTGGCTTTGGGAAAAATTAGCAGAAGGCGGACATATATTGATGCCCATTGATCAATATCAATGGAGTGAAAGATATGGATGGGTGCAGGATAAATTTGGTATGACCTGGCAAATTTCTGTAGTAGAAAAAGCAGGAGATACCGCATCACTTACACCCAGTCTTCTGTTTACTGATGAGGTATTTGGAAAAGGCGAGTCCGCATTGAACTATTATGCATCCATTTTCAAAAATCCGCAGACACACTTGCTGGTACACTATCCCGATGGTGATGAAAATGCAGGTAAACTGATGTATGCTTCTGTTTCACTCAACGATTATCCAATGATATTAATGGATGGCCCCGGCAAACAGGGTTATACATTCAATGAAGGAGTATCGCTGGTTGTAGATTGCGATGGGCAAGATGAAGTGGACTATTACTGGAACCATCTTACGGCTGATGGCGGCAAAGAAAGTATGTGTGGCTGGTTGAAGGATAAGTTTGGCGTATCGTGGCAAATCGTTCCAAAACAGTTAATAGAAGCACTTAGTAATCCAGATAAAGAAAGAGCCGGACAAGCTATGCAGGCGATGTTGAAAATGAAGAAGATTGTAATAGCTGATTTGTAACCATTTTTATGATGACAACTATTCAAATAAACCTGAATCAAGATTTTATTCAGCTTTTATTTTTTCTATTCTTCACATCAAAAAAAATATTTTCACAATATGTCCTTTGAGATCAGAGCCATACAAGAATCCGACAATCCATTTCTTTCAAAGATTATTAAAACCACACTAAAAGAATTTGGGGCCAATTATCCCGGCACCGTTTATTATGATGCCAGCACCCATGCACTTTATGAAGTTTTTAAAAATGAAAAATCATACTACTTCGTTGCACTGGAAAATAATATGATTATGGGCGGCGGTGGTATTTATCCTACTTCTGGATTACCTGCTGATACCTGCGAACTTGTAAAAATGTATCTGTCGCCTGACGCAAGAGGCAAAGGACTGGGGAAAAAACTGATTCAACTTTGCATTGACAAGGCCATTGAATTGGGTTATAAAAATATTTACTTAGAAACCATGCCCGAGCTTAAGCAGGCATTATCAATCTATGCTCATTTTGGTTTTGAATACTTAAGTGCACCGTTAGGCAATAGCGGACATACGGGATGTAGTTTGTGGATGATAAGAAGTTTAGGATGAGGATGAGGGTGAGGGTAAGGTTAAGGTTGAGATTAAGGTTTAGGTTGAGATATTAATTCAACTTCATAAACCGGGCTGAATAAATAAAATTTTCCTGTCGACAATTCTTCGCATTTATATCTTTTCCTCATTTTGTTTCCTTTCTTAAATACTCTGCCGTCTTTTATTTTAAACACTGTGTTTACTGTCAGCTCCTCGACCAGCATAAACCCAATTTCATTTTTATCATACTTCCGTAAAATCCTTATCAACCCATCATCGGCACAGCTGCTGGCCGCAGGGTTAATTAGCGACTTCATAAGTGCAGCTTTCACATCTTCCGGAAAAATGGGCTGATCGCCTTGTTTATTTTCAATAAACTGCCTTAGTAAATCGCTATAAATATTTTTCCATTCAATCCCGTGCGTCTGCACCCGATTGCCATACTTTTCAAATGTGAGCAGATGTGCAATCTCGTGTATCAATGTAATAAGAAATGCATAAGGATTTAAATTACCATTTACACTTATGCGATGATTTTGATAAACCGTGCGATGACGGTAATCGCCCAAAATGCTTTGCCGCTGCCGGGCTATTGTTAAATGAATATGATACTGTTGTAAATAACGCCCCACTTCAACCTCCGTACCGGCCGGTAAATATTTTGCCAAATAATCAATGGGAACTTCTTTCTTAGCCATGCTTTCTACGCTTCAATATCTTTTGCAAAGACGAAACCTCAATTACTGTATAAATAGCATACAATCCCATGCAGATGACTAATGCAGGTTTATTTATATTTTCCTTAAATGAAATAACATAAATAACGACGGCTAATAAACAGATGACAAATTTCACTGCAAAGCTCCCAATC
>JAKIZK010000013.1:0-285 GCA_022708055.1 Bacteroidota bacterium
TCTGCTTTGTCTTCGCTTTCGGTAGGCTCAATCATAATAGTGCCCGGTACCGGAAAGCTCATAGTAGGCGCATGAAATCCATAATCAATCAATCTTTTTGCTACATCTTCTGCTTCTATCTCAGCTGATTTTTTAAATGGTCTCAGGTCAGCAATAAACTCATGTGCACATAGTCCGTTATCGTTTGTATAAAGTATATCATAGGCGCCTTTCAATCTTGCCTGCATATAGTTTGCATTTAAAATTGCAAATTCGGTTGCCGATTTTAATCCGGCTGCTCCCAGC
>JAKIZK010000013.1:295-38596 GCA_022708055.1 Bacteroidota bacterium
TCTTATATATCCATAGCTGATTAATAAAATAGAAGCACTACCATAGGGTGCAGCAGAAACCGCATGGGAGCTTCCATTGATCACATGACCGGGCAAGTGTTTTGCCAAATGTGCTTTAACACAAATAGGACCCATGCCCGGCCCACCGCCGCCATGTGGTATTGCAAATGTTTTATGTAGGTTAAGATGACAAACATCTGCACCAATAAGACCGGGTGCCGTAAGCCCAACTTGCGCATTCATATTGGCACCATCCATATATACCTGTCCGCCATGCTCATGAATGATCTGATTAATTTCCTTTACCGTTTCTTCATACACGCCATAAGTGCTGGGGTAGGTAATCATTATGCCCGATAATGTTTCACTATACTGAGCGGCTTTGGCTTTCAAGTCTTCAACATCAATATATCCATTTTCCAAAGCTTTTACAACCACCACTTTCATACCTGCCATTACTGCCGATGCGGGATTGGTACCATGTGCCGATATGGGAATCAGCATTACATTACGATGTGGATTGCCATTGGCTTCATGATATGATTTGATTGTAAGTAGCCCTGCATACTCGCCTTGTGCACCACTATTGGGTTGCAGGCTACAGGCATCAAAGGCGGTTATCTCACACAGGTATTTACTGAATTCTTCAATTATAAAATGATAACCTTGTACCTGATCGGCCGGCGCAAATGGATGTATCATTGCCCACTGCCTCCAGCTGAGTGGCATCATTTCGGTGGCTGCGTTTAATTTCATGGTGCAACTGCCCAATGATATCATTGAAGTATTCAACGAAAGATCTTTGTTTTCCAGCAGTTTGATATAGCGCATCATCTGACTTTCACTTTTGTAAGTATTAAAGACAGGATGTGTTAGAAAATCAGAAGTACGGAGAAGAGAATCAGGAATATGTTCTGCGGTTTCATCCTGATGAATATCAAACGCAACCGGGTCTTTATCATTTTCAAAACAATTGATAAGGTCGTACAGATCGCCTAATTCAGTGGTTTCATCTATTGAGATTCCTATAAGATTGTTTTGTAAATATCGGAGGTTGATTTGCTGCTTTTCAGCTTTAGCTTTTATGGCAGATGCGTCTTTTGTTTTTACAGTAATGGTATCAAAATAAAAATCTGAAACCAGTTCAAAACCCCTTTCTTCCAGTGAGGTGGCTACGGTTTGCGTCAGGATGGCAATTCGTTTTGCAATATTTGTTAATCCATCGGCGCCATGCCACACGGCATACATGGCAGCCATATTAGCGAGCAATGCCTGGGCTGTACATATATTGGAAGTAGCTTTTTCACGTTTGATGTGTTGCTCTCTTGTTTGCAATGCCATGCGCAATGCTTTGTTGCCTTGAGCATCAATACTGACGCCAATAAGCCGGCCGGGAATGTTTCTTTTAAATTCATCTTTTGTACTAAAGAAAGCGGCATGTGGACCGCCAAAGCCTAACGGCACACCCAATCTTTGTGCAGAACCTATAGCGGCATCGGCACCTAATTCGCCCGGAGGTGTAAGCAGGGTTAATGCCAGCAGGTCGGTTGCCATTACTACATAAGCACCTTTGCTATGTACATGGTCAATAAAATTTCTATAATCTACAATGGCACCTTTATCATTGGGATATTGAACAAGTGCGCCAAAATAAGTTTCGTCAATAACGGCTGATTGATATTCGCCTTCTATAATTTCAATGCCTATGGGCTGTGCACGGGTGTACAGCACATCTTTAGTTTGTGGAAAAGTTTCTTTGTCAACAAAAAACCGTGGACGGTCTATATGGTCCTGTTTGTTGAGTGCATTAAAAAACATGGTCATAGCTTCTGCGGCAGCAGTAGCTTCATCCAGCAATGAGGCATTGGCAATGGGTAAGGCTGTCAGGTCGCTTACCATGGTTTGAAAGTTAAGTAAACTCTCTAATCTGCCTTGTGAAATTTCTGCTTGGTAAGGTGTGTACTGTGTGTACCAGCCCGGGTTTTCAAAAATATTGCGCAGGATAACGGAAGGCGTGATGGTGTCATAATAACCTTGACCGATGTAATTTTTAAAAACTTTATTTTTTAATGAAATTTCTTTGATGTGTTTGAGGTATTCACTTTCGCTCATAGCCGCAGGAATGTTTAATGGCTTTTCCATGCGAATAGATGGAGGTACTGTACGGTCGATGAGTTGTTCAAGAGACTCGGCACCAATTTTTTTCAGCATTTTTATTGTATCTGCTTCGCCCGGGCCAATATGGCGTTTTACAAATTCATTGGATTGTTGCTCAAAAAGATTCATAATATAACTTGCTTGATAGAGTAAAAAGATGCGCAAAGGTACAGCCTCAAAGGCAGAAAAATGACGGCAAAAAACTTGGTGGATAACTGCTTTTATTCTTTTTGTTGTTGTGATTCTATTTTTCTAAGCTGACTGCTGGTTTGCGTACTTCCATCGTGACTCCAGCCGGGTGGACCAAAGAGGTAATTCAACCGTTGTCTTAAACTCAAACCTTTGCGTCGCAGGTCTTTGCCAATATTTTTCCATTCGTGCATTACAAGATTAACGGGGTCTTCTTTTTCCAATGGTTTGGTAAGACCATACTTGATAGGTTGGTATTTTTCTGCCGGAATTTCTGGCTGAAAGGTGCCAAACATTTTGTCCCAGATAATGAGAAACATACCCATGTTTTTGTCCAGATACTTGGGGTTGGAACCATGGTGTACTCTGTGATGTGAGGGAGTAACCAAAAAGTATTCAAGAATGCCGGCTTTGTTTATTTTTTCGGTGTGAACGAGAATACCCCAGGTTTGTGTGGCGGCATAAATAAAAGCAATATCAATAGGCTGAAAGCCCAGCAGCGCAATGGGAATAAAATAAATAAAGCGATACAATGGCTCCATTACCGAAGAGCGAAAGCCAACTGTGAGATTGAATTTTGGAGAAGAGTGGTGCGTAACATGGGTGGCCCAGAAAAAACGGCAATAATGATCGACCCGGTGCAGCCAGTAATACATAAAATCTTCAAATACCAAAAGAACCAGCCAGTATATCCAGGGATTTTTTATGGGAGCTACGAGCCGGTGATCGTAAAAAAATGAAAGTACAATGCCGATGTAAACAGCACGAAATAAAAGATCAATACCGCCGTTGAGCAACATGAAATATATATTTTGAGCCGTATCTTTTAGGCTATAGGTGTCCTGTTTTTTTAGTTTGCTCAAAAATAATTCCAGCCCTATCACGATGAGATATAGCGGCGTAGTAATGAGGATTAGTAATTGTTCTCTGGCGGTGCCCATGTGGAGCAAATGTAAACAGCTGTATCTAACTTGTCAAATATGTAAAATGAATAGCCGGATTCTTATATTGAGAACAGCCACCTTTTGATATTTGAGTATTATTATCGCATTCAAGCATTGTATCTTGCAGCTATGGCAAAAGAACTGTTACCGGATTCTGTATTAACCAACTGGCAAAAAAAATCAGCCGATAGGCAGAAGCTTTATAAACAATATTTGCAAAGAGCCAAAAAAAATGATGTGTTGAAGCAACTGCCTGATTTGCATGAAGAGGCATTTTCTAAAATTGACTGTCTGCAATGCGCCGCTTGCTGCAAGAATTATTCTCCCCGTTTTAAAACGCCGGATATTAAACGTATCAGCAAATTGCTGAGGATGAAAGAAGGTGAATTTGTGGAAACTTATTTACGTGAAGATGAAGACGGCGATTTTGTTCTTCAGCAACTGCCTTGCCCTTTTTTAGGTGCTGATCATTATTGCAGTATTTATGAAGACCGTCCTTCCGATTGTCATCGCTTCCCTTACACCGATGAAGATATTATCATCAAAAGACAACCACTTACATTGAAAAACGCAACCTTTTGTCCCATAACTTATTATGTATTAGAAGGATTGTTGAAAAATAAATAGGACAAAATGGATTATTTCTTGCCAAAATGTCTATATTTGTGAAAAGAGATAATAGTGGAAAAAAGGCAAAAAAAAGCAAAGACGTATTCATTACAGAAAAGTGATGCTTCAGCAATGGTGGAAGAGGCCGCTTTGAAGTATGAAACCTTAGGCGTAATACTGGGAGGATCTAAAACTGTAAAAACTGATTTAACCGGTGACTTTGATTTAATAGCTCTTACAAGAGAGGGCATTAAAAAATCTACTTTAAAGTCATTATCTCAGTATTTGGGTGTTTCAATGGAAACCATGAGTCGCCTGTTACATTCCTCTTATAGAAATATTCAACGCAAAGATGATGATGAGCTTTTAGATACTTTAAAAACTGAAAAGGTTTTGGAGTTGGCTGCGCTTACCCAAAGAGGCATAGCTGTTATTGGTAATAAGGTTGCATTTTCAGAATGGTTACATGCACCATTGCCTGCATTAGCCAATCAGTCCCCACTTGATTATTTAGATACCTCATTCGGTATTCAAATGGTTACAAGATTGCTTGGAAGATTGGAGCAAGGCGTGTATTCATAATTTATTTTTTATATCATTTGTTGCAGGAATGGAATTGTTTAGAATTGCTCAGGAGAAGTTTGCTACTGACCTAAGTGGTAACGGTGCCCGCCTTTATGGTGGCCGCTGGAACAGTGAAGGAATGTTTGCCGTTTATACTTCAGCTTCCCGGGCTTTGGCTTTGCTGGAAACACTGGCTCATACGCCTGCAAAAATGCTGGAAGTACAATCTTATGTCTTAATCACTTTGTATGTGCCTGATACCATTAAGCCTGTGCAGATGGATATTGATAATTTTCCAAAAGGGTGGGATGCTGCAGGTGTACAGCCATTTACCAGAAATAAGGGGGATCAATTTTTGAGAGATAAAAAGAGTTTAATAATGGTTGTACCCAGTGTGCTGGTGCCGGAGGAATTTAATTATGTGATAAACCCAATCCATACGGCTATGAAAAGAATAAAAATTTCTCATAAAAGAATTATTCAGTTTGATAAAAGGGTTGCACATGGTGCCTTCTAATATAGGCAGGTGTTCAAATCCTAATAAAAAAATTGTACATCAATTTGTATTTGTCAACTCTTCATAAGCGGCCGTGAGTGGGCGGCTGATACCATCGCCTTTCCATTCTTCCGAACCGGGAATGATGGTGGCTTTCAAAATTTCTTCTTTTGACTTTCCTGATTTTATCTCCGCTTCTACAAATTTTAATGTATTGCCCAAATAGTCTTGAAATTTTCGTAAATCATCTGCTTTGCCTGTTACTTTATAACCATCGCCACTATGTCCAAATACATATTTTGTTTTTCTGCTGAATTTGTGCAATGCTTTGTCTAATACTGCTATCCAGTTTTTCATATTGGCCCCGGCACTCCTATCTACATAAGGATGTCTGCGGTTGAAAACCAAATCGCCACAATGAACAATATTGGCATGTTGAAAGTGTGTAAAGCTATCGCCATTGGTATGGCCGGCTCCCCAGTGATACAAACAGATTTTTTCAGCCCCTATTTTTTCACACCATAATGTACCAAAAGTCTGATCTGGATAAAGCTGTTTGTCTTCTGTTTTGTTTTTGATGGCTACTGCTTCCTGATTTTTCTTTGAATTTTCATGCGCCAATACTCGTTGAACGATTCCTTTGAAAGAAATATTTCCCGCAGTGTGATCGCCATGATGGTGTGTATTTATCAATAACCGAAATGGCTGTTCTTGTTTTTTCTTCAGTTCATCAATCAGGTGTTTACTCTGTTCTGGAAATTGTGCATCTACAACTACCCAACCTTCATTTGTTGTTAAAAATGCAATGGTGCCACCTCTTTCTTCAAATATGCCCAGACGATCGGTAAGCATAGTTATCTTCCAAGGGTCATCAAACCAGCTGGCTAATATATTTTTTTGCGCTAAAGTCAATGCTGCTATGGTAAAAGAAGTTTGTTGTACAAACTGACGACGGTTCATTTTAATAGTATTTACAAATTAAAAAAAGAAATTGGCAGCGAAAAGCTACAACATTATTTTACAAAACCCATATTGTGGTCAGTATTCAAATTTTCGAAGTTCGGGTGCTTTAAACCAGGTAATAATGACCACTAATAATGTCATAGCACCGCCAAAAATTACCGAAGGTACTGTGCCCAAAGCTCTGGCCATAAAACCGCTTTCAAACTGTCCCAGTTCATTGCTGCTGTTTATAAACATAGAATTTACACTGGAAACTCTTCCTCGTTTATCGTCGGGTGTGGTAAGTTGTAATACGGTGCCTCTTACAATTACACTGATGCCATCCATCATTCCGGCTATCATTAATGCCATGAATGAAAGCCAGTATAACCTTGAAAAACCAAAGATGACAATACAAATTCCAAAACCGGCTACTGCATACATCAGTCTGTAGCCTTGCTTATTTTTCATAGGCCACAAGGTAAGTGTGGAAATGACCAATACGGAACCAATGTCCATAGCGGCATTGAGCCAGCCAAATCCAATGGGACCTACCATTAATATCTTTTCGGCAAACTCAGGTATAAGTGCTACGGCTCCGCCAAAGAGTACGGCAAATAAATCTAATGAAATTGCACCCAGCATTATTTTGTTATTCAGTACAAATCGCAGTCCGTCCTTTACACTATCCCAGGCTTTTATGTTCTTTTGCGTATTTACAATAGGCTTTTTGCCAATGCGGGAAATGAGAAAGGCTGATAAAAGAACATATACTAAAATGATATAAAAAGTAATATGAACGCCAAAGCCAGCTATAAAAAATCCTGCCGAGGCATGTCCGGTTATAGATGCTGCAAGCCAGGTGGTGGAGCTGATGTTGGTTGCATAATGTAAAATTTCTCGAGGCACGAGCTGCGAAATAATGGCACTAAAAGATGGACCAGCAAATGCTCTGATGGCTCCTGTAAAAAAAATTACGATATAAAAATATAAAGCAGGCGATGTAGTATGCACCCTATTTTGAAACCCGGGCGAAGTAATAACGATCATGGCTATTACACATACTGAGTATAATAAAATACTTCTGAGTATAAGTGTTCTTTTGTCCGATTTATCTATCACATGACCGGCATAAAGTGCCAACAGAAATACAGGAACAAATTCCGACAGTCCTGCCAGACCAATGGAGAAAGAATCCTGTGTCATCATGAAAAGTTTGTATGCAGCCACCGTACCCAACATGCGCAACGACATAATTAAGAAAAAACGGGCAGCCAGAAAATAGCGATACTCGGATATTTGTAAGGGTTGCAGACTTTGTTTCTGAAAAAAAGAGGGCATGTGTTCAAAGATAAGAACATTGCCTAAGGTAATGAAAGATAGTATTGCCCGTTATCATATTCCTGCTCCAGTGCTTCATATATAACCTGCAGATGTTTTTCATTGTGCAGAAAATCGGCATTGGATGCGTCCACAAATAATGTTTTCATATTGTGCTGCTTGATATAATGGGTATAGGTTTCCTGAAGATTAAATAGATAATCATCGGGAATATTTTGCTCATAAGACCTGTTTCTTTTTCTGATGTTGGATTGCAACTTGGACACCGGTGCGTGCAGATAAATGAGTATATCCGGCTGTACCAGTTGTTGATGTATGATGTCAAATAATCTTTGGTAAAGTCGAAATTCATCTTCGGGCAATGTAACTTTTGAAAATAAAAGACATTTTGTAAAAAGATAATCGGAGATGGTAACGCTTTGAAATAAATCTTTTTGTTGAATCAGTTCTTTTAGCTGTTTATACCTTTCGGCCATAAAGAAAAGTTCAACAGGAAAAGCGTATTGCTGTGGATTTTCATAAAACTTGGAAAGAAATGGATTGTCAGCAAATTCTTCCAACACCAGTCGGGCATTATAATGTTTGCTGAGCATGTGTGCCAGTGTAGTTTTGCCGGCTCCTATATTTCCTTCTATGGTTATAAAGTGATATTTCATGTATGCAATGCAACAAATGTGGCAACCGGTGCAAAATAGGTTAAAAGCGTACAGCAGAAAATTGTATTCAAAGGGCTGTGGAAAAAATCAGGAATACTTTTTCACTTCCAGCTTATCGGGGCAGTGCTTTAGCAGGGTTGAAATTCTTTTTTGCAATATCGGATGCATCAGATCCGGAGCAATTTCAGCCAAAGGCATCAGGGCAAATCGACGATTTTGAAGCTCGGGGTGGGGAAGCTTTAGCAATGGATAATCATGCACTTCATTATTATAAAGTAATATATCTATGTCAATCAACCGGGGGCCGTATTTTTCTTTTCTGATGCGCCCCATTTTTTTTTCGGTTTTCAAAATTTTGCGAATCAACTGTCGAGCTGTATTGTTAGTTTCAATTTTTAAGGCCTGATTTAAAAAGGAAGGTTGATCGGTTTTGCCCCAGGCAGCCGTTTCATAAATACTTGAAACTTCAACGATCTTTCCACATGTTTCATTGAGTAATGAAATGGCTGTATGCAGTTGTTTTTCCCGCTCTCCCAGATTGGTACCCAATAATAAATAAGCAATATTCATCGCCTCAAATATCTTTTATTTTAAGTATTGAATGGTTAATTAATACATTTGCCCAATAATTTTTTGATGAATGCAACAATATAGCCAGACAAAGGCTTTATGGGCCGTTACCCGGGCAAGTTTCAAAGCCATATTCGCACATCCGGCATCCATATTCTTTAGTTTAATGTTTCCCATCATCTTTGTATTGATATTTGGGGCTTTTGGAAATGGCAGTACGCCTGTATATCGTATTGCCATAGCACAGGGTTCTGATACTTCAGTTACCAATCAGTTTTATCAGGGTCTCAAAAATCATCCTCAGATTCGTATTATAGATTTTAAAGATACGGTTGCCAGAAGAAAAGAAATGGTAAGGGGCAAACTCACGGGTATTGTTTCCATTTTACCGGTTTCAGATTCATTAAAAGCGGCTGCCTATGTTGTTCGCATAGTTTCTACTTCTGCAAGCAATAACACGATTCCGGCTCTTGAAAGAATATTGGATGATTTGAAGTTGCGGTATCAATTAGCGGCTTCCGGTTTTAAAGAAGAACTGATCACCATGATGCCAACAGCAAGAGAAGAAGTGAGGAAATATCGTTCTATTGATTTTGTATTGCCGGGTCAGCTTGGGTTTTCAATCTTGTTTTCTACTTTATTTGGAATTGCTTTTACCTTTTTCAACCTGCGTGAATCATTGGTGTTGAAAAGATTTTATGCTTCACCGGTAAACCGGACAAATATTTTGCTGGGTGTAGGTGCCAGTCGTCTTTTTTATCAGCTGTTAAGCGTTATTGTTTTAATTCTTTTTGGCCATTATGTTTTAAACTTTACACTGCAGCACGGGGTGTTCACATTTTTAGAAATACTAATCATGACGGTTGTGATGTTGTTTTTGCTGATGGGTGTTGGCCTCATCTTTAGTAGCATTGTAAAGTCCGATACTTCTATTCCGTTATTGATTAATCTTTTTGGATTTCCGCAAATGATGTTGTCAGGTACTTTTTTTCCAATTGATGTTTTTCCTACATGGTTGCAAGAGATCTGTAAACTTTTGCCTTTGACACAATACAATGATGCCATCCGAAAAATTTCATTTGAAGGGTTGCACATTACTGACTGCCTGAAAGAACTGGGCATTATGGGAATCTGGATAGCCGTTATCTATATCATCTTAGGAAAAGTACTGAAGTGGGAATAGAAAGTTTTTTATTTTATTTCATTTGATATTTTATGAAGCTTTTGCGTTTTGTATTTATCTGTTTTGTTTTCTTTGCTTTATTGATTACTGTGTTTTCATTACTGATTCCTGCTCATATACGTATTTCAAGAGCTACAGATATTCGGGCATCACAAGATTCAGTTTTGATGCGGATACAAAATCCGGCTCAATGGAAAAACTGGTATCCCGGTGCCGATTCGGCTTCATTAATTTATGAAAATGGAAAAATTACGGGCATTGCAACCGGCAGTAATAAAGGTTTGCAATTGGAATCTATTTCGGATAGCCTGATTATAGCAGCAAATGCTGATAAGAAAATGAGCATGGGATGGCAAATTTTTCCGGCAGCTGCACCCAATACTACAACGATTCAATGGTATATGAATTTTAAACTACGATGGTATCCATGGGAAAAATTTTCAAGCCTATTGCTGGAAAAAAGATACGGTCCCTTGATGGAGAAAGGACTTTCAAATTTAAAAAAACTCGTGGAGCAGAAATAAAATGGCTTTGAGTTTTGCGGATTTTTGCGTTCAAAAAAATATTGTTTGCTATTTTTTGCAGGTCTAAGCAACATTTTTCTGATTTTTTTGTTCTTTGGAACATTCTTAATGATAACTTCGGCAATTATTAAGTTTACCATTATTCCTATTCCTTGAAGTTCAATTATTGAAAATTAAACTTAAATCAAACCAAGCTGTATGAAAAAATTTCTAAAGCTTCAGCAGGGAAAAATGATTGCCCTTGCTGTCATGCTGCTGCTTTCGGCAGCCCTTCAGGCACAGGTTCGCATCAGCGGTAAAGTAACAGGACCCGATGGAAAAGGGGCTTCTGCTATTACCGTTATGGTACGAGGAACCGGCGCCGGTACCAGTACCGATGCTTCCGGTAACTACGCTTTTACTGCCAATTTAAAAAATGGTGATTACACTGTCGATTTTTCGGGCGTAGGATTCAAAACAACTTCGCAGGCATTGAAGATCGCAGGTGCAAGTACATATTCTGTTGATGCTTCTATGGCAGAAGATGTTTTGAAAATGGATGAGGTTGTCGTAACCGGTGTATCTGCCGGTACTACTCGTAAGCAACTGGGTAGCTACATCAGTACGGTAAAAGCTGATGAACTTACCAAAGGTGCAACGGGTAATGTGCTGGCAGCATTGCAAGGAAAAACTGCCGGTGCACAAATTGTACAAAACAGTGGCGACCCGGGCGGAGGTATTTCAGTACGGCTGCGTGGTATCAGCTCGGTCAACAGTTCTTCGGAGCCTTTATATATTGTAGATGGTGTTATTGTAAACAATGCTACTACAAGAGTTACGAATACAAGTGCCAATTACGATGGTGGTAGCTTTGTAGGTACTATTGGGCAAAACAGACTTGCAGACATCAACCCTGCTGATATTGAAAGAATTGAAGTATTGAATGGTGCAGCTGCTGCAGCCATTTATGGTTCAAGAGCCAATGCAGGCGTGGTACAGATTTTTACAAAAAGAGGGAGTATGGGAGCACCACAGGTTAGCTTCTCTACCAGCCTTACCATCAGCCAACTGCGCAAAAGCGTGGAAGTAAATCAGTCCCCAACAAAATTTGGCGGACCTACTGATGGGCCTGGTGCGCAAACGCAGGATATATTAACGCCTGCTTTGACAAACAAAACCAATGTTACAAGATATGATTACAACGATTATATCTTTCGTACTGCAATAGGCACTGATAATAATGTATCCATTGCCGGCGGCAAAGACAAAACAAAATATTATACATCTGCATCTTACTTCAAAAATCAGGGTATCATCAAAAACACTGATTTTCGTCGTTATAGCTTCCGGGTAAATCTGGAACAGGGATTGGGCGATAAAATCAATTTTAAAATTGGCCTGAACTATATCAACAGTTATAGTAATGAAAAACCAAATGGTAATTCATTCTTTTCTCCAATGAATTCAATTAATATTATTGGCAACTTTCACGATATCTGGAAGCGTGATGCACTGGGCAATATTCAGGCTATTGGAGAAAGAGGAAGGGTGAATCCGGTTTCTGTAATCGAAGACATTAAGCAACATGAAGAAACCAATCGTTTATTGGCCAATGCAGGCATAAAAATAAAACCCATTAAAGGACTTACTATTGATTATACAATGGGAATAGATCAGTACTCACAAAAAGGGGAAACCTTTATTCCTCCTTTTGCTTATAATGTAAGTACCGGTTTCTTTGGTGGTGGCCCTACACTTGATCCTACATTGAATGGATATGCCAGTGCTGCTAATTACAATTTCTTTCAGATAAATAATGAGCTGAATGCTACTTACCAAACCAAGTTGAGCAAAGACATTAACTCAACCACGCAACTGGGCTACTCAGTTCAGTACGAAAAAAGTTCTTACACGATGTTGCAGGGCCGTGGACTTGCTCCGGTAGTACAAACAGTGGGTGGTGCCAGCACCTTAATTCCGGGTGCAGATGACAGAAGCGAAATTTCTGTTTCCGGTTATTATTTGCAGCAAAATTTTGGTTATAAAAATCTGGCCTACATTACAGGGGCTGTTCGTGTAGATGGTTCTTCAGTATTTGGCAAAGATCAGCGCAATCAAACCTATTATAAAGCAAGCGGTAGCTATGTCATCAGCGAGCATGATTTTTGGAAAAATATGGGCATGAGTAAGGTTTGGAATTTTGCAAAATTACGTTTGGCTTATGGCGAAAGCGGAAATATGACGGGTATTGGCGCATACTCCAGATTTAATTCTTATAGCAGTAATGCATTTGTATCCAGAACATCTTTGATATCCAGTTCTACCTTGGCAAATACAAATGTAAAACCTGAAAGACAGCAGGAGATTGAGTTTGGTATTGATCTTGGTTTTTTCAACAACCGCCTGAATTTGCAAACAAATATTTACAATAAGAAAGTGAAAGATTTGTTGATCAATCGTTTTATAGCACCAACAACAGGCTTTAGCAGCTTGCTTGACAATTTTGGTAGTTTGGAAAATAAAGGTTTTGAATTTGTTTTAAATGCAAGACCTTTCCAGAAGAAAGATTTTACCTGGGACATTACGGCTATTTATAATCACAATAGAAACAAAGCCGTTAAAATCGGTCAGGCTTTAACACTGTTGAGCACCAATCAGGGAGCGCCGGTGGCTATTATTGAAGGTCAGCCTATTGGTGTTTTCTATGGTGCTTTCTTTGCACTTGATAATAGTGGAGGATTGGTAAAAAATGCATCCGGATTTCCACAAGGTGAAAGAGGTACTCAAACCGGGCCACTTACTTTCACCGTACAAAGAGATCCCGTAACCGGATTACCCATTACTACTTTCCCGTTATTGCGCAAAGTAATTGGAGATCCCAATCCAGACTGGACCGGATCTTTGGTTAATGAGTTTACTTATAAGAAGGCAAGTCTGCGAGTACAGTTGGATGCTGTACAGGGTGTAGAAGTATTTAATGCCGACTGGAGAACAAGACAAGGTGTGGGCAATGGTAAAGAAGCAGAGAAAGAACAAATGGGCATTTATCCACGTGGTTACATTAATAGTTTTTACGCAAGTGTTGAAGAGTGGCGCATCGACGATGGTTCATTTGTTAAATTAAGGGAGATTTCATTGAGTTACAATTTCGGCAGTTTCAAAAAACTGAATAACATAACACTTAGTGCCAGTGGCCGCAACCTGATCAGTTGGGACAATTACAAAGGATATGATCCGGAAGTAAATGCAGGTGGACAAAGTAATATTCTTCGTGGAATCGACTTTGGCTCCGTTCCCATTCCTAAAACTTTCAGTATCGGATTAACAGCTAAATTCTAAACTCCAAATTGAATGAAAATGAAAAATATAATAAATAAAACATTAATTATTGCGGGATTGCTAAGTGCTGCTATGATGCCTGTGGGATGTAAAAAGGATTTTAAAGATCCTAATAAAGCAACACAGGATGAAGTGTTCAGTTCGCCCCGTGGACTGGCGGGTGTTGCAGTGGGTTTACAACGTGTATATACACTAGGCAGGGCAAGCACACTTTATAATTTGATTACCATCAATGGCCTTACTACCAACGAACTTTTTGTAGTAAATACGGGTAATACATCTGAAGTACAATTAGCAACCGGCAGTACAGCAGTAGATGGAAATAACACCATACTTACAACATTCTGGACTACTTGTAATAAAGTAATCTATGATGCTAATCTGGTAATTAATAATGCAAAAAATCTGGGTGATAAAAACTATGCAAGTGGTTTGATAGCTTATGCCAGCATTTTTAAAGCATTGTCTATTGGCGATATGGCTCAGTTTTGGCAAAAAGTACCTGATGGAATTGGCACCAACGTATCATTTATTGACAGAGTTGATGGATTTAAAAAAGCAATTACTGTTTTGGATGATGCTATTGCCGCTGTATCAGCCGATCCTATAAGTGCAGCATTTACTGCCAATGTACCTGCCGGTATTGATATATCGAATACCTTGCTGGCACTAAAAGCTCGCTTTTCATTGTATGCAGGATTATATCCTCAGGCATTAGCCGCAGCCAATATGGTTGACTTGTCTAAAAAATCTACTTTCAACTACGATGCCTCAAACTTGAATCCTGTTTTTGAAGTGGCTACTTCTACAAATAATGTGGTACAGCCAAAGGATTCTACTTTGGGATTGGTAGTGGGGCTGCAACCCGATTTTGCTGATAAGCGTGTCGCTTTCTACACCAGTATCAACCCTACTATTGCACCCAGACATAGAATTAATGGTTTCTTCAATGCTACTACTACACCCATTCCAGTGTATTTGCCGGGAGAAATGACATTAATAAAAGCGGAATGTTATGCCAGAGCATCTACGCCCGATTTGGCAAATGCATTGATAGAATTGAATAAAGTAATTACCAAAGTTCCTGCCAACGATCCTTTTGGTGTGGGTGCTCAGTTGCCTGCAGCGTTGGGCGTATTTACCCAAGGGCAGTTGCTCGATTCAATTTACAAGCATCGCAGCATTGAAATGTTTATGTCGGGGCAAAAGCTGGAAGATATGCGTCGTTTCAATCGCCCAAATGCGGAGAGAAGACGTAATCTGATGCCTTACCCACTGCGGGAAAGAGATAATAATCCTAACACCCCCCCCGATCCTCCTTTCTAAGTTTTGTTAATTATTATATGAAACAGACTGTCTCTTTATATTGAGGCAGTCTTTTTTTTATGTTTGTGGCTGAATTGTTTTTTGATAAAATTTATAATTCACAAATGAAAAAACTGTTTTTACTTTTTCTGCTGGTCACACTCATTGACAGAAGTACATTCGCACAACAAACTGCAGACACTGTGATGTTTCAAAAAGACAGTGCAATAATTCCTGAAACCGATCCGCTTACCAAACTTTTGCAGGAAGGAGAGAAGGTAGCACATCCCGAAAAAACGATGATGATGCTGAAAAGCGGTAAACAGATTTCCATGCATCAGTTTGTGAAATCAAATCTTACCGAATTTTCCGATGCTGCGCTAGTTGATTTGGATAATGATGGCAAAGCTGAGTTGTTATTTAGCAATTATACAGGCGGCGCACATTGTTGCGATGAGATTTACATATTTAAAAAAATAGGTATAAATCGGTATCAATTCTCCGGCAAAATGTATGCAGGTGCAGTGGGTATCAATGAAAACAAAATATTTCAATACAGGCTTTATGAGCTTTTTGGTTATTTCTTCACTTGCTATGCTTGTGGTTTTCCCACCGAAAGTGAAGCTGATCCTATTGAGAATAATACAATCAATATTCAATACCGCCAGGGAAGATTGCAAATTGTAAAAGGGGATAAGGAACTGTTGCATATTATTCATGACAACCTGGGAAAGCTAAAGGAACAACCTTATGTAGCTTTAAAAGATGATTTAGCAATGGATGAAGGCTTGAGAAAAGAGTTTGCGTTTAATCTGGGTGTGTATTATTATGCTTTTGGAAAAAATTTTACATCAACCAAACTACTCTTTGATAAGTATTACAAGTTTTCGGATTCCAAAAAGGTGTGGAATCAGTTTGTTGCCACCATAAAGCATATCAATTCTATAAACACCTTCTAATCGGGGTTTACAAAACGGATATTTCTCTGAATGCCTGCAAACTTGGTACGCTTCAGCGGCGATTCTTTAAAAATTTTACGAAAACTTTCTTCAGACATCTGCTCCCATTCGTTATTGCTTAAGTTTAATATCTCTGCTATGGGCGTAAAGGCAGGCTCGTTGTGCGGTTTGCTAAAACGATTCCAGGGGCATACATCCTGACAAACATCACATCCAAAAATCCAGTTATCAAATTTTCCTTTCATTTCAGCAGGAAACATCAATTCTTTAAGTTCAATGGTGAAGTAAGAGATACATCGACTTCCATCAATTTCTTTATTGGGCAATATAGCCTGTGTAGGGCAAGCTTCTATACATTTTGCACAACTGCCACAATAATCTTTTGCGAGCGCATCATCATACACAAGCTCCAGATCGGTTATTAAGGTTGCAATAAAAAAGAAAGAACCATTTTGTTTATTTATGAGGTTGCCGTTTTTGCCCACCCATCCCAGTCCGCTACGCTGCGCCCAGCTTCTTTCAAGCACCGGTGCCGAATCTACAAATCCTCTGCCGTTTATTTCACCTACCTCGGTCCTCAGTTTTTCCAACATTTGATTTAAATAGCTTCTGATGATTTCATGGTAGTCTTTTCCAAATGCATATTTTGAAATTTTGGGAACACCGTTTTTTTGTTTTTCCGATGGAAAATAATTTTTAAGAAGCGTGATAACAGATTTAGCGCCGGGCACTAGTTTGCATGGATCCACTCTCAGGTCAAAATGTCTTTCCATGTAAGACATTTGACCATGTCTTCCATTGAGTAGCCATTGCTCCAGCCGTCGGGCATCATCATCCAGTTTTATGGCTTTTGAAATACCACAAAAATCGAAACCCAGGGAATGGGCGAGACCTTTTACTAATCTTGTATTTTTTTGCAACGAATCCAAATCAATTGAAGTCTTATGTTTTGTATTGTATTTTTATTATATTTATCTAATTGTAAACATTTTTTTTACCGCCACAAACTTAGATATATGTTTCAAAAGCATTTCATTTTCGGCTTATTTTGTTTAATAGCTTTTCAAATATCATCAGCACAGGATAAACCTCCGGTAAAATTTGGAGATGTATCTGCAAAGGATTTTGAAACCAAAGTATATAGCATTGACAGTAATGCCAGTGCGGTAGTTATTGCCGATGTAGGTTCTTGTACGGTTGAAGGAAATCGTAAAGGCTGGTTTTCTGTATTAACGAAACACTACAAGCGGGTTCATATCTTAAATAAAAATGGCTATGATCTTGCTAATGTTTCCATTCGGCTTTTTTCGAATGGGGAAGATGAAGAGATACTCGAAAAACTGAAAGCGATTACCTATAATTTGGAAGGCGGAAAAGTTGTAGAAACAAAATTAGACAATAAATCCGGCGTATTTGAAGATAAGCTTGACAAGAAAAACAAAATCAAAAAATTTACATTTCCTAATATTAAGGAAGGGAGCATTTTAGAATTTGAATACACAACCACCTCTGATTTTATCAACACTCCCGATCCCTGGGAGTTTCAAGGGGCATACCCACGTTTGTGGAGCGAGTTTACTTTTAATGTACCTGTGTTTTTCAATTATACTTTTTTAACACAGGGATATCTTCCATATACAGTGAGAACTGCGAAGGAGGAAATAACTAATTTTAATATAACGGATCCCGGCGGAACAGGCCCATCTGCACATTATAGTTTTTCTTCCCGGGTGATTGCCAATAGATGGGCTATTAAGGATGTGCCAGCTCTGAAAGAAGAAAGTTATACGACTACGGTTGATAATCATATTCAAAAAATTGCTTTTGAACTGGTAGAGCGAAGTGCACCCTTGGCTTATTACAGATATATAGAAGCATGGCCAAAAGTGGCTAACAATTACTTGAATTACGAATACTTCGGTTATAATTTGACAAGAGAAAATAATTTTTTAAGAGATATTAGCAAGTCAATTCTTACTGGATCTGAAAGTAAAGAAGTGATGTCCAGAAAAATTTTTGAATGGGTGCGCAATAATTTTACTTGTACTAATTATCATCGGGTGTTGATGGATCATGGATTAAAAGCGGTAGCAAAAGCAAAAAGCGGAACCGTTGCTGAAATCAATTTACTGCTGACTGCCTTATTATTGGACAATAAAATAGAAGCAGACCCGGTAGTGCTGAGCACTCGCTCCAATGGATTTGCATATTCCATTTTTCCATTGATGAGTCAATACGATTATGTAATCTGCAGAGCCAAAATAAATGATAAATATATCATGCTGGATGCCAGTGAGCCGCAAATGGGTTATGGTTTCCTGCCCCTGCGCTGTTACAATGGGTATGCCAGAGTGATGAGCAAAATGGCACCTGCTATAGATTTATTGGCCGATAGCGTGAGCGAAACAAAGAGCACTTTGGTATTTGTAGTAAACGAAGGAAATGGAAAATATGCGGGCAGTATGCAACAAACTCCGGGTTATTATGAATCATTGGATATCAGAGATAAAATTAAATCAAAAGGAGTGGAACAGTTGCAAAAAGATATTAAAAGTGCTTTTGGAAGCGATGTAGAAATCAGCAACTTTGGTGTGGATTCGTTAAAAAATCTTGACGGGCCCATTGGTATTCATTATGATTTTATGCTGGATGATGTAACTGAGGATATCGTTTATATCAACCCGCTTTTTGGCGAAGGATACAAAGACAACCCTTTTAAATCAGCCGAAAGAAAATATCCCATTGAAATGCCTTATGCAATGGATGAAACATATACCCTGCAAATGGAAGTGCCACAGGGTTATATTGTTGATGAATTGCCTAAATCAATGGTATTAAAATTGAATGAGCAGGAAGACGGGCTATTTGAATATCGTTTGTCACATTATGGAGAAAGCATTTCCATGCGATGCAGGTTGGTTTTCAAAAAAGCAAATTTTCTACCCGAAGAGTATGAACTGTTACGAGAATTCTTCAGCATGGTTGTAAAAAAGCAGAGTGAACAAATTGTATTTAAGAAGAAAAAATAAAAAATGACTAAAGTTTTTTTATTGGCCATCAGTTTTTTTTCTTCGCTTGTTTCATTAGCCGGTGATGGTGTGTATAATGTATCGCTGATACCTGAAGTGTTATTAAAAAACGCCGGCGCCGTAAAGCGGATGGAGGTAATTGAGTTTGAAATATCGGAGTCGAACAGTGCAACGCTACGGCATAAAGTAGCTTATACTATTTTAAACGAACAAGGAGACCGGTGGGCTTTCTTTCAGGCGGGGTATGACCGGCTCAGGTCTGTTTCTTCTTTTGAAGGAACGCTTTATGATGCGCAAGGCAATAAATTAAAAAATCTGAAAAAGGGTGATATCAAAGATGAAAGTGGAATGGATGATGCCAGTCTGGCTGATGACAATCGGGTGAAATGGCATAGTTTTTTTTATAAAGTATATCCTTATACTGTGGAGTATGAAGTGGTAGTAAAATATAAAGGCACTATGTTTCTGCCCGACTGGATTCCACAGGAAAAAAATACAATGAGTGTACAGCAAAGCAGGCTTGTGGTTATCTGTCCTGCTACTAATCCGTTGCGGTTTCAATCTTATCATTATGAAAGTAAACCTGTCATTACTGAATCAGGGAGAAATAAATCTTACGAATGGGAAGTAAAAAACCTGGCAACAGTAGAAGAAGAATATGCATCACCGGCCTGGTACCGGCAAACAACCAGCGTTTTTCCGGTAACTGAAAAATTTTCTTTGGAAGATTATCAGGGAAGCAATGCCAGTTGGAGCGATTTTGGAAAATTTGTGTTCGACCTGAAGTCTAATAGGGATGCATTGCCTGCAAACATCAAGCAGAAAGTTCACGAGTTAACGGATCATGTAAACAATACAAATGAAAAAATAAAATTGTTGTATGAGTATATGCAGCAAAACACCCGGTACATCAGTATCCAACTGGGTGTAGGCGGATGGCAGCCTTTTGATGCAAAATTTGTTGCCGAAAAAAAATATGGCGATTGTAAAGCACTCAGCAATTTTATGTCGGCCTTACTTAAGGAAGCAGGCATTCGCTCATTATACACCGTAATCAATGCAGGGGGCAATAATGATTATCTGATTAAGGATTTGCCCAGCTCACAATTTAACCACGTAATACTAATGGTGCCACAGGCAAAAGACACGGTTTGGCTGGAATGTACCAGCCAGATTTTACCTGCCGGCTATCTCGGCAATTTTACATCCGATCGTTATGCACTTGCGGTAGATGAAAATGGCGGTACACTGGTACGTACACCCGTATATGGTTATAAGGAAAACCTGCAGGTAAGAAATATTAAAGCGACCATTAATGAAACGGGAAATCTGGATGCACAGATTTTTACCAGGTACAAAGCAGAACAACAAGATCGGCTCTTTCAGGTCATCAAAGGTTTATCAAAAGATAAACTCATGGAGTTTTTAAAAGAAGATATTGAATTGGCCACTTATGATATAAAAAGTTTTCATTATGATGAAGTGAAAACCTTTGTACCGGAAATAAAAGAAACACTGGAACTGGTGGCCGATAACTATGCCACGGTAAGTGGTAAAAGATTGTTTTTAATTCCTAATATAATTTCCAGATCACACAGAAAACTGAAGGTCAATGAAAGCCGTAAGAATGACATTGTATTAGGCATGGCTTATACTGATATGGATACCACTGCCATTCAGATTCCGGATGGATATAAAGCAGAATCTATTCCACAAGATGTAGCATTGAATTCAAAATTTGGTAATTATCAGTCAGCTTTAAAGATCAACGGAAATACAATTGTATATACACGACAATTTGAATGTTTCAATGGAAGTTTTCCGCCGGCCGATTTTGCTGCGCTGGCTAAGTTTTATGAAACCATCTATAAGGCCGACCGGGCAAAGCTGGTGTTTGTAAAAAATCAATAATGTTATTTTGATTGAAGATGAAAACGGTGCAGTACCCGGTGCAGGGTAGGAGCCAGTATCAATCCCACATTGGTAATAAACACAATGCCACTGAAAAGTGCATAAAAGGATGAAAATATTTTAGCGCCATTGCTACTTACTTTATTTACATCTACCAGTCCCATTCCACTTAGTATCATAGATGCATTGTGCAGGGCATCTATCCAGGCCATACCGGATGAATAATGATAGCCTGCAACACCAATCAACAAACAAACAAGAATAACAACACAGGCTATTAATATGTTTTTCCTGATTCGTTTGTAGTAAACAGATTTGGGGGGCAGTGGTGGTAACGTTTGTGTATTCATGTTATGCGTTATTTTAAAATAAATCTAAAGCTAAGCAGAAAGTATTTGATTATTTTTCTATACTTTTTCATCGTATTAACAAACTGCTTATGAATCTGGCAACCAGCGACATCATTGTATTCTTACTTTACTTTGGGATTGTAGCCTCTTATGGATATTGGATTTATCAAAAACGCAAAAGCAAGGAACACGACTCCAAGGCATTTTTTCTGGCAGAAGGTTCGCTTACCTGGTGGGCCATAGGTGCATCGCTTATCGCTTCCAACATTTCGGCTGAGCAGTTTATAGGCATGAGTGGTAATGGCTATTTTGTGGGTATAGCTGTAGCTGCTTATGAGTGGATAGCGGCAGTTGCATTAATCATCATAGCCATCTGGTTTATGCCGGTGTATTTAAAGAATAAGATTTACACCATGCCTCAGTTTTTAAAAACGAGGTATAATGAATCGGTATCGGTCATCATGGCGGTCTTCTGGTTATTTCTTTATGTGTTTGTCAATCTTACGTCCATTCTGTTTTTAGGTTCGGTAGCTATCAGTGGTCTGGTAGGCCCTCAGTATTTTCATTTGATATTAATCATATTAGCGGCATTCGCCATCGTCATTACGCTTGGAGGTATGAAGGTGATTGGCTATACCGATGTGATTCAGGTAATCGTTTTGATAATTGGTGGACTCGTTACTGTTTTTATTGCACTCGATAAAGTAAGCGGTGGCAATGGAGTGTGGAGTGGCTTCGCAAAAATATTACAGGCAGCACCCGATCATTTTCATCTTATACTTTCTAAACCCGATGCGGCTTCTACGCAGGAGTATATCAATAAATACCTGATGCTTCCCGGCATTTTAATGTATGCCGCCGGGCAGTGGATTGCCAACCTCAATTATTGGGGATGCAATCAATACATTACACAAAGAGCTTTGGGCGCCGATTTGCCTACTGCACGAAAAGGTCTTGTGTTTGCAGCCTTTCTAAAAATTTTAATGCCCATCATCGTTATGCTTCCGGGTATTGCTGCATTTGTGTTGGTGCAGCAAGGTGATATTGCGCCACTTGCAAAGCAAGATGATGCCTATGCTTCCGTTCTGGGTTTTTTGCCCGAAGGTTTGAAAGGACTTTCTGTAGCAGCGCTTACTGCTGCAATAGTGGCTTCCTTAGCAGGTAAGGCCAATAGCATTT
The DNA here is from genome assembly GCA_022708055.1 of Bacteroidota bacterium. Lineage (GTDB taxonomy): Bacteria > Bacteroidota > Bacteroidia > Chitinophagales > Chitinophagaceae > JJ008. The sequence goes on from JAKIZK010000013.1 coordinate 22,522, forward strand.
CCACCATTTTTACTTTGGACATTTACAAGAAGTATATTTCAAAACAGGCTGATGAAAAAAAACTTGTACTTACCGGCAGGGTAGTTGTTTTAGTTTCAATGCTCATTGCCATTTTCTTTACCTGGGAAGATCTGTTGGGCATTGGTGGCGAGGGTGGTTTCACCTTTATTCAAAAATATACCGGCTTTATCAGCCCCGGTGTGTTTGCTATGTTTCTTTTAGGATTGTTTTGGAAACGTACCACCGGCGCAGCGGCTGTTGCAGGCTTGCTTATCGGCTTTGGCCTTAGTGTTTTCTTCAATGAGTTTGCACCACAGGTATTGGGCAACGAAACTTTACTTTATACCGCTTTCCCCAATGGAAAAGGCGGATTTGAAATTCCTTTCTTAATTGCTATGGGGCTGGCCTTTTTGTTTGCAGTGCTGGTGATGGTTGTGATCAGCCTGGCAGGGCCAAAAGATAATCCGAAAGCATTTGCACTGGATAAGCAGATGTTTAAGATATCTCCTTCTTTGATGGCTTTAATTACCGTCGTATTGATGTTGATTGCAGCACTGTATATAAAATTCTGGTAAATGAAAAAAGCGGGCAGAAAATTAGCCCGCTTTCAAATTAATATATTCAATGCTTAGGGTTGTGGTGTCACTTTCACTGTAGTTACCACTTTTCCTGTAACCGGTATAAGATTGCCCATTGCATCTACACTCAAATTCAAGTCTATCACTGTTGCCTTTACCAGCACCAATCCCGTATTGATATCCATTTGCAATTCGGTTTTTACAGCATTATTACCACTCACTTGCATTTCAATACCCATCATTTCAATTGTGTTTGAAATAATTCTGCTTCCGGTATAAGATATATTTGCCAAACCGTTTTCTATTGCAGTGATGTGATAAGTGCCGGTATCCACTGTTAGTCCTTTTGCTGATTTTGATTCGCTTTTAAAACTAATTGAATCGCCTGCTGCAAGTTGTTTACCTATTAATGCCGGTGAAAAAAGATCAATAGCATCTGCATTGCTGGCATTTGCCAATGCACCCAAACCTGAGGCAACATCTTCCACTGCAGCTTGTCTAATGATTTTTCCGTTGGCATCTATGATAAGATTTTGTGGCTTATTTACTGCGGCGCCAAGCATGTCAGCCATCTCTCCTTTATTATCATTCTTTTCACTATCGTAATTCATTTCCTGACCCATAAAGCTGCTATAGCTTTTCAATTTTGTAATAGTTGATTGTAATTGGATGCTATCTGCAAAAACATCATTAACGAGATATTGTGTCGTATTGTCGTTATTGGTTATTGATTCCATCTGCTGCCCCATCATATCGGCCAGCGAATTGGATTTTGAGGAAACCTCTACATTGAATTTTTGCCCTTTCGTTACCGCAATTTTTGTTTGTGAAAATAAAGAAGCACTTATGAAAAGTGAAACTCCTAAAAATGAAAGTTTAATCTGACTCATTCTATTTTATTTTAAGTTTTAAATTTTTTAGTGAAGCGCAAAATTAACCGTTTAGTTGCAACCCAGTGAAATTTGTTTATCTATCATTTTCTTAATATCCAAATGAATGGAAGCCCGTTGCTCGCCCAAAAAATTCTTTACAAGGAAAACATAAGCATAGCCGCGGTAATAATCAATCATAGGCCAGGTGCCAAATAAGCCCGGACTGGCTAAAACATTTGCCAATTCACCCTTGAGGCTATTCGCCATTTTATTATTGTCATCCATTATCCAACTGCCCAATGCATACGACTTTCCTGCCCCTGCTTTGGGTGCATATTTTATTTGTTCGGGACTATCCTGGGCAATTCTCATCCACTCAATGGACTTTTTGCTTAAAATTATTTTACCATTATATATTCCGTTGCTCAATAGCATTAATAAAAATTTTGAATAATCAATAGCTGTTGATTTGGCTCCTCCCGATGGATTTACAGGCACCTGTTTTTCTTCTGCAAAAGTTGTTTGCGTCATGCCCAATGGTAGAAACAGTTTTTCTTTAATTACATCTTCAAATTTTTTGCCGGTTATTTTTTCTATGATGTGTCCCGCAATATTCAAACCCACACCACTATATCTAAATTCAGTTCCCGGTGCTGAAATTTGTTTATGTGCTGCGAAACTATTTACTTCTTCACCCAGGTTTTTATATTTTCTTCTGTTGAGAATGGCACGAAGAGAAACTGCCTTTTCAGCCTCAATGCCGGTCATGTGGCAAAGGGTGTTTCTGATGGTAAGTTATTCCTTCTCGTTTTTTGCAAATGCAGGAAGGTAATTTGCTACTTTATCATCCAATGAAATTTTTCCTTCATCTACAAATTGCATAACCAATGCAGCCGTCAGCCATTTGCTGCAACTGGCTATAGGCACTACCGTGTTTTCATTATAGTTGCCTGTTTCATTTTGGTAAATCAAAGAATCATTTTTCCAAATAAGACAAACGGAATGGTTGCCCAATGCAAACCGGTTCTTATTCAACATGCTGTCAAGCGGCTTCCAGTTATATTGTGCATTAGCCAACTGAAAGAATTGCAGAAAAATCAATACAGGTATGACTTTCGTGCAGATAAGTTTAACTTTATATGCCATAGTTTCATTTTTGTAACCAGCAAAAAGCAAATGAATGATTTTTGATGAAACAATACGGATGTTAAATTAATTTTTTTAAACATTAACATTCAAAAAGGAGAAAATAATTTTATGAACTTAGGAAATTTTACAATAAAAGCTGCCGAGGCTTTTCAGCAGGCTCAGCAAATTGCATTTAATGCAAAAAATCCAAATATTGAGACGGAACATATACTGAAAGCGTTGCTGGATCAGGAAGATTCTCCGGTAGAATTTTTATTAAAGAAGAATAATGTTACCATCAATCTGGTGGATAACAAGCTGGATGAGTTGATTGGCAAACTGCCTAAAACCAGTGGCGATGCCGCACAACAAATAAGCCGCGATGCAAATAATGTAGTACTGCGTGCCGGTGCTTCATTAAAATCTTTTAATGATGAGTTTGTAACACCCGAGCATCTACTGCTTGCCATTATTCAGGGAAATGATGCCGCAGCTAAATTGCTGAAAGATGCAGGACTTACCGAAAAAGGATTGATTGCCGCTATTAAAGAACTGCGCAAAGGCGAAACGGTTACTTCGCAAACTCAAAGTCAGGAGTTTAATGCATTGAATAAATATGCAAAAAATCTGAATGAATTGGCACGTCAGGGTAAACTGGATCCCGTAATCGGCCGCGATGAAGAAATCAGAAGAACCTTACACATCCTTTCTCGTCGTACCAAGAATAATCCGATACTGGTGGGTGAACCCGGTGTGGGTAAAACGGCTATTGCCGAAGGCATTGCACACCGCATTGTAAACGGCGATGTGCCCGAAAACCTGAAATCAAAAATCATTTATGCACTGGATATGGGGCAACTGATAGCCGGGGCAAAATACAAAGGTGAGTTTGAAGAAAGATTAAAAGCGGTTGTAAAGGAAGTGGCTTCCAGCGATGGTGAAATAATTTTGTTTATTGATGAAATTCATACACTGGTAGGCGCCGGCGGTGGCGAAGGAGCTATGGATGCTGCCAATATATTAAAACCCGCATTGGCCCGGGGCGAACTGAGAGCCGTAGGTGCTACTACACTCAATGAATACCAAAAATTTTTTGAGAAGGATAAAGCACTTGAACGTCGCTTTCAAAAAGTAATGATTGATGAACCTTCGGTGGAAGATGCCATTTCCATTCTTCGCGGATTAAAAGACCGCTATGAAACGCATCACCATGTACGTATTAAAGATGAAGCCATTATCGCTGCAGTTGAATTATCTCAACGTTATATTACCGATCGGTTTTTGCCCGATAAAGCTATTGACCTCATTGACGAAAGTGCTGCCAAACTTCGATTGGAAATGAACAGTATGCCCGAAGAACTGGATACATTGGAAAGACAAATCAGGCAACTGGAAATTGAACGTGAAGCCATTAAAAGGGAAAATGATGAAGTAAAATTAAAATCGCTGAATACTGAAATCGCTAACCTTTCGGTAGAAAGAGATACATACAAAGCAAAATGGAAAACTGAAAAAGAAGTAGTGGAAAAGATTCAGGAAGCAAAGGCTAAAGTGGAAGAACTCAAACAACAGGCAGAACGACTGGAACGTGAAGGCGATTATGGAAAAGTAGCCGAAATAAGATATGGTAAAATCAAAGAACAGGAAACACAGATAACGCAACTGACTAATGAATTGAATAATTCAACAGAGAAGCGATTACTCAAAGAAGAAGTAGATGCAGAAGATATTGCGGAAAGCATTGCAAAGGCAACCGGCATACCGGTTACCAGAATGTTGCAAAGCGATAAAGAAAAACTTTTGCAATTAGAAAATCATTTGCACGAAAGAGTAGTGGGGCAAGATGAAGCCATTATGGCTGTGGCCGATGCTATTCGCAGAAGCCGAGCAGGCTTGCAAGACCCCAAAAAGCCAATTGGCTCCTTTATTTTTCTGGGCACTACTGGTGTAGGAAAAACCGAATTGGCTAAAGCGCTTGCCGAATATTTATTTGATGATGAAAGTATGATGACTCGTATTGATATGAGTGAATACCAGGAAAAACATACCGTATCACGACTGGTAGGTGCCCCTCCCGGATATGTAGGCTATGATGAAGGCGGACAACTTACCGAAGCAGTAAGAAGAAAGCCTTACAGCGTGGTACTGCTGGATGAAATTGAAAAAGCACATCCCGATGTGTGGAATGTACTCTTGCAGGTATTGGACGATGGCCGACTGACTGATAACAAGGGCCGGGTGGTGAATTTTAAAAATACGATCATCATTATGACCAGCAATATCGGCAGCCACCTCATCATGGAAGCATTTGAAGATGTAAAAGAAAAAGATATAGAAACAGCGGCAAATAAAGCACAAACGGAAGTGATGAATCTGTTGCGACAAACCATTCGCCCCGAGTTTTTAAACCGTGTTGATGAAATCATCATGTTCCAGCCTTTGTTGAAAAAAGAAATTGCAGGCATTGTAAAAATTCAATTGGACAATTTGAAAAAGCTGGTTGCTTCAAGTGGAATAGAACTTGAGTTTAGTGATTATGCACTGGAATATCTGGCCGAGCAAGGTTTTGACCCACAGTTTGGCGCAAGGCCATTAAAGCGGTTGATTCAAAAGGAAATCGTAAACCAGTTGAGCAAACGCATACTGGCCGGCGATGTAGATAAAAGCAAACCTGTATTAGTTGATGTGTTTGACGGTGTGGTAGTATTTAGAAATGAAGCGATGGAAAAAGAAAAGCTCACCAAGAAAAAATAAATTAAGTAATGGCAGTCTTTTAAGGCTGCCATTTTTTTTGTAAAAAATTATTTATGACTTGAATGAAGCAATAAATCAAATAGGTGTATGAAAACATTTACATCGTATTGAAAAAAATGTTTTTTGAAATTGGGGTCTAATTTTCTGTACGGTACACCGTTACTGCCGCACATTTTCCATCTATAAGGTCAAATGCAATTCCTTTCTTTTCATCGTAATAGGTGTCAATTATTTTTCCGGTTTTGGCATCTGGTTCACTGCTTTGCAAAATCGCACCGGGAAATTTATTTTGTATTTTATCCAGAGAAGTGCCCACGCCAATATTTTCTGCAGTTCTAAAATACGATGAGGTTATCCGAATGTGATCTACCAATGCAACCGCATTTGCTTCACCAAAGTTTTTGGTATAGAAATAAATATCTGTTTCATTGATAAGGGTGTCTTTCCCTGATATTTTTGGTTTTGAATACCAAATACACATTGTGTGGCCACCCATAGATGCATCGCTGATGGTCGGCTTGCCCAATTTTTTCAATACAACCGACATTTTCTGATTTATAGCAGTTCGCCCAATACTTTTTCCCGGTATGATCAATCGGCTTGCTGATACTTTTAATGTATCAGGATGGTCTTGTAGCTTTTTGCAGTTTGCTACATTATAAAATGATGTTGCTGTTGATTTTTCTTCTTTGTGCGAATGTGTATTGTATTTTGAATAACTAATCTGACTAAATATAATGAGCAGACACAAAGTTGTAATAGCCCTTTTCATTTTTTTTATTGAAATTAATAAAAAGGAAACAATGGGCAATCCATTAACATTTTATTTTCAAAAAAATGTTGACTAAAAGTTTACTGCCATACCCAACTTTAAAAAAACAGGCGTACCCGGCGTATAATGTATTTCTGAAACCGGATTGATTTCATTTTTCAAACGGCTCTCCGTATCAAACTGTGCTTCTTTCCATTTGATATTAAATAAATTTTCGCCCGAAAGACTGAACTCAAATTTTTTATAAGTGTAACTAAAAACAGCATCTGTTATAAAATATCCTTGTGCTACTACTGTATTGTCTTCATTGGCCGGTCTGTCCGATATATAGCGATAACGCAAAGAACCATTGATTCCGTTTTTAGTTTTTACCGACAGTCCGCCAACGCTGGTAAACACCGGTGCCAGTGGAACATAGTCACTTCCCTTTGGTTCGTCAATAGCACGGGGGCGAGCATAGTTTACATCAAGATCGAAATAAAGCCAGCTTTTAATCTGGTATCTGGCCGATGCATCTATGCCCCACCTTCTTGTTTTGCCCGATGGTTCTACAATGCCTTCATCACCTACATATACAAATTCCTGCTGAGAATAAAAGTGCCATAGCGCCGATTTTATTACAAGATTTTTGTTTGGTTTTACAATGATGCCCAAATCACTGCCCCAAACTTTGGGTAAAGAGTTGTTTGCTGAATGATTTGTAATCAATCGGCTGTCATTACTATGAAATCCCACACCGGAATTCAGATAAATTTTCAGTTTTGTATTTGCACTAAATGCAAAATTTATTTTCGGGCTAAAAGTTCCTTTCTGTTCTTTAGCGAATGTAGTTGCACCCGCCAATAAATCTTTATAGCCAAAACTTAAATAGTCGTATCTCAATCCTGCATTTACATTCAGGCGGCTGGTCAGTTCTATATCCTGATTCAAATAAAGGAATGAATTGCTTTCTTTGATTTCACCCGATTGAATGTGATTTAGAAAAACCCTGTCCACTACATGATCAAGCCTGGCGTTTTTAATAGCATCATATCGAATACCATAACCAATTGTTGTATTCATTTTTTTGTTGCCCGCATGATATTGTTTTGAAAAACTTCCATTGTATCCCCACAGATTTCTGTTTTCTTTTTGATTTATTTCATCGCCATTCACCGGATCGTTGAGGAAGAAAGTAAAGTTGGAATACAAATTGAAAGTATTTTTAGTGTAATAAATCTGGTCTGTTGATTGCCAGCCATTTTTATACCGGTGATTGAGTGTTGCACTTATATTATACCGGTTTGTATTTCCACCTTCGCTGTCGTCAATTGAACCAAATCGGCTAATGCTGCCAGCTGCTACTGCTCTTTCCGGTATTTGGCCTGATGCATTCCATTTACTGTCTAATGCCGAGGCAAGCAGGGTGAGTTTTGTTTTATTGTTAAAAATGGATGTGAATTTTATCAAGGTATTAAACCTGTGAAAATTTTGAGGTGCATCAAAATATCCGTCCGATTTATAATATTCCGATGCAACATATAATTGCTGTCGTAAGGTTTCAGAATTTTTATTCAGCAATTTAAACTGACCTACAAAGCGCTGGGTATTAAACAAGCCTGCCTGTAGTTTGATTTGGTTTTCATTTAAAAAATCTTTTGTTTCCAATGATACAAAACCGGCTGTAGCCAGATTTCCTTTGTTGGCAAAATATGGCCCTTTGTCAAAATTGGCTTTTTCTACGGTTTCAGGAATTACGAAATGCATATCGGCATAGCCCTGTCCGTGTGCATGGCTCACCATATTTACCGGCATTCCATCTACCGTTATGTTGATGTCTGTTCCATGATCAATATCAAATCCTCTCAAAAAAATCTGTTCTGCTTTACCTCCACCGGCATGTTGTGCTATAAATAAACCGGGTACAATTCTCAATATATCCTGTGAAGTATTAATGGGGCGTAGCTTGATGTCGATGGCTCCAATTGTATTCAAGCTGCTCGTTTTTTTACTGTTGAGTCTTATCTCGGCAAGGTTTAATTGCGAGCGTTGAAGTGAAATACTGAGTTTGTTTACAGTGGCTGCTTTTACTTCTACTTGTTTTACTTCTGTTTGGTAGCCGATATGCGAAATGACGAGTTCGTACTGACCCGGTGTTACAAATGGAAGCGAGAATCTTCCAAATAAATCGGAGTTATCGCCCTTTATTGTATTGAGGTTTACAGATGCTCCGGCAACGGGTACTTTTAATGCTGAATCGGAAATAACTCCTTCAATAGAACCGGATTGTGCGTTCACTGCGATTTGAAAAAAGCAAACTGCTGTCAATAGCCATGTCTTTCTCATAATTTCTTTTAGTTGTGTGCAAATTAATTGTAAATGGTTAGGTTATTTACGTATTTACATGAATGGCGGATGTTACTGATAATATTTATTTTTGAAAGATGAACAAAATTCCTTTTCAATTAATAGACTGGGACGCTGTACCGGCAACTGAACACAAAGGCGAAACAGGAATGGCCTATTGGCGCACATTGCAGTTGGGCAATCTTCGCATCAGAAGGGTAGATTATTCAGCAAATTATATGGCTGACCACTGGTGTCAAAAAGGGCATATCGTACACTGCCTTTCAGGTTCATTTGTAAGCGAAATGGAATCAGGCGAGCAGTTTTCTTTAAGCGAAGGGATGACTTATGTCGTTTCAGATAATCTTAGCTCACATCGCTCTGTTTCAAATGGCGGCGTATCGCTCTTGATTATTGATGGCGCTTTTCTTGAATAAAGAAATGGAAATGCAACCATGCAAGCTGTTTTTTTTCTTCAGCACTTATAGAATGAAGATTATTTTTTGGCCGATACCACCAGCGTATCATCGTTGTGTGGCGCCTGCTGTCCGGCTACATAAGCAGCTACTGCTTTGATATGATTTTCCATATCAGCCTTTGTCATGGTTACGGCAATAAATTTTTGAGTATGTCTTCTGGTTTCTTCAGGTAAATATTTTTGCACTGACCAGTAGTCGGTTGTGCCCGCTTTTCTTATGGCTCTTTCCATCGTTCCGGGCCCGCAGTTATAGGCTGCTATCACCATAATCCAATCTTGATAATCGGCATACATATCTTTCATTAATGCCGCTGCAGCAGCAGTGCTTTTTGCATAGTTCAAACGCTCATCATTGCGGCCAATTTTTAATCCATATTGTTGAGCAGCTTTTGGCATCAAAGCCCAAGGGCCTATGGCACCTGTATGAGTAACAGGATTTTTTTGCATACCGGATTCTATAAAGGCAAGATATTTCAACTCTGCAGGTACCTCATTTAATCGTAATACAGAATCTACTATCTGAAAATATTTTTCAGTCTTGGCCTTTGCTTTGTCTAAGTACAATCCGTTTTTAGCATTATATTTTTTTACAAACTCTGCTACGTTTTTGTTTAGTGATAATCGTGGTATATCATCTATATCATCTGCTGCCGATGCAGGAATGCAGGTGCACACACCATTTGAATCAAAATGATGAACCGCTTCTTTATGCAATGCAGTTGTGTCAATTAATGTTTTTTGTATTATAACCGGTTGCAATTTTTCAGATGCGGCTGCTACCAAGGCAACGCATACAATGATGAATCCGGCTATGTAAAATTTTCTATTTAACATGATACCTGTTTAGTGAACTAAAGGCTTCAGTCGGGTTTGGATGATTTGAAATCGGTAATGGAAACTTTGATTTCAGTTTTTGAAACAGGAAAAGAAAATATTTAGATACCTGTTTTCTAAATTTTGCGCAAAGGTACCGCCGTTATTTTTTTTTGAACCCTTATTTTGTTAAGAGTTGTTAACTGACAGGCTAACTCAATGAGTTTCAGTAAACTTTTTTTTAATTCGGAAAAAAAGTCAGTCGGGTTTTTGCGATATTTTGTTGTACTTTTAAAAAACTTAAACTTTTTACAATGAAAAAGCTGTTTTTTTTGATGGCATTTACTATTGTTTCTTTCAATATTTTGAAAGCTCAAAACTGCCCGGGAATTGCTGTTTATGCCTATTCGGATGCAATAACAGAAGGGGATACATTGATTTTTACATGCAAAACAGAAAATCTAACAGCAATTGTAAAATATAACTGGACAGTAAGTGCCGGCACTATTATTTCGGGGCAAGGCACTGCAAGAATTTATGTAAGCACGACGGAAGCAGCGGGACTGTTTATTACAGCATCAGTTACTTTAGACGGCTTGCCCGAAAAATGCAGCACTACTGCTTCTGCTTCATCCGAAGTATTACCTGCTGCACAGCTTGCAGTAAAAGGAAGTTTTACAAATGGAGAAGAATTGAAAAAAGCAGTACAACAATTTATTGCTGCTACTTCATTTAAGGATTCACTCAATACAGGCACTGCATTTATTTATCTGTATAAAACGACAAAAACAACATCAGCTGCTATGAATGCTTTTCGGCAGGCCATCAATGGTGCTTTTGAATACAATAAAATACTGCCTCATCAATATAAAATTGTTGAAGGGGGTATTAAATCAAGAATGATGTATGAAATGTATTTGCTTCAGGGTAATGGAAAAGAACCCAAGCCTTCCGAATAAAAACTTATTCAAAATTGATTTTTGCAAATTTGTAATCAGGCATAAATAGATTTCAGTTGCCGCTTGTATAATTGAATGGTGTTTTCAAACCCTAAATACAAAGCATTGCAAATAAGTGCATGTCCAATGCTAACTTCCAGCAATGTAGAAATTTTTTCTTTGAAAAACTGTAGGTTGTGCAAATCAAGATCGTGCCCTGCATTAATTCCCAGATTCAGTTCTTGTGCTTTTTTTGCTGCTATGATATAGGGCGCAATGGCTTGCTCTTTATTTCCGGCTGCAAATAGTTTTGCATAGTTTTCAGTATAAAGTTCTATACGGTTGGTGCCACTGTCGGCAGCTCCCGTTATCATCTCTTCTATGGGATCTACAAAAATGGAAACCCTGATTCCGGCTTTTTGAAAAACACCAATGATTTCTTTCAGATAATTTTTGTGTTTGATAGTATCCCATCCATGATCGCTGGTGAGTTGACCGATGGCATCGGGCACCAGTGTTACCTGTTCCGGTTTTACTTCCAATACCAGATCCATAAATTTTTGTTCTCGGCAATTACCTTCAATGTTTAACTCGGTGGTTATTATTTTTTTTATTTCCCTTACATCATCATATCGTATATGTCTTTCATCAGGACGGGGATGCAGCGTAATGCCATCGGCACCAAATCGCTGTGCATCGATTGCTGCTTTTACCACATCGGGATTATTTCCACCTCTTGCATTGCGCAGGGTGGCAAATTTATTCAGGTTTACAGAGAGCTTTGTCATGGTATGAAATTACAATTCTTTCCAGGTATGATCGGCCAGCAATTGCACGGCGGATATAAATTTTTTAAATGGGCCATTTGCACCCCATTCTTTCGGCGCTACTAATGATAACATAAAATTGCCATCATTTTTTTCATATAGATAATAGGTTTGCCCAATATTCGGTTTAAACGAAAGTTTTGCTTCATAAATCATCATTGATAGTTCTTTCCTTTTCTGAATTTCATGCGCCTGCAATGCCAGCAACTCAATTTGTTTTCGTATCTGCTCCAGTTGCATATTGGTTTGCTCTTCCATTGCCGTTAATGCCTTGTGTTTAATGAGGCCTTCTTCATTGTGACGAATAACGGCTCCCGCAACTGAGGCGGAGTAGGGCAGTACACTGAGTTGTTTGTGATAAATTTCGGTATTGGTGTAGCCTGCGCCATCCTCTTTTTTCCCTTGCTGGGTAATGCGCAAATAACCATTGGGCATTATCTCGTGTACGATATGTAGTATTACTTCGCCTTTCTGATAGAAATGAATTTCAAAATTGATACTGTCTGTAAATGCCACCTGTACCTTATCGGCCAATTGTGGGTTTTCAAACTCATTCAAATCGCCATCAGCAATTATTTTGTACTCCGATGCAAATGAATGATTTTCCAATGAAACCCAGTTGTGGTAAATCGTAAGTGTCTTGGAATCGGGCACAGCTTCTATTTTATAAATACCACTCTTGGGCCTGTCACCATATTCATATTTTCCTTTTTCGGGAAACAATTGCCAAGAGGCTAAAAAATTATAAGCTTGTACCATGCGGCTGCAAAGATTTTGTTTTCCTTTCATTTAACAAAAACGATTTCCATACAACAATTATCTTTACATACGCAATGCAAATGATGAGCACAGCGGTTTGATTAATTTTGTATCACTATTCCCATTTTATTAAAAAAGCATGAAAAGTTTTTTTGGAGTTTATTCGGCCCCGGGTGCTATGGGTGTAGATTGTACCGTTCTTTTATTTGACAAAAAAATAAGCATTGGATTTCAAAATGCAAATGGTGCCAATCAGGTAATTGAATGGCAAACGAAAGAACTGAATACGCATTTTGATTTTGCAAGCCAGACCACTCGTATGCGACATGCCTCATTGCCCGGCGAATTGGTTATCGATGGCAATGGCGCTTATCAGTATTTGCAATCATTAAAAGCAGAACAACAAAAACCCTGGCATCAAAAAAGCAGGGGAAAGGAGTGGATCAGAAATATTTTACTCACCATAGCATTGCTGGGTGTTCTGTATTTGTTGTATATGCTCATAGTGCCTTGGTTGTCAGAAAAACTGGCTTCAAAAGTTTCGGTGAAAACGGAGCAACAGTTGGGCGATGCAGTTTATGATGCACTCGCTGTAAATGAAAAGGAAGATACGGCAGCATCAGCGGTACTTAATGATTTTTTTAAGTCCATGCAGATAAGCCCTCCTTATCAAATTCGTATTGCTGTGGTGGACGAGCCTGTAGTAAATGCCTTTGCACTGCCCGGCGGCCGAATAGTGGTGTACAAAGCTCTCTTAAACAAACTGGAAACCTATCCCGAACTGGCAGCCTTACTCAGTCATGAGTTTACACATATTCAAAATAAACATGCTACCAAATCCATTTTTAGAAGCATGGGTTCCAAAATATTTATCAGTTTGCTTTTTGGTAAAATGGGATCGGTGGCCGGTGTTTTGGCGCATCATGCCGACAATTTAAAGAACTTGAAATATTCCCGCAGTCTTGAGAAAGAAGCAGATATGGATGGCCTTTCAATATTGGTAAAAAGAAAAATTGATCCTGCCGGATTCCGTCATTTATTTGAGCATTTAAAAGAATCAGGTGGTAGTTCCTTGCCCGAAGTATTGGCAAGCCATCCGGATACTGACAACAGAATAAAATACATCCAAGAGGCCTCACAACAGGCAACGGTGGAGGAGCATACGTTATTAAAAACTATTTTTGAAAAATTAAAAAAACAATAAATCATGTTAATTACAACCACCAGTTCGGTAGATGGCCGCCCGGTACAAGAGTATCTGGGTGTTATTAATGCACAAAGCATCATTGGCGCCAATCTTTTTAAAGACATTTTTGCAGGACTTCGCGATGTGTTTGGCGGCAGAAGTAAAACCTATGAAAAAGTATTGGAGCAGGCAAAAGAAGATGCGCTGCGTGAGCTATCTGAAAAAGCGCAGGCACTGGGTGCCAATGGTATCGTAGGTGTCGATCTCGACTTTGAAACCATAGGCAGTGGCGGCAGTATGTTGATGGTAATAGCAACAGGTACTGCAGTAAGACTTTAAAACAATCAATTAATCTTTATGAAAACGAAATTCGGATTGACTTTGCTTTCAATATTGCTCAGCGTAATGATGCAGGCACAAACACCTTCGGCAACAACGGTAATGAACGAAGCTTATGCAAAAGCAAAAAAAGAAAAGAAAAATGTGTTTCTGATGTTTCATGCTTCCTGGTGCGGCTGGTGTCATCGTATGGATACCAGTATGAATGATGCAAGCTGCAAAAAATTCTTTGATGACAATTATGTAATTACGCATCTTACCGTGGACGAGTCGCCCGATAAAAAGGACCTTGAAAATGAAGGGGCAGATGAAATGCGGAATAAATACGGCGGTAAAGATCAGGGTATTCCATACTGGCTGGTTTTTGATGCTGAAGGAAAATTATTGGCTGATTCTCGAATGAAGCAAGTGGGCACACAAACACTTTCGGGAGATAATACCGGATGCCCTGCTGCTGAAAATGAAGTATTGTATTTTCTTTCTGTACTCAGAAAAACTTCTAATATGACAAGGGAGCAACTGGAGGTTGTAAAAACCCGTTTTAGAAAAAATGCAATGTAGCGCCACGTGTGCAACGAATCCGCACCCAAAACAATCTTTCTTGCACAATTATATTATTATGGTCAGAATATTATTGTTATGGATGCTGGCGCCATTCAGCCTGCTGGCTCAGGATACTGCGGTTGTCCATTGTAAACTTCATAGCGAAACGGATCCTTTTACAAAAGAAATAAAACTATCAACCGGCTTTTTAAGTTTATCAGGTGGGGCGGTAACGATAGATGCTACAACACCCGAAGTGGATTTATTATTTGCATTAACGGGCAGAGAGGTTTGTTTTGACAATAATTCAACCGCCTTTATTTTTTTTGAAGGAACTAAAACAAAATTGACCATTCGCAATGGTGGCACAATGAACTGTGAAGGGTTATTTCATTTTATTTTTAAAAACACAGCAGCCACGCAAACCAATTTAAATAAGCTTGCCACACAAAAAATAAATCGAATTGTATTTACCACAACCGGCAAAGCCGAATTAACAATCATTGTGAAGCCAGAAATGCAGGATCCATTAATGCAACATATACAATGCTTGGTTGATGAAGCAAAAAAGCTGATTAAGCAATAAGAAATTTTAATCCCGCAGCCCCATCGGTACGGCAGTTTGGTAGCCCTGTAGGGGCGTCATTATGGTGGCCCCATCGGGGCGGCATTTTGGTAAAAGGAATTCATGGCAAAGAACACCCAGCCCCATCGGGGCGGCATTCTGGTAGCAGAAATTAAATGTATCAAGCACCCAGCCCCGTAGGGTCGACATTCTGGTAGCAAAAATTCAATGTATCAAGCACCCAGCCCCGTAGGGTCGACAGTTTGGTAGCCCCCATCGGTGCGCCATTTTGGTAGAAGGAAAATGATTCAATAATTCCCCAGCCCCATGAGGGCGCCATTTTGGTAGAAGGAAAATGATCCAAAAATCCCACAGCCCCGAAGGAGCGACATTATGTTTGCATTATGGCATTCAAAATAAAAGGATGATAATAATGCAAAAAATTTTTAGATTTAATAAACTTTCTTAAACAAAATTTTTTTATGGCCAATACATATTCACAAATATCTATACATGCAGTATTCGCAGTTAAAGGAAGAGAAAACCTAATAACCTCCAAATGGAGAGATCAATTACATCAATATATAGCAGGTATTGTCAATTCAATTGGCGCCAAGTCGTTATCCGTTGGAGGCTGGAAAGACCATGTACATGTTTTTTTTGGTATGCCTGTAGTGGTAAGTATTTCCGATATGGTTGGGAAAATTAAAGCAAATAGTAGCAGATGGATAAATGAACAAAGATTTGTTCAGGGAACATTTCAATGGCAATCAGGGTTTGGTGCATTTTCACATTCTCGGGATGAAAGAGATAGAATTATCAAATATATTATGGGGCAGGAGGAGCACCACAAAATAAATACCTTCAAAGAAGAATATTTGAAATGGTTGACAGATTTTGAGATCGAATACGATAATAAATATTTGTTTGAATTTTATGATTAAACAAATGGTAAATGAAGACGAACATTTGTGGAAGCCAAACTGTCGCCCCGCTGGGGCTGAAAACGTCTTTTGTGTGCGTCTATAAATTTACCAAACTGTCGCCCCGCTGGGGCTGAAAATATCTTTTGTGTGCTTCTATAAATTTACCAAACTGTCGCCCCGCTGGGGCTGAAAATATCTTTTGTGTGCTTCTATAAATTTACCAAACTGTCGCCCCACTGGGGCTGAAAATATCTTTTGTGTGCTTCTATAAA
>JAKIZK010000140.1 GCA_022708055.1 Bacteroidota bacterium
CATTACCATCTACGTCTCCCCATTTCTTCTGACGGAAAATAACCATCCTTTCCTGCCAATCATACATTCTCACTTCATATAATTTGGAAGAAATGTCTCCAATAAAAACAAACTGATACCAGCTTCCTTCGGTAAGTGGAACGATCACCGGCATTTCAAATTCACTTTCCATACTAATGGAAGCTTCTTTTAAAAGACTAAAACCCTGACCTCCATATTCTTTTTTCAAACTGTCCACTTGTTTGCTTATCATTTCATTGTTGCAAGTTTGTAACCGAATTACATCCTGAGCAAAAATTGATTGACAACAGGTAACGCATAAAAAGAATGAAAATAAAAGAAAGGGTTTTTTCATAACGGTCTTTTCAGGGATGGTGCTTGGGTATAAATATATTATGCAGTTTTTCAACGAAATAATTATCGGTAAGAAATATTTCTATTTTAGGATAATTGCTTCGGGAAAATACGGCAATATTCAGGCCAGTGTACGATTTCTCTTTTTTTAAATGCTATGTTTCAGGTAATATAATTCTAAAGTTGATTTTGATCAAGCACAGCTCATCAGGCTTGCCTGTTAAAGAAAACAGCATTGGCTTGTTGCAGGCAAGTAATCGTAAGATCGTTGATACAAACGTGTGCTGGTAATGTGGTACAGTAATAAACCACATCGGCAACATCATCTGCCGAAAGCGGTTTTAGTCCGTCATAAATTTTTTTGGCAGTTTCTTCATCTCCTTTAAAACGTACAACTGAAAATTCTGTTTCGGCAGCGCCCGGATTGATAGCCGTCACTTTTATGCCATGTCTTAATAAATCAATGCGCATGCCTTGTGTGATGGCATCTACGGCATACTTTGTTGCACAATACACATTTCCTTTTTCATATAATTGTTTGCCGGCTACCGATCCCATATTGATGATATGTCCTTTTTTTCTCTCTGTCATGCATGCTGCCACCGCTTTACCTACATAAAGTAATCCTTTTATATTCGTATCTATCATGGTGTTCCAGTCCTGAGTATTGGCTTCTTCAAAAAAATCGCGACCCAGTGCCAGGCCGGCATTATTGACAAGCACATCAATATTTTTCCATTCAACGGGAAGTTGAGCGATGGCTTCAGTCACCGCTTTTTCATCCTGTACATCAAAAGCTAATTGAAAAACTGCGATGTTGAATTTTTTTTCCAATGCATTCGCCAGTGTATGCAGTCTTTCTTTTCTTCTGCCATTGATAATTACATCATAACCGTTGGCTGCAAACTTATATGCACAGGCTTCGCCAAATCCTGCTGTAGCCCCGGTTATGAATACAATTTTTTTCAAATGATGGATTGGTTAGTTGGTTGATTAATTGATTTGTCTATTCAAATATTTTTCAACTTTTACCGTATCAAGGTCACTGTTCCTTTCAAAAATATTTTTTGTCCGCTATAGTCTTCGGCGCTTACCATCCATACAAAAACACCTGTGTTTTGCAGCCGTCCACCAATGGTGCCGTCCCATCCTTTTTTATTTTGCGTAGTGGTAAATACCAATTCGCCCCAGCGGTTATAGATACTAAAATAATTTAATTTTTGTATGCCCACCATGATGGGTGCCACTACATCATTTAAACCGTCGTTATTGGGTGTAAAGGCTGTTGGTACAAATACTGTTGGTAGCACTTTGTACACCACCACTTTTACAAATGCAGAATCAGCACAACCAATATCATCGGCTACTACTACTTTATATTGTATGCTGTCCATGTTATTTGTGTAAGTGCCCACCGGATTTGAAATATTAGGGTTATTAAGCCCGGTAGTCGGGCTCCAAACGTAAGAGCTACCTCCGGATGCTTGCAATTGCAGCGGCTGACCTACCACCACCACTGTATCTTTACCTGCATACGCAATTACTTTTGGATTTACCCTTACCACGATTGTATCTCTTCCGGGTTTCGGGCAACCTTTAGTATCAAATGAACTTAAAACATAAGTTGTAGTACGGGGCGGTGTTGCTACAGGGTTTAAGATATTGGGATTATCTAAATAATTTGTTGGGGTCCAGAAAAATGAAGATCCATCATGCACCGCATTGAGTTGTGCCGAAGTATTGTAGCAAATCGTTTGATCGGGACCTGCTAATGCAACAGGGTAGGGAACTGTAGCTACAATTACATCATCAGTAGTAGAACAACTGCCAATAAAGCCAGTAACTGTATAAGTAGTTAAGGCTGATACGGGTGTTGCCATGGGGTTGGCAATATTTGGATTATTCAGTGTGGCTGCCGGCGTCCATTGATATGATAATGCATTACCGGTTGCAGACAGTTGTGCATTGTCTGTTAAACAAATCGTAGTATCGGCACCGGCTCTTAATGTAACGCCACTTACAACCCGCACATGCACCGAGTCGTTGTTTTCGCATCCATTATCGGTAAGCTTTACATAATACCAGGTATCTGCTGTGGGGTTAACTGTTGGAGTTGCCGTATTGGCCCCTACTATATTTACCAAAGGTGTCCAGCTAAAAGAACCCGTACCGGTTGCATTTAATTGCACCGCATCCGGAATACAGATCAACGTATCATTAAAAGCAACAGCAATAGTTGGTTTGTCTATAATATCTACTGTTTTCACAAGCGTGTCAACACAGCCTTTGCTGTTAGCTACAATGAGGGTTACTGTTTTTGTACTCGGCGAAGGATAAGTCCATTGAGGATTAAAAATATGAGATGTATCTGCCAGGGTAGAAAGGTCTCCAAAATTCCAGCTCCAAGCGGATACGGCACCATAAGTAGTTTTAGTAGTATCTGTAAACTGATAGGGATTTGTAAAACAACTTCCGTTGTAAACAAAACCGGGAAAGAAACCTGGATAGACTTTTAACTTTAATGTTGTACTATCTGAACACATGCCACCCGAAAGTGAAACTTTTAGTTTGATGGTATAAGTGCCTGTATCAGCATAAGTATGCGTAGGAGAAGGAAGTGTTGAAGTATTTAATGCACCACTTGCAGGATCTCCAAATTCCCATACATACTCAACACCAGGCGGGTTACCCGTTGCATCATTTTGAAAACTTACTATAGCAGGTATTATCCCTTCACAAAAAGTGGGCCTTGGGTTTAGTAAGGCCGTTAATGGATTACAGTCACCAACTCGTATATGCAATTCTTTTCTGGTTGTTCCTATCAAAATACCATTTCTATACTCGTTTACACATACACATACTACATATTCACCGGTAGCAGCCGGAGCTACTCCGCTGATAAGACCCGTGAGCGGGTTAATGGTAACGCCAAAACCCATTGGGCTAAATCCAGTAAAAGGAGACTGGTATGGGACGCTGCTATATGGAGGATTAGAAGCAGTTGCTGGTGAAGGATCTCCCTGCGAGGCTCCTTGATATGCGCTGCAAAATGAATAAGCAAGTGAGTCAGCATCTTTGTCAGTTGCTTTAAAGGAGTATTGGAAATAACTGCCCGCACATACAACAGCAGTATCATTAATTGCAAATGCAGGACTACTGTTGGTTTCAAATCCGGAAGCAGTACCGGGGATAGTAATTGCGAATGTATTTCCAACCGATCCGCTTGATACAATGTTGTTTATTCCTGCAATTCTGCAACAACGCTGATATGCAACAATATACCCCGATGGTGTAGCCGGCAGTTCTATTGATGCTAAATCATAAATTACAACTGTATAGTAACAACCGGTCTGATCGCCTGTGATACAAATTTCATCTTGTGTTTTTGCTAAATTATATTGTTGAGTAATATTTACACTTGCGTTTTGAATAAATGTATTATTACCCGCATTGAAGATGCTGAAATTAATTGGATTCGAAAGCTGTCCGGGATTTGGATCACAAATCATATAAACGGTAAGCGTAATCCTATATCTCAAATTTGTTCCGCTTCCGGGTCCCAGATATTCATAATTAAAAAATCCACCCTTTATATGTGCACCAAATGAGCTGTTGATTGAAATAATAAAAAGAGATATTATGAAAATAATTTTCTTCATGGCCGGGTAACGTAATAGTTATATAAGATTTTTAAGGACTCTGTTTTCCCACAAAAATCTATCCAAAATTGCCACACTTTTTTCCTTCTCTTCTATCATCCCCAAATGACCTGTATTTTGGAGGATGTGAATGTACGATTTTTGAGGCAGATGACACTGTTGCAACATATCATTTAATGGTGCGGCACTATCGTATTTTCCCATGATAAAAAGTACAGGAAAATCAGCTGCTTTCAACACACTCGTTCTGTCAGGCCGGTTCATCATTGCCATATAATAGGAAACGAGATTTTCACTTTTAAAGTTGTGTTGTTGTTCAATAAATTTTTCTACAACATCGGGTGCATGGTCTTTAAAATGTTGAGAGAATAAATTAGGAGTTGTGGCCTTTAT
>JAKIZK010000141.1 GCA_022708055.1 Bacteroidota bacterium
CGCACTTGCATGGGGTGCAAGGGGTCGCTGGTTCGAATCCAGTCCACCCGACTTTTTTTTGCGAGGAAACACGCAACATGTATCAAGGGTCGTCCCGATTTGTATCGGGATCTACCCGACAATTAAGCAATCAGTTTTTTGGTTGCTTTTTTTGTTACTTGAATCAAGCAAAAAACTAAGAAAAGGAGAGATTATTCCTTCCCGATACCGAATGAAATGAATATCAAAACAAGTTTGCAACGTGCAATTTGCAATGCACGGGACACCAGTTACATTGTTATCATTTCTAATGATCATTCAATGGTAAGCCCCGCTTTTGCCATTCTATCCAGTTCACGTATTCCGGTGCTACTCTTTGCTCTTTCATCGTTATACATTTTTCTACCGGGCATACCAGCATGCCATAAGTAAGTTTTATAGCCTGATGCGATGTGTCTTCACAGGCTATATGACAAAGACCGCAATGAATACATTTATCCTGATTGATGTCGGCAACGTGGTGATAGTTAATGTCCAGATCTTCCCAATGTGTAACGGTGGGCACTGATTTGCCAATGAAATCATTCAACGTGTTGAATCCTTTCTCATCCATCCAGTTGTTGAGCCCCTCGCAAAGGTCTTCAATGATTCGAAAACCATATTTCATAGCAGCCGTACATACCTGCACATTGCTGGCACCAAGCAACATAAACTCTACTGCATCCTTCCATGTACTTACGCCACCTATTCCGCTGATGGGCATTTTGCCGGTCATTTCATCTTGTGCAATAGTAGTCAGCATTTTTAGTGCAATAGGTTTTACTGCAGGTCCGCAATAACCACCAAATACCGATTTGCCTGCAACATAAGGATTGGGAACAAATGTATCCAGATCAACACCCGTTACCGATTGAATCGTGTTAATTAACGATAGGGCATTTGTGCCGGCCATTACTACCGAGCGGCCGGTGGGTACTACCGAATGTACATTGGGTGTAAGTTTTGTAATTACCGGAATGGTGGCCACCTCCATTACCCATTCTACTACCATGCAGGCAATCTCCGGATCCTGACCTACGGCCGCACCCATTCCTCTTTCCGTCATACCATGCGGACAACCAAAGTTTAATTCCAGTCCATGTGCCCCTGTGTCTTCTACTTTTTTTATCAGCTCATGCCAACTCTTACGGTCGTTGTCAGCCATTAGCGAAACAATCATGGCACGATCGGGAAAAAGTTTCAGACATTCTTTTATCTCTTTGAGATTGATATCGAGTGGCCGGTCGCTGATGAGTTCAATATTATTAAAGCCCATCATTTTTTTTGCACCAAAATTTACTGCCGAATATCTTGACGAAACATTTTTCACCTGCGAGCCCAGCGTTTTCCACACCACGCCACCCCATCCGGCTTCAAATGCACGAAGCACATTATATTTTTTGTCGGTAGGTGGGGCACTCGCCAACCAAAAAGGATTGGGCGATTTAATGCCAAGAAAATTAGAAGAAATGTTTGCCATAATATTTTTATTTAACCAGCTATATTAACACAGATGATCTTCGTTGCGACGCTCCGTTCATCGTTCTGTAATTCTGTTCATCAATTTTCATCTTCACGAATAAAATCCATTGCTACCAAACTGCCGCCCCGATGGGGCTTTCAAATAATCTACTTCATCATTCTTTTGCAACGGAATCAATCCATTGCTACCAAACTGCCGCCCCTATGGGGCTTTCAAATAATCTACTTCATCATTCGTTTACACCGGAATCAATCCATTGCTACCAAACTGCCGCCCCTATGGGGCTCTCAAATAATCTACTTCATCATTCTTTTGCAACGGAATCAATCCATTGCTACCAAAATGCCGCCCCTATGGGGCTATTAAATAATCTACTTCATCATTCTTTTGCAACGGATTCAATCCTTTGCTACCAAACTGCCGCCCCGATGGGGCTTTTAAATAATCTACTTCATCATTCTTTTGCAACGGAATCAATCCATTGCTACCAAAATGTCGCCCCGATGGGGCTCTCAAATAATCTACTTCATCATTCTTTTGCAACGGAATCAATCCATTGCTACCAAACTGCCGCCCCGATGGGGTTGATGCAAAGATTTCATTTTCACATTTCACCTTTACATTTTTAATCCATTTGGGCCACCAACACTATTCGAACCTCATATCCTGATTTATAATTTTAAATATTCAATTATTGCCTTTGCACCTATTTTTCCGGCCTGTGCTGCATCCACTACTTCTTTTCCG
This sequence comes from Bacteroidota bacterium, assembly GCA_022708055.1. Taxonomy (GTDB): domain Bacteria; phylum Bacteroidota; class Bacteroidia; order Chitinophagales; family Chitinophagaceae; genus JJ008. The sequence goes on from JAKIZK010000141.1 coordinate 2,249, forward strand.
CCATTCACCGCATCGCCACCGGCAAAAACACCTTTTATATTTGTTGCACAATTTTCTTTCACAACAATTTTTCCGTTTTTATTATCCAGGTTTGATTTTTTTACAAGTTTCTCAAATGGCACTTGCCCTGCTGCTTTTATTACCATATCTACATCCAGTACAAATGTTTCTCCCGTATCTACCGGACTTTTTCTACCGCTGGCATCAGGCTCACCCAATTTCATTTTGCTGCATACCAGTTGTTTTACTTTTCCTTCACTGCCCTTTATTTTTTGTGGTGCAGCCAGCCAAATGATTTTACAACCATCTAATTTGGCTATGTCCAACTCCACATCGGTACAAGGTTTTTCTGCTTCTGTTCTTCTATAAACCATAGTTACCTCTTTTGCACCCAGCCGCTTCGCTTGTGTGGCAGCATCAATCGCCGTCATGCCCATGCCTATTACAGCTACTTTATCACCCACCGGAACTGATGAAAATCCTTTGGAGCGCAAATCGTATATAAACGAAATGGCATCTACTACGCCTTCTAATTTTTCTCCCGGTATTTCTAACTGACGGGCTACACCTACACCCCAGGCCAGAAATACAGCATCATAATCTTTTTTAAGTTTACTTAATGTAATTTCTTTACCTATTTCATGATTATACTTTATTTCTATACCGCCCAGTGAAAGAATATAATTTACCTCATCTTCACAAAACTGTGGCGTTACTTTATATGCGGCAATACCATAAGTCATCAACCCGCCGCCTTTGCTTTCTTTTTCAAAAATGGTAACGTCAACGCCTGCACGTGATAGTACATGAGCGCAGCTTAATCCTGCAGGGCCGGCACCTACTATGGCCACCTTTTTTCCAACTGAAGGTTTGCGCTGAAATAACTGCCAATTATTTTCCATTGCTTTTTCCGTACTGTATCGTTGCAGCTTTGCAATAGGTATGGGCGGCTCTTCCAATAAATTAAACACACAACTGCCTTCACACAATTTTTCAACGGGACACACTTTGCTGCAACCTGCTCCCATTATGTTTGATGAAAAAATGGTGTGTGCAGAACCCTTTACATTGTCGGTTACAATTTGTTTGATGAATTTGGGCACATCAATACTGGTGGGACAGCTTTTGGTACAGGGGGCGTCGTAGCAGAACAAACAACGGCTGGCCTCCACCTGTGCCGCCGTTATGTTTTCGAATGGCGGATGAATATCTGCAAAATTTTCATCGTATTGATCCTTTGAAAGTCGGTTGTTCTTTATCATGATCGTTGTTTGGATACAAAAAGTTTTTAATAAAAATGAAGTCGCCCAAAACTTAATTACTTCACTTCAAATTATAGTTCTACCAATTTTCCGTAGGTCTCCGGTCTTCTATCTCTAAAAAACTGCCAGGTAGCTCTTATTTTTTCTATTTCATCCAAATCAAAATCTGCAATTAATAATTCATCGTTATCTTCTGATGCCTGTGCAAAAATTTGACCACGAGGATCTACAAAATAGCTGCTGCCGTAAAACTTGCCTAGGTTCCAGGGCTTCTCGTGTCCCACACGATTGATGCAACCCATAAAATAGCCATTGGCCACAGCATGAGCCGGCTGCTCCAGTTTCCAAAGGTACTGCGACAAGCCGGCAACCGTTGCAGATGGATTGTAAACTATCTCTGCTCCATTTAATCCCAGGCAACGGGCCCCATCGGGAAAATGACGATCGTAGCAGATGTACACACCCACTTTCGCATATTTTGTTTGAAATACCGGATAACCCAGATTGCCCGGTTTAAAGAAAAATTTCTCCCAAAAACCCGATGTGTGTGGAATATGATTTTTTCTGTATTTGCCCAGGTAAGTGCCATCGGCATCTATGACTGCAGCAGTATTGTACAACACGCCGGGTTGTTCTTTTTCATACATGGGCACTATCATCACCATATTATATTTCTTTGCATATTCCTGCATTCGTTCTACCGTGGGGCCGGGTATGGTTTCAGCACTTTCGTACCACGCTTTATCCTGACCGGGGCAGAAATAGGGTGTATTAAATATTTCCTGAAAGCAAAGTATCTGTACTCCTTTTTTCCCGGCTTCTTCTATATAAGGAATATGCTTTTGCACCATGGCTTCTTTTAT
>JAKIZK010000142.1:0-285 GCA_022708055.1 Bacteroidota bacterium
TTCTTCATAGACTTTGCAATCTATAAAAACTAAACTGACTAAAACTAAAGATTATTTATTCGGCAACTGTTTCGTTGTTGGCCACTTGTTCCATTTGCTTTCCGGTATTTGCCACCTGCTTACGGTAATTATTGAAAAGCGAATACCAGCGAAGTTTTAAAACCCCCAAAATTCCTTCTTTGACAATGCTCTTATTCATTTTAGAAACACCTTCGGTTCTGTCTTGAAAAGTGATGGGGACTTCTTTAATTTTAAAACCAAGTTTCCATGCTGCAAATTTCATTT
>JAKIZK010000142.1:359-4319 GCA_022708055.1 Bacteroidota bacterium
ATCCGGCAGTTGGATCTTTTACCGGCATCCATGTAATCATTCTTGTGTATAATGAAGCGCCTTTTGATAAAGCGATACGATTGGCAGGCCAGTTTACCACTCCACCACCTTTTACATAACGTGAGCCTATAGCCAGATCGGCTCCATCTTGTTTGCAAGCCTGATATAATCGTGAGAGGTCAGCAGGATTGTGAGAAAAATCGGCATCCATTTCAAAAATGAATTGATAACCTTTGGCTATTGCCCATTTGAACCCGTGAATATAAGCAGTACCTAAACCAGATTTCCCTTTTCTTTCTTCCAAATGCAATTGACCATTGAACTTTGATTGATGTTCTTTTACGATTTGGGCAGTTCCATCGGGCGAGCCATCATCAATTACCAATACATGGAAATTTTCCTGCAAAGCAAAAACTGCATGCAGAATATTACTTATGTTTTCCTTTTCGTTGTAGGTAGGTATGACGACCAGTTTCTCCATCGGTAACCCCGAAAATACGATTTAAAGAATTGATAATCCGTTAAAACTTATGAACGCAAAAAACGGCATTAATTCTTTTTCAACAGCATGGTGCGGGTAAAGATTTCAGTCAGTTTTTGTTTGGTGTGTTGTGGAAAATCGCCTTTCATCATCCAATCGTAATATTGTGGCTCTGCTTTTAATACCTCTGCAACCGGGCGGCCTTTATGTTTTCCGAAGTTGAATACTTCCACACCATTCTCCATTACAAAACGACGGGCAAAATCCACCACCTGATCATCTCCAATATATTTTAATATGGAATCTACCGTATTGCCCAGCTCCTTGTATTTTTCTGTCTGCGCTTGTAAAATGTCGTAAGTAGCAGTTGCATCCACTTCTGCACTATGTGCACCATCCAGGTTTTTATTGCAATAAAATTTATAAGCCGCACTCAAGGTACGAGGTTCCAGTTTGTGATAAATGTTTTGTACATCAACCAGCTTTCTGTTTTTCATATCAAAATCAATCGCTACTCTTAGAAATTCCTCCATCAACAAAGGAATATCAAACCGGTTTGAATTAAAGCCTGCAAGATCGCAGCCATCCAGCATTTGTTTAAGCTCAGGTGCCACCTGCTTGAAGGTAGGTGCATCTTTTACCATATCATCTGTTATTCCATGTACATCACTGGCTGCTTTAGGTATCGGCATTTCGGGGTTTACTAATTTTCGTTTTACGTTCTTTGTACCATCGGCCATAATCTTTACAATGGCTATTTCTACAATCCGGTCAATGCCAAGATTAATTCCGGTGGTTTCCAAATCAATAAATGCAAGGGGCTTTTTAAGCTGTAACATTGGGTTTAGTAGTTTACTCTTAGTAATTGAGTGTGAATGAAAAAGACTTTATTTTTAATTCGTTTGAAATCGAGCCGGACAAAGATATACAGTAAAGACTCTAAAAAATAATTTACCTGATACCGAAACTATTATTTTTTATCTTTGAAATACAAAATAATCTGTACAAATTTGCGTTTAATAATGCTTATTACACAAAAATTCCTTTGATATGAAAAACAAATTCTTAATTTTTGCCACCATCTTATTGGCAGTTATTACTTTCTCGTCTTGTACATCTCAGCGTAAAACCGGTTGCCCAATGGCTTCTGATAATACCCGTTTCAGAGGTTGATTCATTTTTTGCTTTGTTTCTTTTTCTTAAATAGCAGTAATTTTTTCCGGCTTACAGCTAATTTATCTGTGTTCATATAAACAGAAAAGATACCCACATCCTGTTGCTTTCCTCTCAGTTGAAATGAGCCCATCTCATCGGCATTCAGGTATTTGGGCAACTCAACCTGTGATATAATGGCGGCAGAAACCAATAACTCAGATTCCAGTTCATGACACTTGCCCAACATGCGGGCTGTCGTATTTAATACATCACCATGATAAGCAATTTCTGATTTATATTTTCCTACTTCCGAAACTACGACTGTACCCCCATGAATTGATGCTTTAAAAGCAGGCACCATGCCATAGGTTTTCTCATAATAATTTTGATATCTTTTTATTTGCTTTTGTATTGCAAAAAAACAACGCAGGCAAACTGAAAATTTAATTCCTTTCTGAAAAGGCCAGGTTACAACCGCTTCATCGCCTACGTATTGATATATGCTTCCAAAATACCGGGCAATAGGCTCGCTGATGTCGTAAAAATAATCCTGTAAGAAATGGCTGTATTTCATCTCCCCCATTGCTTCTGCAATATCTGTAGAATGATTGAGGTCAATAAACATAAAAATTCTTTCTTCCTGTTTTACCCGATGATATTTTCCTAAAACAAGATTATAAATCGCATCTCTTCCCAGCTTTCGGTGTAACTCATCCATAAAATTGGACACCAGCGAAATGATTAATGCAAGTCCCAAAAATTCAAATAATTTTCTGGTTCCAAAGAAATCATACAATCTGTGTGGAAAGATGGTTTCATAAGTATTTATTTTCAACCACATAACCAGTAGCATGATAAAAAAGAACAAGGTCATAAACCAAAACACAAGCCGGAAAGTGCGATAGACCAAGTAAATCCAAAAACTATTTCGCCTGTGTTTTCTTCTATATTCCTGCGATTGTGTTTCAAAAAAAGCGATTGCCACTCCTACCGGCACACTGGCAATAAGCGAAGTGGATAAAGCAATACCATTAAAACCATGGCGGGAAAAAGCATAAAACGCAAACAATAAAATGGAGAGATAAATGATATAAATATTATTTGAGGATATGGCTTTCCAGGGACGCAATACATCAAAGGCTGGTGCAGCACTTCGTGACCTGTATGAACCAATAAGCGAACCTATAGGATTTAGTTTTTCATCTTCTCTGTTATCCATGAAAGCAGCAGTTTTGGGATTGAAAAATTAAGAAAAATTACTCAGTTCAGTTATGCAACAATAAAAAAACCATCTTGCGATTGCAAAGATGGTTTAGGTGGAGGCGACCGGATTCGAACCGGTGTCCAAACATATTCTTCAAAAGCTTTCTACATGTTTATTCCGTTTTAGATTTCGGGAATTAACTGGAACCAAAGGAAAACCTTTGGATAAACTGACAACCGATAAACTCCTTAGCTGTATAGTCTTGGGCAATAAGCACAGCCTATTATTGCAGCATTCTGTTTTGTTTTTAAGTCGGCGGCGGGGCGTGGTAACAGAACTACCTGCCCGGCGGCCCAAATGACTACTTAATCACTGATTAGGCAGCCATGGCATACTGTGTATTGCCATTTGTGTTTTTCGTATTCAGATTTAGCTGCTAATTACGCAACGCAGCACATGCTTACACTTTCAAAGATCTACGCTGTCAAAACCAAACGACCCCAATATTTATTATTGATTGAACAATAAAAATCAACCAACCACACAACTTATAAACTAATCAACTACTCAACTGTTACTTAAACATTCTAAAAATATCCAGCCCCAATGCATATGCCATCAATCCAAATAATAATATCATACCGACTATTTGAGCGTACTCCAGAAACTTTTCGCTTGGCTTACGCCCTGTTATCATTTCTATTAAAGTAAACAATGCATGACCACCATCCAATCCCGGAATAGGCAATAAATTCATAAAGGCAAGTATAATACTGAATACGGCTGTAAGCGTCCAGAAAATATGCCAGTCCCACACACCGGGATATATACCTCCAATACTAAATACACTACCTACTGATTCGCTTGCTTTTGCATGCCCAATGTATTCCAGCACTCACTAAAACCACCTGATATAGATTCAAGCAATGTATATTTCTTTGTTTCAAATTTAAAACCTAAATCTTCAGGTGTCTTTCTTTCAACACCCATCTTTCCGTTTTTATCCAGTGTTAATTCGGATGTTACGGTGTCGGTACCTCTTAAAACTGTCAGCGAAATTTTTTCATTCTTTTTTCCTTTAATCAAATTTGCATATTGATGAAAGTAGGCTGCTTCTTGC
>JAKIZK010000143.1:0-3990 GCA_022708055.1 Bacteroidota bacterium
GAAGCCAGTCAAGAAATCAACCAACTGGAAATAACTGCTACCGGTTTTGAAAACAGCAGCCGGAAATGTGTATTGTTGAAATGTGGCGATGCATATCATCATTTTAAAAAGCAAATTATTTATTATGGAATTTCTCAGTTACTACAACTGATTAAAGAAAGAAAAATAAACAACTGGCAGCAATTGGCGAAGGCATTGCCTGTAAAACCTGAAATAACTGAATGGAAAAATGTGGGTGGACAACTGATACCTGCCCCAGCTTTACATGCATTGATGCGCCGGATACAAAACGGGAAGATTGAGAGCTGGGATGCCGTGCATGAATTTTATATGAAGCAAAGCAAATTGTATGCAAGAGACAAATTTCAACATGCATTTGCATCGCTGTTGGAAGTATTAAACATCACTGCGGCCCAGTTTACGCAAAAACTGCTTTCTCAGACCTTGAAACAGGCTTTGCTAATTAAAAAAGAAATGACAAAAAACATTGCTGATACAAGGGCCAAAGATTACAGTAATCCTTTCAGGCAGATGTTGTATGATACGGATAAAGAGATGGAACAGGTATTGGGTGCGTTGAAAGATAATCAGTTTATAAAAGAGCAGCAAACTGCTACAGACATGTTTGAAGCCGCAGTGAGTGCGGTGATGGGTTGGGTGAAATAACATGTGACAACCACACGAAATGAAAGGGGTGGATATTGGATGCGACAAACACACGAAATGTCCCGCTGAAACAAGTTCAGGGCTTTTTTAACTTTTCGTGTTTGAATAAGGAAAGATTCCGGCTCAAGGCTCCAAAGGAGCAGGCAGTGTGACGGAAAAGAAGGGGCAGTGCGTAAAGGCTATGAACATTGTGTGAAAAAAATAGAGAAAGGCACCGGATCAAGTCCGGTGTGACGGAATTAAGGGGCAGTGCGTAAAGGTGATGAGCGTTGTGGGTGAAAGAAATATGGCGTTGATGCGGGATAATGAAATGCACGAAATGGAAGTGGTTTGTAGTATGCGGCAAACACCCGAAATGTCCCCCTGAACTTGATTCAGGGGCTTTTTTAGCTTTTCGTGGTTGAATAGGAAAGATTCCGGCTCAAGGCTCCAAAGGAGCAGGCCGGTGTGACGTAAGGAAGGGGCAGTACGTAAAGCCGAAGAACGTTGTAGTGTAAAATAAGTACTAATATAACATCCGTCTATGGCATCCTGCTTTTGAAATAATAATACACACTTCCAAAACCCAGCTGATAAGCTGCAGTGTAATACAATGCATCAAACACATATTGCTTGAAAGGGCGTTTGCCCTCGCCTATTTTAATAACCAATGCAGCCGTCATTGATGCACGGTGTATTAAATTGTTGAGGTGATACTGATCGGTGGCGAAAACCAATACCGAAGTGGAGAGCGGAAACTTAGCTCCTTTTTCGGGATCGCCGTCTTTGTATTTATTCTTAAAACTTTTTTGCGGCCAGAACCATTGTGGGTTGGCTTTTGGAAACACAGCCGCAAAGCCATGCCAGTTAAATTCAAGCGTTTCATTGAAGCCTTTGGCCATACCCGAAAGCATAACCAAACCACCGGTCCATATTTTATTTTTATCTAACCGCCAGCGACCGTCGTTTTTTAATTTTATTTTTTCTTTATTACTATTGGCAGCAGCCGAATCGTGAATGATAGCCGAAGTGATGTTGGTTGTTTCATTGAGCTGATTGTTGCTTGCATCAAAAAACTGGCACTGGCCGGTGATGCTGGCTAACAAGGTAACGATGATTAAAACTTGCTTCATATTGAACAGATTGGTGTTGACGAAATGGTTCGGTTGTTCAACAGGAAGTTGGAAAGGATGGTGGCTTTTTTCTAAAAAAAAATCTTTGGAGATTGGGAGTGGTTTTGCTGCGGAGCTGGAAGTACGGATGTTGTTTTCCGGGTTGTGAGTGCTAAAGTAATAAGCCGTAAAAGCACTTGCAAGAAAAACGAAATATTTATTTTATTTTATCGTAGTATTACGAGGTTCGTATGTTTACGAATGAGGGTTGAATGAGCATGGTTTGTTTAAGTGGAAGTTGTTTTGTTTTTTTCAATATTTGGCTTTGGCCCACCCCGGTTTACTAAAGCAAAATATTTTCCGCAATGCGCCCCTACTGTGGAGGGGATTGCGTGTATCTCAGCGGCGGTTGGACATAAGGAACAGTGTGTAAAGGCGAAGAACGTTGTGGGTAAGAGAAATTTGGCGTTGATGCGGAATGATGAAATGCACGAAATGGAAGTGGATTGTAGTATGCGACAAACACACGAAATGTCTCCCTGAACTTGATTCAGGGGCTTTCCAAACATTTGGTATAGAAATATGGGAAAGGCACCGGCTCAAGGCCGGTGTGACGGGCAAGAGGGGCAGTGCGTAAAGGTGATGGGCGTTGTGGGTGAGAGAAATATGGCGTTGATGCGGAATGATGAAATGCACGAAATGGAAGTGGATTGTAGTATGTGACAAACTCACGAAATGTCTCCCTGAACTTGATTCAGGGACTTTTTTAAAAATTTGTTTTGGGAAAGAGGGAAAGGCACCGGATCAAGGCCTCCAAAGGAGCAGGCCGGTGTGACGGGCAAGATGGGAATTGAGTAAAGGCGATGAGCATTGTGAGTAAGAGAAATTTGGCATTGATGCGGAATAATGAAATGCACGAAATGGGAGTGGTGAATATTGGATGCGACAAACTCACGAAATGTCTCCCTGAACTTGATTCAGGGACTTTTTTAATAATTCGTTTTTGGAATGAGGGAGAGGCACCGGCTCGGGGGCCGGTGTGACGGGAAGGAAGAGGCAGTGGGTAAAGGTGATGAGCGTTGGGTGTGAGATTTAGGGAAAGACTGCGGGTCAAGCCCGCAGTGACGTGAGAGGGGTCAAGCCTCTAAAGGAGCAGGCCGGAGTGACGTAATAAAGGGGCGAAAAAAACCCTTCCTCAAAAAAAAATGAGGAAGGGTTGATGTATGGAGTTTTTCAAATGTGTTATTGCTTGACCAAACGAATGGATGCTTTTGAAGTGCCCGATACGGCCATTATGGTATAAACACCTGCCGGAAGACGAGCTACCTCTACATCTACAACGGCATTGCCTTCAGCTATTACCGAGCTCCAGCGTTTTATAATTGCCCCATTGGTATTGTAGATAACAAAACTTACGGGCAACATTCTGGCACTGCTGATGGAAAGCTTTGCAACTGATGTAGCAGGATTGGGCGATAAAGATGTGATAACAAAACCATCGGCCTGATTGACCACGGCAACCACCTTGCTGTAAGAAACAGAACCATCCACATCTGTCATCTTTAAAAGGTAATAAGTAATGCCTGCGCCAAGCCTAGCATCGTTGTATGTATAGAAACGATTGGTTTCGCTGCCATTTACCGTAGCGAAGCTTACAAATGAACGGCTGTCGCCGGATTTCTGAATTTCAAATTTTGCAGCATTTGAACAACAAGCTGCTAACTCCCAGGTAAGATTGGCCAATCCGTTATTTATTTTTTGTACTTTAAAGTCAATCAATTTAACCGGAAGCGGCCCATCCAGATTTGAAATAGCAAATGAATAACCTGTAAAGCTGTTAAAGCCTGTAACCTGCGCTGTTCTATCGCTGCCCGGTGTACCACCGGGAAATTGTGTACCAGAATATGCTACCCAATTAAATGGATTTGGCGGACCGGGTTGTTTTCTCCATACCTGTACATTGGCATTAATATTATATGAACCGCCTATCTGAGTAGCATCACCATCATTATACTCAAACACAATTGTAGAGTTAGTTGTTGTAGGATAAGTTACCGGATTTACAAACCATTCTCTTTGTACTGCTTTTACGGTATTGCCCGAAAATAGCGGATCATCTACATCTAGAGCATCTTCTACTCTTAAATTCCAATCTAAACCATCTGTATTGTTAACAGTAACCGCATTATAGGTACTGTTTCCTATTGGCGCAAAGCGACTACCGTTGACATCT
>JAKIZK010000143.1:4000-4262 GCA_022708055.1 Bacteroidota bacterium
CCGCTTGTCATTACATAAGAATAGTTGCTACTTGTAGCTGTTCCGGTTACGCTTAAATCATTGGCTCCAATATCAATTTTTCCGGCTGTCATGGTAAGGTTGCCGGCAAGAGTTAAATCAGAGGAAAGTGTTAAAGTGGTACTCGTACCAGAAGTACAATTGTATGAAAGACTATTAAGCAATTGAGCACCTGTTGCAAAACCAATGGATCCTATAGATCCCGTGTTTAAGGTTTTATCAATAACAAGATTTGAAGTAGTAG
>JAKIZK010000144.1 GCA_022708055.1 Bacteroidota bacterium
TTGCCTGTTTTTTACATTTACTACACATGAATCCCAACTCACAATCCCCCTAAATTGACAAAAGTCAAAATCGTTGCGCATCTGTTTGTATTGAACATTACACTCCGTAACTTACAACAAGTATTACCTTATTGCTATGAATTGGAAAGAGTTTGCAACCGATTATCTTAGCTTTTCTAAAAAAGAACAAATTGCGGTTTTTGTTTTAGTTGCGTTGATTGTTCTTGTTTTTCTGGCTCCTACTGTTGCTTTTAAAAAGAACAATGTAAAAGCAAAACCCGTTGATACCGCCTGGATGACCGCAGTAAAAAATCTGGAACTAAAAAGTACTGACGCAAAAAATAATTTCTCAAATGGCTATGATGATAACAATGCAAACTATTATCAATACGATAAAAACACAAACAACGGTTTTGTAAACACCAAAGGTGAGTTGTTTGAGTTTGACCCCAATACCCTTTCACCGGAAGGCTGGAAAAAGCTGGGGTTGAGAGATAAAACCATTAACACCATTCAAAACTACCTGAACAAAGGCGGCAGATTTAAAGCCCCTGAAGATGTAAAAAAGATTTACGGTCTTTTTCCCAATGAGTATGAAAGAATAGCTCCCCACATCCGCATCAGCAATAATGCAACTACGAATAATGAAACAATATATAAGCCAATCAACACAACAAAATCTAATAGCAATACTTACAGAATCATTGAAATTAATACGGCCGATACATCCGATTTTATTTCGCTGCCCGGCATTGGAAGTAAACTTGCTTGGCGTATCGTTAACTTCAGAGATAAACTAGGCGGATTTCACAACATCAACCAAATTGCAGAAACCTATGGCTTGCCCGATTCTACTTTTCAAAAAATTAAATCCTATTTAAAACTAACCGACCCGAATGTAAAGAAGATTAATATCAATACAGCCTCTGTAGATGAACTGAAAACACATCCCTATATCCGCTATCAGCTTGCCCGCCCCATTGTTGCTTATAGAGAGCAGCATGGTTTATTTTCAAAACCGGAGGACTTAAAAAAAATTATGATTGTTACAGATGAAGTGTTTCTTAAAATAGCACCCTATCTGCAAGTTCAATAAAAAAACCCTCTGCCTATCGCAAAGGGTTTTGAAATCTATTTTCTGAAAAGAAATTAAGCAATCTCAACTTCAGCACCGGCTTCTTTCAGCTTAGCTGCTATGTCTTCAGCTTCTGCTTTAGATACACCTTCTTTTACATTCTTAGGCGCACCATCTACCAGGTCTTTTGCTTCTTTCAGTCCAAGACCGGTAAGGTCTTTTACAATCTTAACTACATTGAGTTTAGAAGCTCCACCACTCTTCAACACTACGTTGAATGCAGTTTTTTCTTCTGCTGCTGCTGCGCCGCCACCACCGTCGCCACTTACTACTACTGCTGCTGCAGCAGGCTCAATGCCATACTCGGTTTTCAGGAAATCAGCCAGCTCTTGTACTTCTTTTACTGTTAAGCCTACCAGGCTTTCTGCTAATGCTTTTACGTCTGCCATTTTGTTTAAATTTTTCCCGCCTTCAATGTTTTTGACTCCGGCGGATGATTAAAAAAACTGTTTACTTCATTTTATAACTATTCAACTGTACTGAGCTATTTACACATCAATACAATATAATTATCCAAATTATTCTGCCGTTGCTGTTTCAGCTTTCTTTTCTGCATTTTGCAGCAATGCAGCGATAACACGCTTAGCAGGTGATTGCAACAAGCCGATAACCTCGCCAATAAGTTCGTTCTTCGTTTTGATCTTAGTAAGTGTTACCAGGTTATTGTCGCCCATATACACATCACCATTAATAAAGGCAGCTTTCATAACCGGTCTTTCTCCCTTGCTGTCTTTACGAAAACTGCTGATGATTAATGCAGGTTCTTTCGGATTTTCGGAAAACATCAGCGCCGTTACTTTATGCAATGAGTCGTAAACTCCTGCATATTTTTCACTGTCCAATGATTCCAGCGCCTTTTTAATAAGGGTGTTTTTAGCCACCTTCATTTCTACTTGCTTATCAAAGCAAGCACGACGCAGTTTTCCTACCTGCTCTACAGATAGTGATTCTGTATCGGTAACATAGAAGTTGTTGTACTGAGAGAATTTTTCTTTCAGCGCTTCTATTACTTCGTTTTTTTGATCTTTAGTCATTTTATATTGTTTTGACTTTCTTTAAATGTTGTTTTCGCTCCTGATTAATGTACAAATGCTTTTGCGTCAATAGCAATACCGGGACTCATGCTGCTAGCCATGCTGATTCCTCTGAGATAAGTTCCTTTTGAGGATGATGGTTTTGCTTTTATAATTGCATTGAGTAATTCCTGACTATTGGCTTCAATTTTTTCGGGAGCAAAACTTACTCTTCCGATAGAAGCGTGGATAATACCCACTTTATCTACTTTGAAAGCAATTTTACCGCCCTTTACATCATTTACCGCACCTGATACATCGTTGGTTACGGTTCCGGTTTTAGGATTGGGCATCAGGTTGCGAGGGCCTAATACCTTACCCAGTTTACCAATCTTAGGCATTACGGATGGGGTAGCGATGATTACATCTACATCAACCCAGCCGCCTTCTATCTTAGTTACAAATTCATCCAGACCCACATGATCGGCTCCGGCTGCTTTTGCTTCAGCTTCTTTGTCAGGTGTGCAAAGCACTAAAACTTTTTTGGTTTTACCGGTACCATGTGGAAGTGTAACAGTACCACGAATTGCTTGATCTGCTTTTTTAGGATCAACACCCAAACGAATGTGCAGGTCAACAGAAGCATCAAACTTTGTTGTATTAATTTCTTTTACCAGTGCTGAAGCTTCTTTCAGCGAGTATGTTTTATTTGCGTCTATTTTAGTATTCGCAACTTTTCTTTTTTTACTTACAAATGCCATTGTAGTTCTTTTAAAGGTTCAGTTAATTAATTTTCCCAGGGGGCTTTACCTTCTACAGTAAGTCCCATACTGCGAGCCGTACCCGCTACCATTTTCATGGCGCTTTCTACAGTAAAGCAATTAAGGTCTGGCATTTTGTCTTTTGCAATAGCTTCTACCTGCGACCAGTTTACTTTACCTACTTTGCTGCGGTTACTTTCCTTTGAACCTTTCTGAATTTTTGCTGCTTCCATCAATTGAATAGCAGCAGGAGGTGTTTTGATGATAAAATCAAAACTCTTGTCAGAATAAACAGTAATTAATACGGGAAGTACTTTTCCTTGCTTGTCCTGTGTTCTTGCGTTGAACTGCTTGCAGAATTCCATGATATTGATACCCTTGGAACCCAGCGCCGGACCGATTGGAGGGGCAGGATTGGCCTGACCACCTTTGCACTGCAGCTTTACAAAGCCGCTGATTTCTTTTGCCATTTTTAAAAATTTATTGGTGTTAACGACTTTTCTACCAGGCTTTTATACCGGTTTACTGTGTCTCCCAAACTATCCGGAAGTTTTTACATTTCCGGCATTTGTCCCGCTTTTGCGGGTAACAAAGAACTAATTGGGGCGGCAAAGATAATAGTATCTGCCCAAATAGACAAAGCTTTTTATATCTGTATTTGTAATACAATTTTGTCCTCAAAATTTCATCCATTTTCAGAAACTAATTCAATATTTTTCAAAAAAAATTGAAAGATATGTGCCGACTATTTAATAACGGGAAAATATACATTTTGCTGATTGTTATTATTGAATGTATTGACATGAGCGCCTTTTCTCAGCAATCCAACCCCGGCCTTTACCTGCAAACCAGCGAAATGGCCGATGCCATGATTCAATACGATGCCGATAAAGCGAGCATCCTTCGCTTTTATGCAGCCGGCTCCTCACGCAGCACATTTGGCCGACTGACCGGCAATAACTACAATACACCCGAAAGAAGAAATAGACTGCTGCAACTAATTTCAGAAAATTTGAACAACTTGAAAAAATTTCCTTTTGAAAAATGGGATAGTAACGGTCAGGTGGATTATATTTTGTTTAAAAGAAATTTAGAAAACGAACAATATCAATTGCTTCAGGAAGAAAAACTATATGCACAAGTAGCACCTGCCCTGCCCTTTGCCGATAAGCTGATGGAATTGCAAAAACCCCGCCGCCGTGGATTGAATGTAAATGGTG
>JAKIZK010000145.1 GCA_022708055.1 Bacteroidota bacterium
GCTTATGTACTTTCATTAGCTCCCAATGGAGATATCTATGTTGGCGGCGGCACAGAAAGTGCCGATTTTCCCGGCAACCATGCTGGTACTGTGGGTACTGCTATCAACAGCAGTGGAAGCGGTACACCTATTGACGGTTTTGTTGCACAAATAAATAACAACGGCACTACATTAATTCGTTCCACTTTTATTGGCACCAGTGGTGCCGATCAGGTTTTTGGTGTGCAGTTTGATTTGAATGGTTTTCCATACATCATGGGTCAAACAACCGGAAACTGGAATGTTGTAAATGCTCCCTTCAGTAATGCCGGAGGGAAACAGTTTATCGCAAAACTGCAACCCGATTTATCAGCCTATGTGTATTCCACTTGTTTTGGTAAAGGCTCAGCTACGCCGGATATTTCTATGGTAGCATTTCTGGTTGACAGATGTGAGAATGTTTATATATCAGGCTGGGGTGGTTTCTATACAACAGCAAATCCTTATGCCAGTGCCGGCACTACCGGATTACCCGTAACGCCAGATGCATTAAAATCAACAACCGATGGTAAAGACTTTTACTTCTTTGTATTAAAGAAAGATGCAGCCGGTCAGTTGTTTGGTAGTTTCTTTGGCGAAAATAACAGCGTAGCTTTTGGTGCCGATCATGTGGATGGTGGCACCAGTCGGTTTGATAGAAACGGTGTTATTTATCAGGCCATTTGTGGTAATTGTAATCTGGATCCAGCAGGAAGACCTACTTATCCAACTACACCTGGAGCATGGGCTACGATTAACAATGCCAGCAGCGCCGGGTGCAATCTTACAATGGTAAAAATTGCCATGAACCTATCGGGTGTGCATGCAGGATTAAAATCTGCAATAAATGGTGAGCCCCGAACCTATGGTTGTATTCCTATGACAGTAGATTTTTCTGACACCGTAGCGAATGCACAATCTTATGAATGGCATTTTGGGGATGGCTCTCCTGTATTAACAACAACCGTTCCATCAGCATCACATACTTACAATGCAGTAGGCTTATATAATGTAATGTTGATAGCGATTGACCCTACCACTTGTAATGTGCGGGATACATCAAGGCTTACCATCAGAGCAGGCGATATAAAGGCCAACCTTGCCATGACGCCTGTGAAACTGCCGCCTTGTACTTCTTTTAATTATCAGTTTAATAATCTATCAACAGCACCTCCGGGTAATCCATTTGGCCCTGCCTCTTTTACTTGGGATTTTGGCGATGGTACTCCCAAAGTAACTGCCGGACTTGTTTCTGTAAATCATAGTTATGCCAGCCCGGGTACTTATAATGTAAAACTGTTGTTGAATGATCTTACTTATTGCAATGCACCGGATTCGCTAATTGTGCAACTGAATGTAGCGGCAAATGTAAAAGCTGCTTTTTCAACTCCGGCATTGGGTTGTGCACCTTATGATGCTGTTTTTACCAATAACTCTATTGCAGGCGAAACCTTCATTTGGGATTTTGGTGATGGTAGTCCTTTGTCAACGGCTTCTACTCCTACACATCTTTATCCCGCTCCCGGTACTTATCATGTTATGCTGGTTGCCAATAATCCAAGCACTTGCAATCTTACCGATACTGCCCGTTTCACCATTACAGTAATGGGTGCACCAACGGCAGATTTTAGCTGGAGCCCAAGTCCTCCATTGGAAAATACACCTACGATATTTAGCAATCTTTCATCGGCAGATGCAGTAAATTTTAAGTGGGTATTTGGTGATGGTGATTCATTGCTTACCGATTCCAGGCTTCCGGTAACGCATCAATACAATAAAACAGCTACTTTCAATGCATGCCTTACTGCATACAATGCTGCCGGATGTCCGGCTACTGTGTGTAAACCTGTGGATGCACTCATCACACCGGTAGTAGGTGTGCCCAATGCATTTACACCGTTAAGCGGTGATCAAAACAGTGTGGTGTATGTAAGAGGTTTTGGAATTGGTAAAATGACTTTCATTATCTGGAACCGGTGGGGGCAAAAAGTATTTGAGTCCAACACCATTTCAAAAGGATGGGATGGAAAAGTAAAAGGTGTTGTACAACCAATGGATGTTTATGTTTATACTTTAAGTGTTGAGTTTACAGATGGTACAAAAGCGACAAAAAAGGGAGACATAACTTTAATAAGATAAAAGAATAATAAGCTTTAAGTTGTAATAATGAAACCCAACAAACTGATAAGAATATTTTTAGCATGCAGCCTCTTGTTTGCAAATAATGCATTTGCACAAGACCTTCATTTTTCTCAGTTTTTTAATGCGCCTTTATTAACCAATCCGGCCAATACGGGTTTTATTCCCGAAGGAGATTATAGAATTGGATTCAACATCAGAAATCAGTGGGCTTCAGTTTCTGCCTTTCCATATAAAACCATAAGTGCTTATGGCGATGTGCAGGTAATGCCCAATAGCGACAATACAGGTTGGCTGGGTCTGGGTGGTCAAGTATTAAGAGATGTAGCCGGTACCAGTGTGCTCACTTCTACCAAAATGTATGGCTCGGTAGCCTATCATCAAATGTTGAATTTGGGAAGTTTGCTTAGTCTTGGTTTTAATGTGGGCTGGGCAAATAAAAGAATCAATACAACCAATCTTACATTTCCCAGTCAGTGGAATGGAAAATTTTTTGACGCACACAATACTTCGGGTGCGCCGGTGCTGGCGGCCAATAATATCAATTATCTGGATATGCAAGTAGGAATGAACTACGCTTACTTTACAGAAGGAACACTTTATCTGAATGCCGGATTTTCGGCCATGCATGTAAACAGGCCCAAAGAAACTTTTTTTAGCGTTAAGGATAATGAAAGCAGAATACCGGTAAGATACACCGCATTTATGAATGGTAGTTTTATGCCCAATGATCGCTGGATTATCAATCCAAATATTAATGCATCATTTCAGGCAAAGTCTTCTGAAATAGTAGGTGGATTGAATGCCCGATACAATCTATCGGGTGATGGTGATAAAACTCTGATGGCCGGATTGTATTACCGCTACAAAGATGCTTTTATTCCAATGGTGGGATTGGGTGTCAAAGATTTTAATTTTACTTTCAGCTATGATGCTACAACTTCTTCCTTAAAAAATTTCAATAATACACGGGGTGCTTTTGAAATTTCCATTGTAAAAACCGGGTTGAAGGATAAATATAGTGGCAGCAAGCGAGATTTTATTTGTCCTTCATTTAAAAGCGGCTATTGATTTTTTTCTGTTTTTCTTTCTTTTATTCCGATTTTTACGGTCACATTTATTTTTTTTGAGAAATGAAAAACGCTACTGCTTTACTTACACCACAGCATATTCAGGAGTTTAAAAAAATTTCGGGAGATGCATTTGTTTTGGCCGATGATGAATCGTTGAATCATTATGGGCACGATGAAACTGAAAATCTGCTCTACCCACCCGAAGTAGTAATAAGACCCAGAACAGCCGAAGAGATTAGTGCTATTATGAAAATCTGTAATAGAGATAAAATTCCGGTTACTCCCAGAGGTGCCGGTACCGGCTTAAGCGGGGGCGCATTGCCACATTTAGGTGGTGTATTGATTTCTACCGAACGGATGAATACAATTTTAAACATTGATGAAAGAAACTTGCAGGTAACTACCGAGCCGGGTGTGATAACAGAAGTGCTGATGAATGCGGTAAAAGAAAAGAAACTTTTTTATCCGCCCGATCCCAGTAGTAGAGGCTCCTGCTTCATTGGCGGCAATATTGCCGAAAACAGCGGTGGCCCCAAGGCAGTAAAATATGGAGTTGTAAAAGATTATGTACTAAACCTAGAAATGGTTTTACCCACCGGCGAAATAATATGGACCGGTGCCAATGTGTTGAAAAATTCTACAGGTTATAATCTTACACAACTTACGGTAGGCAGCGAGGGTACATTAGGAATTGTTACCAAAATTGTTTTGAAACTCATTCCACTGCCTCAGTACGATTTATTAATGCTGGTGCCATTCAAAAATCTGGATGAAGCAGCCGAAGCCGTCAGCGCCATTTTTAGAGCAGGCTTTGTACCCAGTGCAATGGAGCTGGTTGAAATTGATGCATTGAAAATCGTAAGCAGCTTTGTAGATAGTAATGCA
>JAKIZK010000146.1 GCA_022708055.1 Bacteroidota bacterium
GTTGACTTCAGCGATAGTATGAAGGAAATGCAAACCAACTGGATTGGTAAAAGCAGTGGAGCCGAAGTAGATTTTGAAATCAAAGGCCAAGCTCAAAAATTAAGAGTTTATACCACCCGGCCTGATACCATATTTGGAGTTGATTTTATGGTAGTGGCACCCGAGATGGATCTTATTCATCAAATAAAATCTAAAGAACAGGAAGAAGCTGTAGCGGAATATCTGGGTTATGTAAAAAGCAGAAGTGACAGAGAGCGAATGTCGGAGAAAAAAATTACCGGCGTTTTTACAGGTGCTTATGCAATCAATCCATTTGATGGAAGAGAAATTCCCATTTGGGTATCGGAGTATGTGCTGGCAGGATATGGCACCGGCGCTATTATGGCTGTGCCTTGTGGCGATGAAAGAGATTTTAGGTTTGCAAAACATTTTAATATTCCCATTACCAATATTATCGGGCATCATTTTAATGGCGAAGAAGCCAATGCAACAAAAGAAGCGGTTTTGGAAAACTCGGATTTCCTCAACGGTATGGTGATGAAAGATGCATTGGAAACTGCCATTCAAAAGATTGAAGAAAAAGGAATTGGTAAAAGAAAAATAAACTACAAAATGCGTGATGCGGGCTTTAGCCGGCAGCGCTACTGGGGCGAGCCATTCCCGGTTAGTTGGAAAAATGATGTGCCTTTTGCGTTAGATGAGTCGGTTTTGCCGCTTGAGCTTCCTTATATGGATGATATAAGACATGGAGAAAAGGGCGAAGGGCCTTTGGCCAATAATGAAGTCTGGATGAATAGCCAAGTTTTTGCAGGCGGTAAAGCTGAATCTTCTACCATGCCCGGATATGCAGGCAGTAGCTGGTATTTTTTAAGATATATGGACCCGGCTAATGAAAAAGAATTTTGCAGCCGGGCGGCAAGCGATTATTGGGGGCAGGTAGATTTATATGTAGGAGGCACCGAACATGCTGTGGGGCATTTGCTTTACAGTAGGATGTGGACCAAAGTGCTGTATGACCTTGGCTTGATTGGATTTGATGAACCCTTTAAAAAACTGCTCAATCAGGGAATGATACAAGGGAGCAGCAGGTTTGTATATCGCTTGCATGGCACAAATACTTTTGTTTCTAAATCTTTATTGAACAATGAAGATGAATATGAAGGAAAGCAATTGGATAAAATACATGTGGATGTAAACATGGTGGACGGCCTGGAATTGGATACAAATGCCTTTGTAATCTGGAGAAATAATGAACATGCAGGTGCTGTCTTTATTCTGGATGACGGCAAATACATCTGCGGTGTAGAAACCGAAAAAATGTCCAAGTCGAAGTTCAATACCGTAAATCCCGATGATTTGGTTTACAAATACGGGGCCGATACTTTTCGTATGTATGAAATGTTTCTGGGTCCGGTGGAGATGAGCAAACCCTGGGATACCAAAGGCATTGAAGGAGTACACCGGTTTCTTAAGAAATTCTGGCGTTTATTTTTTGATGAGCAAAAGGGAAAAATTTGGACGGATGAAAAGGCAACATCAGCTGAATTGAAAGTACTGCACAAGACGATAAAGAAAATTGAAGAAGATACAGAACGGTTTAGTTTCAATACCTGTGTCAGTACATTTATGATTTGTGTAAATGAGCTTACTGATTTGAAATGTCATAAAAAAGAAATTCTCAATCCATTACTTATTTTAATTACACCTTATGCGCCACATATTGCTGAAGAATTGTATCAGCAATTAAATGCGATACAAACCAGTGAGACTAACAGCACGGTTTTGGATGCAACATTTCCAAAATGGGATGAAAAATATATTAAAGAAAGTTCAAAAGCTTATCCCGTTGCTATCAACGGTAAAACAAGAACGGAGCTTACCTTATCATTAGACATAACACAACCGGAAGTGGAAGCATTAGTACTTCAGGATGCTATTGTACAAAAATGGCTGGATGGTAAAGCGCCCAAAAAAATCATTTATGTAAAAAACAAGATGATAAATGTGGTAATGTAAAGCAAAACCGTTTTTATTAATAAGCAAATGAATAATTACTAATTGTAGCTGTATAAAATAATTAATTTTCTTTTTTTGTTTCTATTGCTTTCATGGTTTTTGACTTTACCAACCTGATCATGCCACTGCTGCCTTCGGTGCTGGCCAGATAGGCGTCATATTTTACGCCATCTACCATGGCTACCATATAAGAAGTGTTGGGCGGAATTTTTCCCAGATTTTCAGCCACCATGACCAGCTCGGTAGTGTCTTTTAAATCGGTTACTGCTATTTTGTAGATATAAGCGGTAGCAGCCAGTCTTACATGTTCAAAAACTAATTTTTCATTTATGAAAAGCGAAATGGAGTCGCCGTCAATTTCGGCATTGTCGTAAAATTTTAATTCAATAGAATCTCCTGCCACGGGTATTTCTTTGATAAATTTCTTTTCCCTGCTTACAAATTTTTCTTTGATAGTTAATGGGGCAGTTATTGCAGTTGTTTTTACTGGCCCCTGCTTTTTTTCAACAACAACGGGTGGAGTATATACTACTTCTGTCTTATTCTCAGTAGGTATAGTTGTAGTTTCCGACTTCTTTATTGTTGGAGGAGGTATAAAGGCAATAGCAGCGATACTGTCAATAATATCCGGATCATTGGCACCTGTAGTATAGTTTTCAATTACAAAATCCCATTCGTCTTCAAAAATTGTTCTACCGGTTTTATCCAGATGCACTTCGCCCAATGTTTTGGCTACTGTTTCCCTGTCTGAAACTGTGCCATCCAGCATCATTTTTGAGCCACCGGGACAGTTAAAGTCGGCCTGAGAAAGCATTGGGATTTTGCCGGGAATATTCATACTAAATCTTCCTGATTTTTCTTCAATCAAATGGTCGTCCCACCATACGGTGGTATTGGTTCGCTGGTCAAAATAGCCCTTAATGCTGTATCGGCGGTAATTATTGGCCGATTCGTAGTAATAAGATGTACCGGTAAGGCTGTCGCCATTTTGAATAATCTTTACTTCGGCTTTTTGCCGGTTTATTTTTCCATGCCAGATGCCGGTTATCATTTGGGCATTACCTGCATGAAATAAAGCCCCACAATGGAAAATCAACGTCAAAAATTTCAATCTTATTGGATATCGTAGTATTTTGATTTGTAGCATTGGCCATATAACGGATTTTGCCAATTAATATTTTGGCCTAAAAATGTTGGTGCACAAAAAAAAATCTTAACTTCCACCCGTAAAGCCCTTCCAAAAGGGTTTGTACTATTCATTTAACCAAACTTTGTTTATGAGAAAGTTTTACTTTTTTCTACTATTTGCTTTTTTTCTAACGCAAAATTTTGATGCGAAGAGTCAGTGTACAAATACTTCTTCGTTCGGCACTGCAACTATTAATCCGTCAGGAACTATAGTTACAATTTCAACATGCTCATTTGCCGGAGAGTATTCAACAATTAATGGAGCCGTAAGTGGCCAAACATTAAGTTTTACGAGTAGTATAGCTACAGATTTTATTACCATTCACTCCGGTACCTCCAATGGACCGGTTGTAGCATCCGGCACTACTCCGCTGGTGTTTGCAAATACATTTACGGGCACTTTATATGCACACTGGAATACACCGGGCTGCGGAGCTCAATCTTCATGCCGTACTACAACTGTACAGTGTACTAGTTGTTCTGGAGGAGGTGGACCATGTACCAATACTTCTTCATTCGGAACCGCAACGATTAGTCCAGTAGGGGCACTTGTAACTATTTCTACTTGTTCATTTGCCGGAGAGTATTCAACCATTAACGGAGCCGTAAACGGCCAAACATTAAGATTTACGAGTAGTGTAGCAACAGATTTTATAACTGTTCGCTCAGGCACTTCTAATGGACCGGTTGTAGCATCTGGTACTACCCCGCTGGTGTTTGCAAATACATATACGGGCACTTTATATGCACACTGGAATACACCGGGCTGCGGAGCTCAATCTTC
>JAKIZK010000147.1 GCA_022708055.1 Bacteroidota bacterium
TGCACGCAGTGCTGTTATTAAAAGCAATGGAATGAAAATTGGCTACATATTTCTTCCTGAATTTTATGCAGACTTTGAACATCCAAATGGACCCCGCAGTTATATAGACGTAGCAAAAGAGGTAAATAAATTAAAAGACCAGCAAGTAGATGGTATTGTAATGGATCTTCGCAACAATGGCGGTGGTTCTTTGTACGATGTAGTGCAAATGGCCGGATTGTTTATAGATGAAGGGCCTGTGGTACAGGTAAAAGACAGAGAAAACCCACCTAGTGTTCTAAAAGATAAAGACAGAAATGTATTGTATTCCGGTCCGCTTGCTGTTATGGTTAATGAATTCAGTGCATCTGCTTCTGAAATTTTTGCAGCAGCCATTCAAGATTATAATCGTGGTGTAATCATTGGCAGCACTTCCACTTATGGAAAAGGAACTGTGCAAAGAAATATAGGACTTGATCCCGAATCCGGATACACAAGTTCAAATTCTGATTTGGGAACCATCAAATTGACATTGCAGAAATTTTACAGAATCAATGGAGGTTCTACCCAGTTGAAAGGTGTAAGTTCTGATATTGTATTGCCCGACAATCTGGAATATTTAAAAGTAAGAGAGAAAGACGATGCCGATGCATTGGGCTGGGATGAGGTTAAAAAAGCAAATTACAAAACCTGGAACCCCGGTTACGATTTAAAAACCATTCAACAACTTAGCAATGAACGCCTCGCAAAGGATAATACATTTTTGCTAATCAAAGATGCTTCTGAATGGCTCTCTAAGCAAAATGATAAACAGTATTCATTGCAAATCGATAAGTTTAGAAAAAACCAGGCTGAAGTAAGAGCAACGGTAAAGCAATTGGAATCATTATTGAAATTAAAAGGCCAGAATGAAATCAGTGCTATACCCGGCGATATTGAAAAATATTCGAATGATAAGAATAAAACGGACCGCTTTAACCAATGGTTGAAAGGACTGGAGAAAGATATCTATCTGGACCAAGCCATAAAAGTGGTGGATGATATGATTGGTCAGCAAAATATTGCCAAAACAAACCAACAAGCGAAAGAACCTACTAAGAAGCCATTCTAAATTTGCAACAATTCTTTTGACAATGCCTTTCGGATCACGAGAGGCATTTTTATTTTGAATATAATAACGGATTAAATTTCACGATACATACAATCCTGTCCATTGAGCTGGCCCTGCCTGAAGCCGGTTGCTATTAAAAATTTTTGATGATGTTTATTATTAACTTTTGTGTAAAAAACTTTTTTCACTCCCTTTGAATTCAAAAAAGATTTTTCATTTTCAAAAATATAAGTGCCTACTTTAAAATCCCTGTATTTTGGCACTGTATAGTTAATGAGTACTTCCGCATTTCCGGCTGCATCTACTTTGGCACTGAAAACATTGGCCACTACCAGGTTTCTTAAAACTACAAAATTTAAATTCCCTTCAAGTTGCTCACGTTTAAAACCCGGAAAATAGTCTTTTATGTCATTTGCATAAAACGCCAGAAATCTATCTATTAGAATACCGCCATTATTAAATTCCAGAAGTTCAAAAAGTTCTTTTCGGTTGTAAATCCGGTAGAGATAAAAAACATTGATGCAAAGTAAAATAACATTGGTAAGTATTACAGGTATGGCATTGATAATAGTGCCATAAGTAATAAAGGCAATATTTCCTCCTGTATTCAACCAGCGAAATCGAAGGTCGTTGTTTACCATTAGCCCAAGGGCCAACAACAAAGAGGCCAGATAACCAAACCAAGGTGCAATGGTATGAAGCATTAAAAAATTTTAGATGACAATCAATAATAATTTATTGCTTGGGTAAAGGTGCGCCCACTGCAATGTCGCAACGGTGGCCCGGTTTGCCATGCTCAGGATTTAATCCTGCTCCGGTAATAACCGGTGTAGTAGGATTAGCAGCAGGCGTTTGTGTTACGGTTACAGGTTTGGGCAAGGTAGCATTAGGCGTTATATTTACCGGTGAGGCTGGTGTGCTGGTAACGGCCGCCGGCTTGCTGTCCAATGGTGCGCCCACTGCAATATCGCAGCGATGCCCGGGTTTACCATGTTCGGGATTCAGGCCTTTTCCTGTAGCAACCGGTGTTGTACTTACAGTTGCAGGTGCAGGAATTGAAACAGGAGTCTGAGGTTGTATCGTTGGTGTTGATGGTTTACTATCCAATGGTGCGCCCACTGCAATATCGCAACGGTGCCCGGGTTTGCCATGCTCGGGATTGAGGCCGGCAGCAGATGTAACGGTTGGTACTGCAGGTACATTAGCTGTTTGTGGTAGTACATTACCGGGAACTGAAGTTGTTGTATTTGTGGAATCATTTGCAGGCTTTGCAGTAGAATCCTGTGCATTTGTAGTTGGCGTTTCAACAGCAGGCTTGCTGCCATTATTTGAACCGCAGGATGCAATCAATATGGAAAGCACAAAAACATATCCACTGTTCTTAATAGAAAGAATCATAATGCAGTATTATTTAATGAATAATTGAGTTTGGTGATAAAAATCTACAAATTGAAATCGCCTGCGGCTTCGGGTTGATAAATAATTTCATCAATACGTATTTTGGTAAGGCCGGCCGGAACAATCCATTCAATTTCATCGCCGGTTTTATATCCAATTAAAGCCGTAGCAATAGGTGAGAAAATGGAAATTTTGTTTTCCTTGATATTGGCGTTTTCAGGATATACAATTTGAAACTGAATTTGTTTGTTATTGTTCAAAAAACTTAGTTTAACAATAGAATTCATGGTAACTACATTGGCCGGAATGGCCTCTGGTTCCACAATTTGTGCGTCATTCAGTTCTTTTAATAACTTTTCTGCCTCTGCACTGCTTACTGATTTAAATAGTTTTGCATCGCTGATACATTTCTTAATTCGGGCGTAGTCTAAACTGTTGATGATTAATTTACTCATAATAAATAAAATTCATTTCGTGTAAAGCTATCAATTTTCTATGAAATGGAGATTTTGGCTGTTTTTTAGAGGATATGAAAATTATTTGGAAATATTGTATTTCTCAAAGCACTATTAATCAACCAGCCAAAGTTTCGGTCCACCTTTTATGCCATCAAGATTGGTAACTTTCGTAATGTTTTCATCTAATGGAAAACATATTTTTTCGGCATTGCCACCACCCAGAAATAGATGATCGTAATTAAAAACGGTTTTCAAAATTATAATCACTTTTCCCATTCTATTATTCCATTTTTTCTTGCCCAGTTTTTCAAGTGCTTTTTCGCCTATGTAGTCGTCATAAGTCATTTTCTTTGTTATGGGATGATGTGCCAGTTCTATATGAGGAAGTAAAACGCCATTAAATAAAAATGCAGTGCCGAAACCGGTTCCCAGGGTTACCATAATTTCAAAACCGATTCCTTTTACAATTCCCAAACCCTGCAGGTCGGCATCGTTGGCCACCTTGCATGGCTTTTTCAATGCTTCATTAATATTTGATTGTAAATTAAAACCCGACCAAGCTTTTGAGTTTAAGTTGGGCGCCGTTTGTACCACACCGTTTTTTACATAGCCTGGAAAACCCACGGCAATTTTATCAAAACCGGAAAAGGATGCAGTGAGCTGCTTTATCGTCTGCATCATCTCTTCAGGTTTAGCTTTTTCGGGAGTGTCAATTTTGCTATAAGGTTGTAATATTTTTCCGGAAGCATCCAGCACCGCTGCTTTTACATGAGAGCCGCCAATATCAATACACAAAAATTTTTCTTCGGTCATTGCCTTTAGTTTAAGGATTATTTTTCATTGCAATAAGATTTGCTATCAGCCCGGTCCATCCGGTTTGGTGCGATGCACCCAACCCTTTGCCACTATCGCCATGAAAATATTCGTGAAATAATAAATATTGATTAAAGTGTGGATCTGTTTGTAATTTTTTATTATCGCCATAAAAAGGTCGGTAACCATTCTGATCTTTCAAAAAAATA
>JAKIZK010000148.1:0-245 GCA_022708055.1 Bacteroidota bacterium
GGTTGGTTCAGCTTCGTAAAAGCGAAGTTTATTTTTAAAAAGAACAAGAATACCTAAGTAAAAAAAATTATGGCAAAAGCACAAGCACAGCAGCAAAGCGCAAAAGCCGCTGCTAAAAAAAGGGTAGTAAAAGTAGATGCATACGGTGATGCACATATTTCTGCTACTTTCAACAACATCATCATCAGTCTTACCAACAAAACCGGTCAGGTAATCAGCTGGAGCAGCGCCGGCAAAATGGGTTT
>JAKIZK010000148.1:255-3917 GCA_022708055.1 Bacteroidota bacterium
GCGGATGCAGCAAAAACTGCATTTGACGCAGGTTTAAAAAGAGTGGACGTTTATGTAAAGGGGCCGGGTTCCGGTCGTGAAGGGGCCATCCGCTCTCTATCACAATCAGGTATTGAAGTAGTGATGATAAAAGACGTAACACCATTGCCACACAATGGTTGTCGTCCGCCAAAGAAAAGAAGAGTATAATCGTTTTCCTTTTCAGGAAAGCAAAACATATTTGAATCGCCAGGATTCATTCATTTTATTAAAGGGTGGCTGATTAATTTTTACCGCTTTCAACGATCAGCACACCGGTTTTTAAAAAGCGGAAATGAATAATAACTATGGCAAGATACAATGGTCCAAAGACCAAGATTTCCCGCATTTTCGGGGAGCCTATTTTAGGCAATGGCAAATGGTTGGGTAAAAACAGTAACCCTCCAGGTATGCACGGCGAAAAGCGTAAGCGTAAAACTTTAGGTGAATACGCCTTACAGCTTCGTGAAAAACAAAAAGCCAAATACACTTACGGTATTTTGGAAAAACAATTCCGCAAAACATTTGAAGAAGCTGCTCGCCGCAGAGGTGTAACAGGTGAAAACCTGATTAAACTTTGCGAGGCCCGTTTGGACAATACGGTTTTCCGTATGGGTATTGCTCCCAGCCGCCCTGCTGCCCGTCAGCTGGTAAGCCACAAGCACATTGAAGTAAATGGTGAAGTTGTAAACGTTCCTTCGTTTCAACTGAAGCCGGGTGATGTGGTTACCATTAAAGAAAATAGCAAGGGAAGAACTTCTATAAGCAGTGTGGTGCGTGCCAAGAATCCAAAATTCAACTGGCTCGACTGGAGCGAAACAGAAATGAAAGGTACTTTCATTACTTACCCTGAAAGGGATAGCGTTCCGGAAAACATCAAGGAACAACTGATTGTGGAATTGTATTCTAAGTAATCTGTTTCATGGCGAAGGCTAATGCAAACGCCAGACAGGAAGCAAATCGTAATTCTTTAATCTTAAATATTAAATTCAAATATGGCAATTTTAAATTTTCAGAAGCCTGATAAAATCATTTTGCAGAAAGCAACAGATTTTGAAGCTCAGTTTGAGTTTCGTCCGCTGGAGCCCGGTTATGGCGTTACCATTGGCAATGCACTACGTCGTGTATTGTTAAACTCTTTGGAAGGTTATGCCATCATTGGTGTAAAAATAGAAGGCGTAGAGCATGAGTTTGCTACGATGAAAGGCATTAGCGAAGACGTGGTAGAAATTATTCTGAACCTGAAGCAGGTGCGTTTCAAGAAAATTGCCGATCATGAAGTAAGCAATGAGAAAATCATTCTTTCTATAAAGAACAAAACAGAATTTACAGCC
The DNA here is from genome assembly GCA_022708055.1 of Bacteroidota bacterium. Lineage (GTDB taxonomy): Bacteria > Bacteroidota > Bacteroidia > Chitinophagales > Chitinophagaceae > JJ008. The sequence goes on from JAKIZK010000148.1 coordinate 1,608, forward strand.
GGAATGATTGGTGAAGGCACTCATACTTTCCAGATTATGAATCCGGATATGTTGATCTGCACATTAGATTCATCTGCCCGTATGGATATTGAACTTACCATTGGCAAAGGCCGTGGCTATGTACCGGCAGAAGATAATAAACCTAAAGATGCAATCTTAGGATATATTCCTGTAGATGCTATTTACACACCGATTAAGAATGTGAAGTACACGATTGAAAACACCCGTGTTGAGCAAAGAACCGACTTTGAAAAACTCATCATGGAAGTTTCAACTGACGGTACCATACATCCTGAAGAAGCTGTAAAACAAGCATCCAGAATATTGATTCAACACCTGATGATCATCACTGATGAAAACATCACATTTGACAATAAAGAAGAGAAGAAAGAAGACCTGGTAGATGAGCAAACACTTCAGTTGCGCAAAGTGTTGAAGACACCTTTGGAAGATCTGGATCTTTCTGTACGTGCATTCAACTGTTTGAAAGCAGCTAAGATCAACTCATTAAGTGAACTGGTACAGTACGAGCAGGAAGATTTGATGAAGTTCCGCAACTTCGGACAAAAATCATTGTCTGAAATTGAGCAGGTGCTTACCGAAAGAGGTTTGCATTTTGGAATGGATTTGCCTAAGCTGGGAATTGATGTAAGCGAATTCTAATTTTTTTTAACAGTAGGTTGTAATTCCTGACACGGTACAACCGAATTTTTTTACCGGTTTGATTAAAAATAAATTTTCAAACCACAAATATTAAAAGTCATGCGTCACGGAGACAAGATTAAAAACCTCGGCAGAAAAAAAGCACACAGAGAAGCTTTATTAAGCAACCTGTCCTGCCAGTTGATTGAGCACAAAAGAATCGTTACCACTTTAGCCAAGGCAAAAGCGTTGAGAGTGTTTGTAGAGCCATTAATTACCAAGGGTCGTACCAATACAACTCATCAGCGCCGGGTAGTATTTAGTTATTTGCAGGATAAAGAAGCCGTAACTGAATTGTTTAGCACCATTGCTGAAAAAATTGCCGGTCGTCCCGGTGGTTATACTCGTATCATCAAATTGGGTGCACGCCCCGGTGATAATGCTGAAACAGCCATGATAGAGCTCGTGGACTTCAACGAAGTGTATGGCAAAGGAAAAGGTGAAGCAAAAGCTGCGGCTAAGAAAACACGCCGCTCAGGTGGTGCCAAGAAAAAAGCAGAAGTTGCTGATGCGCCTGAAGCTGAAGAAAAAGCTGCTGAATAATTTATTCAACAAATATTTTATAAAGACTGCTCCGAAATGGGCAGTCTTTTTTTTATACAACATCATTAGAACTGTCATCGGTTTATGATTGGCAGTGTTTTATTTTCAGTTTCAATAAAGTATAAGCTGTTAACATTTATACGCAGGAAGTTTACGAGGAGGTGTGCCTAAGTTTTTTTGTAGCAGCAAAAGATATTATTTAATTTTAGAATTATTCAAGTAAAAAATCCTTTGAGCATGAAAAAACAGCTTTTTATCAAACGCACAATTTTTTTTGCTGCAATTGTATTGCAGTTATTGTTGTTTGCCGGCTGCAATCATAGCACCAAGCCTCAAATGGAGGATGATGAAGAAAATGAAAAATATGACGGACCTGCAGAAAGAATGCGACAGGAATTTGAAGCAACAAAAGACCCGCGACTTGGCCGTGTACCAAGAGAGCGATATATGACTGCGTTGCAAAAAACCGTAGATTCAAGATTATCCGGCGTTATGGGAGTATCGGCTTATGGCACCTGGACGGAGCGTGGACCCAATAGCGATGTAGTAGGTCCTTCCAACGGTAATACAAGACCAAATAACGACGTTACTTCGGGAAGAATGCGAGCCATTTTGGTAGATGCCAATGATGCTTCTGGAAATACCGTTTTTGTGGGTGGGGTAGATGGAGGTATTTGGAAAACAACAAATATTACAGCTTCTCCTGCCACCTGGACCTTGGTAAATGATTTTTTTGCAAATATGGCTGTTACGAGTATATGCCAAGACCCTACAACTCCTGCAACAATGTATTTTAGTACAGGCGAATGGTGTTATAATGCTGACGCCGTTGCCGGAGATGGCATTTTTAAAAGTACTGATGGCGGTGCTACCTGGAGTCAGTTAGGGAGTACTACAGGCACTGATTTTGAATTTTGCAGTAAAATCTTATGCGATAATTCCGGCAACGTATATGTTAGCACTCGCAGTGGTATTTTCAGATCTTCAACTGCTGGGGCTTCATGGGTAAATATAACACCTTCAGGATTGTTGTCATCCGAGTTTAGTGACATGGAGCTAAGTAGT
>JAKIZK010000149.1 GCA_022708055.1 Bacteroidota bacterium
AAGTGATTGAAAATGGCAAAAAATGCATCTTGTGATTTTTCAGCTTTCGCAAAAAACTGCACGTCATCAATAATTAATACATCTATAAGCTGATAAAAATGAATAAAGTCGTTGATCGCATTATTGCGGCTATGATCCATAAACTGGTTGATGAACTTTTCGGAGCTCACATATAATACCACTTTATTGGGATGTAGTTTTTTTACTTCATTGCCAATTGCCTGTGCCAAGTGCGTTTTTCCAAGACCCACACCGGCATATATAACTAATGGGTTGAAAGAATTGGCTCCCGGCTTTTCAGCAACCGTTTTACCGGCTCTACGGGCTACCCGGTTACAATCACCTTCTATAAAGGCATCAAATGTGTAAATGGAATTCAGTTGCGGATCTATCTGCATCTTTTTAAGCCCAGGTATTACAAATGGGTTCTTAACCGGGTTATTTATGACGAGCGGAAAATCCATTTCGTTGTTTGAAAAGGTTTTAAAACCCTGACCACTTACATCCATCGTTTTTGGCTTATTGCGGCTATTGCCACTATCCACCATGATACGATATTCAAGTCTTGCATCTTTCCCCAGTTCACGCTTCAGGGTCTTCGCCAATAAATTTACATAATGTTCTTCAAGATACTCAAAGAAAAACTGACTGGGCACCTGTATAACCAGAACATTATTTTTTAAAGAAACCGGTTTGATGGGTTCAAACCATGTTTTGTAATGCTGCCTTTCAACAATATCATTGATGATCTTTAAACAATTGGTCCAAACTTTTTCTGCGTTCTTCTCCATGAAATGGTTAGTAATTTATATCGGGTTATCTATAGTTGTTCTTGTCAAATTGTCCAAAAAAATCTTCCACACAATGTCAATAAAAAAAGTTGGACAGGACGGCGAATATCAATAAAACTTTTATAAAAAAAAATTTTTATCCACCTGTTTTTTGTGAAACAGAAATATTCTTGTTCCCCAAAATTTTCTTGCCCGAAAATTTGGAAAATTCAAAATCTAATCTGCCCAATACAATGCCCGCCCAACCCACTTGATTCACAATAACATCGCTACCTTTTTTATTCTTATACGTAAGTGGTTTGTCAAAAAATGTATGCGTATGCCCGCCAATGATCAAATCAATGTTTTCAGATTCTTTGGCCAGTATTTCATCACTCACTTTATCATCCTTATATCGGGCACCCAGGTGTGAGAGGCAAATAATCATATCACAATTTTTATCCTTTTTGAGCAGGGCAGCAGTTTCATTTGCTTTTTGTACAGGATCCAGATATTTTGTAGTTCCAAACAAATTATCAGGTATTAATCCATGTCCTTCAATGCTTACGCCCAATACGCCAATTTTCAATTTTCCTTTTTTGAAAATCTTATACGGCGCTGTTTTATTTTCCATAGGTGTGCCTGTAAAATCATAATTAGAAACCAGCATCGGAAAATTTGCATGATTCGAAAGTTGCGTTGCCAGATTTTCCATTCCTGCATCAAAATCATGATTACCAATTGTACAGGCATCATATTCCATTGCCGACATGGCTTTTATTTCCGGCTCGCCTTTGTAGATATTAAAATAAGGTGTGCCTTGAAAAATGTCTCCGGCATCTAATAATAAAACCTGCGACTCTACGGCTCTTATTTGCTTTATCAATTCAGCTCGGGCTGCTACCCCACCCAAGCCCTGATTTCGTCCACCATCCATAGGGAAAGGCTCCATACGACTATGTGTATCATTGGTATGTAAAATGGTGAGCTTTTGTGGGCTCATATACTCTGCTGCCTCAGCTACAGCCGGGCCTGCCATAACTGCACCAGCCGCCAATACTGATTGTTTAATAAATTTTTTTCTATTTATCATTTACTACACGGTTTTCAATGGTTGCAGTAATATCTTTTCCTTCTGTTTTCAGTTTTTTAATATAATCAAATAATGCGTCACGCATCAGGTAACCATTGGTTATCTGCGGTATTTTCCTCAGCATATCAGCATTATCACCACCATTGGCTACAAAATCAGAATTGGCAGTGGTATAAGTCGCATTAGGGTCAATTGGCTTTCCATTTATCATTACATCAACCGCTTTATTATCTTTTATATGCATGGTAATGCCTGCCACCGGCCATCCACCTCTTGATGCGGTAAGATCCAGAAACTGTTGCAAAACACTTCCCTTCATTTTTTGCAACACTAACAGATTATCAAAAGGCATTAATTCAAAAATTTTTCCTCTTGCAACCGGACCTGCAGGTAATTGTGTAAGCCGGATTCCCCCTGAGTTCATAAATGCAGCATCTATTTGTGTGTTATATTTTTCTTTTGCCATTACAAAAAATGCATCCACCATAAAGTTGCCTAAAGCTGATTCGGGAGATTTTTTATCCAGACTAACAGGAGCATTTCCTACTATAGCGTCCATACTTCTGCTTACACTATCGCTATAAGGCTGCAATAAATTTTCTAAACTTTTATTTAACGGCTGCTTGCTGTTTATCCGGTAGTCTTTGTATTGTAAAGTTGTAGTGGTAAAAGATGTATGACAGGAAATAAAACCCGCCGACACTAAAAACAGGCAGCAAAGTATCCAAGAATTTTTTCTCATAATCAGTAGTTGACTGAAGGTAGTTAGTTTTAGAGTTTAATTCATATACTTCAACAAAAAATTTTAAAAAAAATTGATTTGACATTTCAATTATTAAAAAATTGATTATTAATCAAAGTATTTATTGATTTTCACTCTAAATCAAATGTCAATCATTATGTTTGTTTGAAATTTTCAGGATAAAAACCTGACATTATGCAAAAAGCCATCAGCCTGAAGCTGCAACCGGAAGAGGCCGCCACCGATAATATTATCAAAGCATATATTGCCGGCAGCATGGGAAAAAAACCTGAAGATATTTCGGGTTATATCATAACAAAAAAATCAATTGACGCAAGAGGCAAACAGGTTTGGGTCAATCTTACACTGACTGCTTATATAAATGAACCTGTACAACTCAGAGAAAAAATTGCATTTCAATTTCAAGAAATCCACAAAGCAAAAAAATCAGTCATCATTATAGGCGCAGGTCCTGCAGGTTTATTTGCAGCTTTAAAACTCATTGAGCTTGGCATTAAACCTATCCTCTTGGAAAGAGGAAAAGACGTAAGAGCAAGAAGACGCGACCTTGCTGTTCTCAATAAGGAAGGCGAAATAAATGCTGAAAGTAATTATTGCTTTGGCGAAGGAGGTGCCGGCACCTATAGCGATGGAAAACTTTATACCAGAAGCAGTAAGAGAGGAAATATTGAAAGAATATTAAACCTTTTTGTCCATTTTGGAGCCGAAGAAAAAATATTGTATGAAGCTCATCCACATATTGGCACCAATAAACTCCCACATATCATAACAGCGATGCGCATGAAGATATTGGAATGTGGCGGCGAAATTCATTTTGAAAAAAAAGTAACCGATTTCATTATCAGCAACAATGCAATAGCATCTGTACACACTCAAAATGGCGATTCTTTTTCTGCCGATGCAATTATCCTTGCTACCGGACATTCAGCCAGAGATATTTTTGAGCTATTGCAACACAAAAATATTTTGATTGAAGCAAAACCTTTTGCATTAGGAGTAAGAGTAGAACATCCGCAATCGCTTATTGATAGTTCACAATATCATTGTACTATTCGCAGCCCATACCTGCCACCTGCTTCTTATAATTGGGTACAACAGGTAAATGGTAAAGGAGTGTTTTCTTTCTGCATGTGTCCCGGTGGCATTATTGCAACTGCCTCCAC
>JAKIZK010000014.1 GCA_022708055.1 Bacteroidota bacterium
GTTTTTAAGCACACACCCCAGCGAAGGCAATCGTATCGAACAATTGAAAAAATTTATGCCCGAGGCATTGAAGTATTATAAGCCGGTTGGAAAATAAAAATCATTGATTTTGCTCAATTATCCTGCTTTTATTGATTAAAAGCAGGATTTTTTATAGTATTTCGGTTTCAACTCATAAAAAATTGTGCTACCTTTGCATTCCCTGCATTTGAGAACTCTGGTAATTAATTCAAATTTGAAATAATTGTCAGCTACTTTAAAACAAAACACTTTCAAAGTATGTCGCAAACGCTGTTTGAAAAGTTAAATCTGGCAGATGAAAAGAATCTTTTAATTCAAGGACTGCCATCATCAATTGAGAAACAATTTTGTAAACTGTCTTTTGCAAAAAATATGACACCGCTTTTAAAAAGCAGGAAGATTGATTTTGCACTGGTTTTTGCTGTAAATGAAAATCAGTTGAACGGCATATTACAAGACGTAATGCCTTCATTAAAAGAAGGGTCTAAGTTTTGGGTAGCTTATCCCAAAACCACTTCCAAAATTGTGACTGACTTAAACCGTGAACGTAGCTGGAACAGATTGACAACCGGTGGTTATGAAAGTATTGAACGTGTAGAGCTGGATCATGTTTGGAGTGCCATGCGTTTTGACCGATGCAATGGTGATAGAAATTGTGTGGAAGGCGAACGCAGTAGAGCAGCTATAGCAGCTTCAAACTAATCAAATTCTGAAATTTTTTTACATAGGTTTGCATTTCGCAAACCTTTTTTTATGCAATTTATCAATGTAGAAATAAAAGCCAGATGTAATCATCCTGAAAAGATAAGGGCTTATTTGCAAAGCCATCAGGCCGAATATATAGGGCTGGATTTCCAAACCGATACCTATTACAAAGTGGCTAAAGGTCGGCTGAAACTGCGTGAAGGAAATATTGAAAACAACCTGATTTATTATGAAAGGAATAACGATACAGGACCAAAAGACTCCCATTTTCAACTTATAAAAATTGAAGATGCAAAAAACTTAAAAGAGGTACTTGCTAAAACCAATGGCATAAAAACAGTAATAAATAAGAAAAGAGAAATCTATTACATTGATAATGTAAAGTTTCATATTGATGAAGTAACAAATCTGGGTTCATTTGTAGAAATAGAAGCCGGAAACATGCTGGCTGATTTTTCCAAAGAACAATTGAAAGGCCAATGTGAGCAATATTTACAATTATTTGAAATTCAAGAATCGGATTTGATTAATATCTCTTATAGCGATATGTTGCTCAATCTTTCATAATTCAATGGAATAACTGGCACAAAGGCCCTGTTTATCTTCAAAAAATCATATATAAACTGACATTTTTTCACCTCTTGAGCTGACGGCATAATCATTGAGAATTATGCAAGTCCGATAGGTACAACTGTGTATTAAGATCTTTCGGACAACACATTCATATAAAAATTAAATTTTATAATATGGGAAAGATAATAGGAATAGATCTGGGTACAACGAATAGTTGTGTTTCAGTAATGGAAGGCAACGAACCTGTCGTAATTGCCAATGATGAAGGGCGTCGTACTACGCCTTCAGTAGTTGGTTTTTTGAAAAATGGAGAAAGAAAAGTGGGAGATCCTGCTAAGCGTCAAGCTATCACTAACCCTCAAAACACTATTGCATCCGTAAAAAGATTTATGGGCCGTAGGTTTGATGAGGTAGGTGAAGAAATAACACACTGGAGTTATAAAGTGGTAAAAGGTGACAATAATACCGTTCGTATTGACATAGATGGCAGGCTTTATACACCACAGGAAATATCAGCCATGGTGCTGCAAAAAATGAAAAAGACTGCTGAAGATTATTTGGGTCAAGAGGTAAATGAAGCAGTCATTACCGTTCCGGCATATTTTAATGACGCTCAGCGTCAGGCTACAAAGGAGGCCGGTGAAATAGCCGGTCTTACCGTTCGTCGTATTGTAAACGAACCCACCGCAGCTGCGCTGGCTTATGGATTGGATAAAGCTAAGCATGATCAAAAAATAGCAGTATTTGACTTGGGCGGTGGTACTTTTGATATATCTGTTTTAGAATTGGGTGATGGCGTGTTTGAAGTGAAATCAACCAATGGTGATACACACCTGGGTGGAGATGATTTTGACAAAGTAATCATGGACTGGCTGGCAGATGAGTTTAAGAAAGATGAAGTATTGGATTTACGCAAAGACCCAATGGCTTTGCAACGTTTGAAAGAAGCAGCTGAAAAAGCTAAAATTGAACTTTCTTCATCAAGTGAAACTGAAATAAACCTTCCCTACATAACAGCGGTTGATGGTGTGCCAAAACACCTTGTAAAAAAACTAAGTCGTGCAAAATTCGAACAATTGGCCGATAATTTATTTGCACGCTGTTTAAAGCCTTGTGAGGCTGCATTGAAAGATGCAGGCATGAATGCATCTCAAATAGATGAAATTATATTAGTAGGAGGAAGCACCCGCATACCAAAAGTTCAGGAAATCGTAGAAAAATTCTTTGGCAAAAAGCCAAACAAAGGCGTGAATCCCGATGAAGTAGTGGCTGTAGGTGCTGCCATTCAGGGTGCGGTGCTTACTGGCGAGGTTAAGGATGTTTTGTTGCTGGATGTTACACCGCTAACATTGGGTATAGAAACCATGGGAGGCGTACTTACTCCATTGATTCCTTCCAATACTACAATCCCAACCAAGAAGAGTGAAGTCTTCAGTACGGCCAGCGATAACCAGCCTGGCGTACAGATTCATGTACTGCAAGGCGAAAGAAGTATGGCAAAAGACAATAAGAGTTTGGGTATTTTCAATTTGGATGGAATACCACCAGCTCCACGTGGTGTTCCTCAAATAGAAGTGATATTTGATATTGATGCCAATGGAATCTTACATGTAACAGCAAAAGACAAAGGCACAGGAAAAGAACAAAAAATTCATATTGAGGCCGGTAGCGGATTAAGCAAGGATGAAGTGGAAAAAATGAAGGCTGAAGCAAAAGCTAATGAAGCAACTGATAAAGCTGAAAAAGAAAAAGTTGAGAAACTTAATCAAGCCGACAGCCTTGTATTTCAAACTGAAAAACAACTGAAGGAATATGGAGAGAAAATTCCTGCAGAAAAGAAAGTTGCAATAGAGCAGGCAGCCGAAAAATTGAAAGAAGCTCATAAGGCACAAGACCTGGCAGGTATAGATACACATCTTGCTGCTTTGAATGCATCCTGGACTGCGGCCAGCGAGGATATGTATAAAGCAACTCAGGAGCAACAACCGGGTGCACAGCAATCCGGAGCAGACGATGCACAGCAGCAACAGCAAAATGCAGGCACAGGGGATAATGTTACTGACGTTCCTTATGAAGAGGTGAAATAAGTGCTACATAATAGCTATACTTTTAAAAATCCCGACAAAATATTGCTGGGATTTTTTCTGCCAGAAAAAAATAGTAACTCACTTAATCCGTTTATTGAATTGACAAAAGTCAATATTAAGTTTAGAGAGAAAAAATTCAAAATGTGAATAAATAATTTACTCTCAGAAAATATTATAATGTTGTTTTCTTTATTTTGACCCTCTAAATTTTTTTAAAAAATGAAAAAAACAACTTCGTATTTTCTAATTGCCATTGCAGCATTGGCAATCAGCTTTACTTCTTGCAAAAAGAAACTAAGTGATGCTGACATTAAAGCTGCCGTTGAAAAAGTATTAACAGCCGATCCTTCAGCAAACGGTGCTTCCGTAGCAGTGGAAAAAGGTGTTGTAACACTTACAGGTGCATTAAAGGATGACGCTACTAAAGCCGCAGTTGAAAAACTGATCGCCGGTGTAAAAGGGGTAAAGTCTGTTGTAAATAATTCAACAGTTGCTGCACCTGTTGTTATTGCAAATGATGATCCGCTTACTCAAGCCGTAAATGATGCCTTAAAAGCATTTCCAGGAATCAGTGCAACTGTAAAAGATGGAATTATTTCTTTAACAGGAACTATTGCAAAAGCGGATAGACAAAAATTGATGATGGCATTACAGGCTTTAAATCCTAAAAAAGTGGATGTAGCCGGATTAACAAACAAATAAAAAAGGAGGAACAACATATGTCACTAACAGAAAAATATAAAGAATTAACCGACCTGGCAGTTTCTGCAGGTGTACAAAATCTTAATGTAAGAGAGCAAGATGGCGTATTGTATGTCGATGGCGATGCATCTGGAGCTGTAAAACAGCAACTTTGGGACACGTATGGAAAATTGGATCCTGACTATACTTCAGGTGATCTGGTTTTAAACATCAATAGTGTTGCCAATGTAGTTGAAGGTGCAAAAGTTCGTGTTACTACAACTCGTAGCAACTTAAACATTCGTAAAGGGCCGGGTACCAATCATGATATTATTGGGAAAGCAGCTCATAATTCAGTAGTTACGCTTGTGAGAAAAGAAAACGACCAATGGTGGGTTATCAAAACCGATGATGGTCAGGAAGGTTATTGCTATACACAATATCTTACGCCGATAGAAGCGTAAGCAATTTTTTTATCTCTTTAAAATTGGGGGCCATGACAAAAGATGGCCTCTTTTTTTTTATATTCAACAAAACCTTGTTATGCTTATTTTTAAAATTATTTGAATGAAAGTGCTTAATAACATAGTTTATAATGAAACAATACAATCGAGTTGTAAATAGAAATCATTTAAAGGGTTTAGATACATTAAGAGCAATTGCAGCCATAATTGTTGTTTGGGGTCATATTGAATTATTTAAAAAGGAAAGCGGCATTCAAAACCTGATTGACGATGGTTTCTATTTGCCAAGCGGGCATATTTCTGTTATCCTCTTTTTTGTGATCAGCGGCTTTCTTATTACCTATCTGCTGACTTTGGAAAAGAAAAGAACAGGGACTATTAAACTAAAGAATTTTTATCTGAGAAGAATTTTAAGAATCTGGCCATTATATTATCTTGTTTTAGTTATCTCTTTTCTGCTTTTTAAAGCAGTTTATTCATCAGAAACAATTTTTCTCTCCCTTACGATTTTTCCGAATGTGGCGCATGCACTGGACGCAGGATGGCCAACAAGCCCTCAAATCTGGTCTATTGGTGTTGAAGAACAGTTTTATCTTTTCTGGCCACTAATTCTTATGATTCTGCCATCAAAAAGGATTCCCATTTTTCTGATTTTGTTTTTTTTCATTTATACCTTGTTGCCTACGATCCTTCTTTTTCTGAATAATCAATATTTTGGTAACGAAACTTTATCACATTTCGTCAATAGATTTTTCTACGGCTCAAAATTTAATGTTTTGAGCATGGGTTCCCTTTTCGGTTTTTTATTTGCAGAAAATAAGAAATATCTGAGATTCTTCAAAAACGATTTAGTTAGTTATGTTACTTTGGTTTTAGTTAGTATTTTGTGGGTATCTGGTTTTGAACTTAAGTACTACAATGATGAGTTGTTTTCCATACTTTTTTCCATCGCAATCTTAAAAATTGTATCAGACCCAAGGATAAATTTAGATAAAATTGTCTTTAGATTTATAGGAAAAATTTCTTATGGTATTTATATGTATCATTGGATAGTGCTGCTTTTAGCATTTCAATTTATTTCTCCCTATGGAAATGCATGGCTTTTCAATCTTTATTTGTATAGTTTTGTGTTTGGAATTACATTTTTTATTGCCTGGGTTTCAAATTATTCAATAGAGAGATATTTTTTAAAGATGAAGGAAAAATACAGATAAATTTTCCAAGCCCAGATTGAATATTCGTAATGTAAGCTCCCCCAAATTTAGGTCAAGAAAGCTACTATCAGATATTTAGTCATTACTTAGAATTTTGATGAAAACCTATTTTTAAAAGGTTGCTAAATCAACAATCTAACTGAATAGCTCACATATTTTAGTTTTTTATATGAAATGGAATGTATTGACTGACATTATTGCGGTTACTTCATAATGGCATAATTGTTACACATATTGTGGATAATCAACCTTAGTTTTAACCTTCAAAAGCAATTATTATGGAAATAGAAATTTTTACGCTGGCCGACTTTGCCCAAGATAATAACTCAAAACTCACCATCGTGGGTACATTTGACAGCATTCATGCCAAAGAATTCCCCACACAACATCCGGCCTGCTCCATCGCTTGTCGGCTTCGTTTTGCAGCCAAGGAAGCGGGTGCATATGAATTTAAACTGCGACTAATTGATGCTACAGGTAAAGAAACCATTGAACCGATTACAGGAAATATTAATATTGGCGCACCACCCAACGGTCAATTATCTACTATTAATATTGTAATCAATTTTGGACAACTTCGGTTTGAAAAACCCGGTCGTTACTCATTCGAACTTTATATTGATGGAGAATGGAAATCCGGTTTACCACTCTTCTTAAATGAAATAAAGAGTTGATTGCTATTTATTGTTTTGTTTAACAATTTATTCAGCACTTCTCTTGTTTGACAATTGATACAGTTGTACCTTTGCATCGCAAAACAAAAACTGAGCACCGTAATCCGAAAATCAAAAGTACCTGACCTGAAAAATTCGCTTGCCCCGGTCTCTTACCTCAGATAAGCTCAGACGATTATTAAACGATAGAATAAAAAAAGGAGATTTTTATGAAAGGCATTGCTATGCACTCAAAAGTTCAGTTGAATGAAGAAGCTAAACAACAACTGACTAAAGAAGTAAAAGAAACACTGGCAGTAACCGGTAACAGCTTACATCAAACAAAATTTACAGCAGTGGACTTGTGGAACCAAAGAAGAAATTCACGTTCTGCAAGTGCGATGATGCGTAAATGGAATTTGAACTAAACGAATCCTGATCCTGCGAAATTTCTTGAATCAAAAACCGCATTTGGGATGCTATTGTATCTCAAATGCGTTGTTCATTATTCTTCTCTTTTACAAAAATGAAACTGGATAGGGCAAGCGTTACCCCATAAGACTGGAATGCTGCACGATATTCGCCTCCCTCGAGCTTTGCTAATAATGTAAAGAAAATAATGCCTGTACAAGCCAGAAAAATGATAATCGGCCATTTGAGTTTCATTCCAGGCTTATTTCCTAAATCAGTAGCCGTAACAAAGCATAGTAGCGATACGATAATACCTGCTACACCAAAAATAACGATAAAGGCAGCTGTGGAATAGAAACGAGGCATCAGTGCAGCTAATACAATATCAAGCAAGCTGGCAAGCACGAGCCCGGCAATGATAATGCCCAGACAAATTACGTAAGGTTTTAGTTTGTTCAATTTGTAGGTATCCTGATTGGTTGAAATAAAAAAACCGTTCCGAAAATACGAAACGGTTTATAAATATATTAAAGGTTAGCTTAAATAAGATCCATTGCTTTTACAAAGGAGGTACCCAAAAAAGGAAGAATAAATGTAAGCCACTCCCAATGTGAATAAATGGCAAAACCAAATGCGCCTGCAATTGCAAGAAAAGCCAGCCACCAAATTCCCTTGTATTTTTTCTTTTGTTCCATTTTTCTAAGTTTTAGCAAAAATAAGTGGTATTAAATTAATTCAAAAAAGAGTTTTCAACTTTTCAACAAAGCACCTTTTTTTCTGAAAATAAATAATAAAGCTGTGCATATACCTGCAAGTGCTATGGCCCACTTGGCAATAACTATAAAATGGTAAAAAGTCAGATTGTTTATAGTCGTGGGGTTATCTATCCATTTCAGCAGGTATAAATTTTCAATAATATCACATGCCCAGGCTACCAATTGAAGCAGAGAAACAATATGCAACATGCTTTTTATTTTAGCATTTCTGGTTTTTATACCCGCCATTCTATTGAGTGCCAAAATGCCGGGATAAACACCCACCATAAAAACAAAATCAAAAATGAGCTGATAGCGAAGCAATGATTTTACATGCGGGTCAATTCCCGAAAGAATAGCAAAAATTTGTTCTTTAGAATAGGTAAGCTCGAGCCCTATGATTGTGAAAAGATTTCCATTGTGAATAAATGAAGGCTCGAGCCATTTCATACAAAATGCTGACGCAAGAAAAAGACCGAGACAAAATAGGAAAAGACTTTTCCAGCTATTATACTTTTTTTCCATAATTCTATTTGCTAAAGCTACAAAACTTCATTCCTTTCTTTTACTTTCGTTTGATTCTCGCTGTTTTTTTTTTGAAATGAATGTAATATTTAATGAAACTTCAGTTTTTTTTAAGGTATCGTTCCGGTTACGGACAAAGTCTTTGGCTGTCGGGTAACATAAAATCAATGGGAAGTAGCGAACCTGAAAAGGCACTTGCAATGACCTACCTCAACGAAGAATTCTGGATCATATCACTGGATATTAAAAAGAATGATTTCAAAAAGAATATCTGTTACAAATACTTTGTAAAAAATGAAGACGGAAGCATTTTTCATGATTGGGAAAATAATCGTTGTATTGACGCTTCTTTTGATTCTTTCAAAGAAATATTTCTGACGGATACCTGGAATGCTGCCGGTGCTTTTGAAAACACGTTTTATACGGTGCCTTTTACCGAAACTTTATTGAGAGAAAATTTTACTAAGGGTAAAGCCAAACAGGTGAAGAACCCAACCCATGTTTTCAAAGTAAAAGCTCCCTTGCTGGAAAAGGATGAAGTGATGTGCCTGCTGGGTAGTGGAAAAAAACTAGGGAGCTGGAATGAAGCAAAACCCATACTTCTGGAAAGGGAAAACAACTGGTGGACAGCTTCGCTTGATCTTTCCGGTACCGGTTTTCCTTGCGCATATAAATATGGAATTTATAATCTGCGAGAAAAAAAAATTAAACATTACGAAGGTGGAAATAACCGTTTGCTTATTGGTGACGCAGCACTCAAAAAACTTACTATTGTGCATGATGGATTTGCACAATTGACAAACACGAGTTGGAAAGGGGCAGGGGTTGCAGTTCCTCTTTTTAGTTTGAAAAGTGAAAACAGTTTTGGCGTAGGTGAATTTTCAGATATTAATTTATTGACCGATTGGGCTGCCGGTGCGGGTATCAAAATGATTCAACTTTTACCGGTAAATGATACCAGTTCAAAATTTGACCGGACAGATTCTTATCCCTATAATGCTATTTCAGCATTTGCGCTACATCCTATCTATATCAATCTGGCTGCTATTGAAGGTGTCGATGTTTTCACTGAATTAAAATCGATTTATAAGAAAGGAAAAGAGTTGAATGCATTGCCGGCATTGGATTATGAGTCCGTTATCAAAATAAAAACAGAAGGACTGCGAAAATTGTATGCCTTACTGGGCAATAAATGTTTTGAGACTGAGGCTTTCAAAAAATTCTTAGATAAAAATAGGAGCTGGCTGGTTCCTTATGCAGTATTTTGTTATTTAAGGGATGAAAATGCAACAACTGATTTCAGAATCTGGAAAACCTATTCAACTTATGTTGCTAAGGAGATTGATGTTCTTAGCAACTTACAAGATGTGGCATTCTACTATTTCGTACAATATCACTTGCATTTGCAGTTAAAGTCTGCGATAGCTTATGCGCATCAAAAAGGAGTAGTGCTAAAGGGAGATATTCCCATTGGCATATCTAGAAACAGTTGTGATGCATGGGTCGATCCTGAGTTGTATAATTTTCATTGGCAGGCGGGTGCACCGCCCGATGATTTTGCAACAGAAGGTCAAAACTGGGGTTTTCCTATTTACAACTGGGAACAAATGCAAAAAGATGGATATGCCTGGTGGAAGGAAAGGCTGATGCATCTCTCCAATTATTTTGATGCATTTCGTATAGATCATATACTGGGTTTTTTTAGAATCTGGAGTATTCCACAGCATTCTGTGCAGGGAATTATGGGAAGATTTATTCCCGCAAAGCCGGTTTATGTAAATGAATTTGGCGAAAAAGGAATCTGGTTCGATTATCAGTGATATTGTCGCCCTTTTATTACTGATGAAATCATTGATTTGATTTTCGGCGAAAATGCTGTAACCGTAAAAAATCAGTTTCTCACAAATAATGAATGGGGCAGTTATAATCTGCAACCTGAATTTGAAACACAAAAACAGGTTGCTCAATATTTTGCTCAATTTGAAACTAATGAAGAAAATAAGGTATTGGAATCCGGGCTGTATAAACTAATTGCAAATGTGATTTTGTTGGAAGATGAGGATGCACCGGGCGAGCAGTTTCATTTCAGAATTGCAATGGACAAAACATCGTCGTTTGAAAACCTGATACCGCATGTACAAACCAGACTTATGGACTTGTATCAGGATTATTTTTATCACCGACAAGATGCACACTGGTATGTATCAGCAATGAAAAAACTACCTGCTTTAAAATCTGCCACGCCCATGCTAATTTGTGGCGAAGATCTGGGTATGGTACCTCATTGTGTGCCAAGTGTAATGCAACAGTTAGGAGTATTGAGTCTGGAAGTGCAACGCATGCCCAAAGACAGTGGCGTTGAATTTCTGAATCCTGCCCATGTTCCCTATTTATCAGTAATCACACCCGCAACACATGATATGAGTACTATAAGAGAATGGTGGGAGGAAGATGAAAACAGAACACAGCGTTTTTATAATGATATATTAAATCAACAGGGCGCAGCTCCCAAAACCTGTGAGGCGTGGATCAGCAGTGCGATCGTATTGCAACATTTATACTCATCTGCTATGTGGTGTGTATTTCAGTTGCAGGATATTTTAGGAATGAATGAAGACATAAGAAGAGAAAATCCGAAAGAGGAACGCATCAATATTCCTGCTGACCATAAACATTACTGGCAATACCGTATGCACCTCACATTAGAATCGTTGATCAGTAATAAGAATTTTTCTGAAGAAATAAAAGATTATTTAAAGCAGAGTGGAAGATAAGTTTCTTTTTGTACAACTAAGCAAACGAAGCTTTTATCATTCTTGTCTTTTCTTGCATATCCTGTTTTAATAAACACTGATACCCATTTGCATTAAAAATTTTTGCAACCGCATCGCCCATACTTTCATGAATTTCACAATAGATAACGCCCGACGATTTTAGGTGTGTTTTGCCAAAAACAGCTATGGCTTTGTAGAACAATAATGGGTCATCGTCTGTTACAAATAATGCAGTATGTGGTTCATAAGCCAGCACATTTGCTTCTATTGTTGATTTATCTTTTATAGGAATATACGGCGGATTGCTGATGATGATATCGACTTCCGGTAGTTGAGGCCAGTTTGATGGGTGCAAGAAATCAAGACAAAAAAACTGAATATCAACATTCATTGTATTTGAATTTTTTTGGGCAACCTTCAGTGCAGCTTCGCTAATATCACAAGCACTCACCATGGCTTTTCTCAACCTTCTTTTTAACGTAACCGGAATGCAGCCACTGCCTGTGCCGATATCCAAAATGGATAATTCAGAAATAGGGAATTTACAATCGGTAATAACCCATTCTACCAGTTCATCTGTTTCCGGTCTGGGAATTAATACATTTTCATCAACATAAAACTTAAAACCGCCAAACCATGCTTCGTTCAAAATATATTGTACCGGTTCATTTTTTAAGAGCCTTTCAAGATAATGGTTTAGTTTATTTGTTTCATCCTTAGTAAGCTCAACATGCATGTATTTCATTCTTTCAACGCGGGGTGAGCCTGTCAGATTTTCCATTACCATTTCTGCAATAGTGGTTGCTTCACTTTCATCATAAATGATTCTGAGTTTATTGGTGAGCAAATAAGATGCTTCCTGTACTGTCATTTGGCAAACATAAATAATTTACATTTGGCGTTTACATGTTACCCGATTTCTATTATAGTATTGAAAAACCTGCAACCGGTGAATATAAAGACCGGGGAAGTAAATTTCTTGCTTACGCTTTTCCCATTGCAACCGTTGCAGATTTTAAATTGATTTTAGCACGAATAAAAAAAGAGCATCCCAAAGCGGCACACCATTGTTTTGCATACAGATTGGGATTTGAGAACCTTGTTTTTCGTGTGAGTGATGATGGAGAACCTTCCGGTTCGGCAGGTAGGCCTATTTTAGGGCAAATTGACAGTTTGCAACTCACCAATGTAATAATTATTGTAGTTCGTTATTTTGGTGGCACACTACTGGGCGTTCCCGGTTTAATTCATGCGTACAAATCTGCTTCTTACGAATGCTTACAGCAAGCAGTGATTGTGAAAAAGCCCGTATTGATTTCATATCGTCTGCAATTTGACTATACCATTTTGAATCAAGTAATGAGATGGGTCAAACAATTTGAATGCGAAGTGTATAAAAATGAAATGCAGTTGTTTTGCATTTTGGAAATAAGCGTTCCCAAAATTCATTTGCAGGAAATGGAAAAAAGAATTTCGGAAATTAATGGTGTGGAGATGGAAAAAATTTTATCAGAATCGTAATTATTTAGCAAACTGAGCACTCACTACTAAATCTTTAGAACCTGCTGTGTAAACATAAAATCCTTCTCCGCTTTTTACACCTAGTTTACCGGCTGTAACCATATTAATCAACAACGGACAAGGAGCATATTTTGGATTTCCAAAACCTTCGTGTAAAACTTTTAAGATAGCGAGGCAAACATCCAGCCCTATAAAATCGGCCAGTTGCAGCGGACCCATGGGATGTGCCATTCCCAGTTTCATCACTGTATCTATTTCTGATACACCTGCCACACCTTCATATAAACTATAAATAGCTTCATTAATCATTGGCATCAAAATACGATTGGCTATAAAACCGGGGTAATCATTCACCACACATGGAACTTTACCTAATTGTTTACTTAGTTCAACAATAGCATCGGTAACTTCTTTTGATGTTGCATAACCATTAATTATTTCAACTAATTTCATTACCGGCACCGGATTCATAAAATGCATTCCTATTACTTTGGGTGCACGATTGGTAACGGCTGCAATTTTTGTTATGGAAATACTGGAAGTATTAGTAGCCAGTATTGCATCCTTTGGAGCATACTTGTCAAGGTCTTCAAAAATCTGAAGCTTCAAAGCAGTATTTTCTGTAGCTGCTTCTACCACAAGCGAGGAATCTTTGATGCCATCAACCAGATTGGAATTGATGGACAGATTTTCAAGTGTTTCATTTTTTTGAGCTTCGGTAATGTTGCCTTTGCTGACTTGCCTGTCCAGGTTTTTATTGATAGTTACCATTGCCCGGTCAAGTTGAGCAGGCGAAATATCTACTATGGTTACTTTAAATCCGGCTTGTGCAAATACATGAGCGATACCATTTCCCATTGTACCGGCACCTACAACAGCAATATTTTTTCCAATAAAATTCATAATGGCAGTAAATTATTTTTATAAAACAAAACTTGATTGCTTTGTTGTAAAGCAGCAAAAATAAGCATTATGAATTTGATGTTCCGGGCAGGGAATAACTGATTAATTCTTTCTTTTAAAATCGCCTCTTTTCCATGCATTAATAAACTCGCCCCAGGCAGCAGGATTAAAAATATTCATGGGTGGCGCCTGACCGCGATAAACAGCCTGATTGGCAATTTTATTCATTTGAATTCTGGTAGCTTCGCCTCCATCGCCACTTACGGTTCGCATCCAGGCACGACGATTTGCTTCGTTCAAATTTTTGCGGGCAACCTCATATTGGTCATCATCTATTTTGGTGTTTACAAAATCACGGGCAAACTGCTCGGGAGTGGGACGTGGTTTAATAATAGTGGCAGGCAGGTAAACCGTATCGGCCACCATCAGCTGTACTACACTATATTGATTGCCTTCAAGATTGCGTGGAATTGTAATTCTTTTGGGTTTATAAGATACATGGGTAAATTCTATTTCATCACCTTTTAATACGACAATAGAAAAAACTCCATAAGCATTAGAAATGGTACCTCTGTTTTGTCCTTTTACCATTACCGTTACGGCGGGTATGCCTACCAGGCTGTCAGCCGTCATCACCACGCCGAATAATTGTACAACAGAATCTCGGGATGCTTCAAACTGTGCATTGAGCTTTTGGGTACTTATCAGTAGCAGTATTGTTGAATAAAGTAAAATTTTTTTCACTGCCCCAAAAATAAAGACAAGTTGCTGATTTCGTAAAAGGATTTGCCTTTGTTAATGGTTAACTTTGCCATTCTTTACAGTTTTTAACAAATACTTGGAAAATGACTGAAGCAAAAATTCTTGAAGCACTGAGCAATGTACAGGAGCCTGACCTTGGAAAAGATTTAGTTACCCTAAACATGGTGAAGGACATTGAAATTAGTGGAAATAAAGTTTCTTTTACGGTAGTATTAACTACTCCGGCTTGCCCTTTAAAAGACATGATAAAAAATGCTTGTGTAAATGCCATTCATCTTTTGGTAAATAAAGAAGCAGATGTTACGGTAAATTTTACAGCAAATACGACTTCCAAAAGAATCGATTCGGGTTCTATTCTTCCGAAAGTAAAAAATATTATTGCCGTAGTAAGTGGAAAAGGTGGTGTGGGAAAATCTACCGTTGCGGCAAATCTGGCTTTAGCCATTGCACAAGGTGGTGCCAAAGTAGGACTAATGGATGCAGATATTTATGGGCCCAGTGTTCCGATTATGTTTGGAGTGAGAGGTGAAAGACCCATGATGATTGATGTAGGCGAAGAAAAAGCAATGATAGCACCATTGGAGCGTTACGGACTAAAACTGATCAGTATTGGATTGCTGGTGGATGAAAAAAGTGCAGTGGTTTGGCGTGGCCCAATGGCCAGTAGTGCTATTCGACAGTTTGTAACAGATGTTTATTGGGATGAATTGGATTATTTAATTGTAGATATGCCACCCGGCACCGGCGATATTCATCTTACTTTGATGCAAACTGTTCAGGTGACAGGAGCCGTTATTGTTACAACGCCGCAAGACGTTGCGCTGGCTGATGCTAAAAAAGGAATTGCCATGTTTGGCCAGGCACAATTGAACGTTCCTGTTTTGGGACTTGTAGAAAACATGAGTTATTTCACTCCGAAAGAATTGCCCGAAAATAAATATTACATTTTTGGAAAGGATGGAGGCAAACGCCTGGCAGATGAGTATGATCTTCCTTTTCTGGGTCAGATACCATTGGTACAAAGCATCCGCGAAGGCGGCGACCAAGGTGTACCGGTAATGATGGGTGATGATGACATTACCAAAAAAGCATTTCAGGAATTTGCATCCACGGTGGTAAGAAGTGTAGCTATGCGCAATGCAAATATGAAAGCAGAAAAAATTGCTGCGACTGTATAATATTAATCCCAATTAATTATGTATTCATTTCCATATTATAAGGTAGCAGATAAAGAAGAAGTGATTGCTTTTATGAAAGCGCATCCCTTTATCACCTTGTTGGGTACTGATAAATCTGGCAGAATTGAAGCAACTCAAGTGCCCGTTCTGGTAGATGTAGTGGATGATAAAATATATATTTCGGGACACATCATGAGAAAAACTACTCACGAAAATGCATTAATTGAAAATCCGGATGCGTTGATCATTTTTACAGGTGCCCATGCTTATGTAAGTGCCACTTATTACACCACCAATCCACATCAAGGCAGTACATGGAATTATATTGCTATACATGCCAGAGGAAAAATTCGCTGGATGGATGAGCAGGGTTTAATCAGTTTTATGAGCAAACTTACACTGCATTTTGAAAAAAACAACTCTGCATCTTCAACGGTTTATGATAATTTACCAGAAGAATATGTATCTAAACTCATCAAAGGCATTGCAGGCTTTGAAATGGAAGTGGCAGAATTGGACAATGTTTTCAAGCTAAGCCAAAACAGAGATGAAGTAAGCTACGACAATATTGTAAATGAGTTAAAACAACAAGCGGGCGATGCCAAAGTCATTGGGGAGCTAATGGAACAACGCAAATCAAAAGTATTTTCATAAATGAAAAATTTTTTATTTCTCAGTCTGCTTGTTCTGCTTTATTCATGTTGCCAAACCAAAAAAATGCAGGGGAAAAGTAAAAATGATGCAACGGGTTTTGTTCCGGAGGAGTTTGACAAGCAGGGCCACAGGGGTTGCCGCGGATTGATGCCTGAAAACACCATTCCGGCAATGATTCATGCACTGGACTTGGGCGTTACTACTCTGGAAATGGATGTTGTGATTACAAAAGATAATAAAGTAATACTATCGCATGAACCCTGGTTTGGAGAGGAAATTACTACTAAACCGGATGGCACTTACATGGGGCCGCGGGAAGAACGAAAGTTTAATATTTATTGGATGACCTATGAGCAGACCAAAGATTTTGATGTAGGTATGAAACCGCATCCAAGGTTTCCGAATCAACAAAAAATGAATATTACAAAACCATTGCTTGCTGATGTTATGGATAGCGTAAACAAATCAATGATGGTTCGCCGAAGGCCATTTCCATTTTATAATATTGAAATAAAAACGAACCCGCTTGGCGACGGAGTCTTTCATCCCAAGCCTGAAGCGTTTGTGGATTTATTAATGTCAATAATCAATGAAAAAGGAATTGCTGAACAAGTAATCATTCAATCTTTTGATTTTCGCAACCTGAAATACCTGCATCAAAAATATGCTGATATTAAAACCTCAGTTTTAGTAGAAGCATCAGATAAAAGAACTTGCAATGAATTAATTAGTGAGTTGGGATTTATTCCAGCCGTTTATAGTCCTGCATATCAATTGGTAAATGCAGAGCTGATAAAGGAGTTTCATGCAAACAAAATAAAAGTAATTCCCTGGACGGTGAATGATAAAAGCACAATGGAAAAATTGAAAAAAATGGGTGTGGATGGTTTGATTTCGGATTATCCAAACCTGTTTAATGAATGAAACTAATGTTCTATAAAATATTTTTCTTTCAGATTTAGCCAGTCCAGCGCATTGCGGTACATTAATTTTCTTGTTGTCTTTTTTCCCAAATCCATTTTTTCAATCAGCTTGCCGGGTTTGTGTTCTCCTAATGGAAAAGGATAATCGCTGCCCAGGCAAATATTATCTTCGCCCATAAAATCAATCAGATATTTAAAGGCATTGCGATCATGCACCAGACTGTCGACCCAAAATTTTCCAATATAATTGGATGGATGTACCGGATTGTCAATTGCAACTAAGTCGGGGCGTACTTTAAAACCATGTTCAATTCTGCCAAAAGTAAAAGGGAAGGAGCCACCACCATGTGCAAAAGCAATTCTCAATTTTGGAAACTGCTCCAGCACACCGCCAAAAATGAGAGAACAAATGGCTCTTGAAGTTTCGCCGGGCATACCTACCAGCCAGGGCAACCAGTATTTGGTCATTTGTGCTTCTCCCATCATTTCCCAGGGATGTATAAATAATGCACAGCCTGATTTCTCTGCAGCTTCATAAAAAGGAAAAAATACTTTGTCCGATAAATTTTTGCCATTGATATTGGAGCCTATTTCTACACCGGGCATGTTTAAATTTTTTACACAACGCTCCATCTCTTTTATGGCCAGTTCCACATCCTGCATAGGCAATGTACCCAAACCTATAAAATGATGTGGCTCCTTAGCCACTGTTTCTGCTATATGGTCGTTGAAGAAGCGTGAGGTTTCTAAACCATCTGCCGGCTTTGCCCAATAATTAAAGAGTACGGGAATGGTGGATAGCACCTGCAAGGTTACTCCCGTATTTTCCATATCCTTTATTCGGTGTGTTTCATTGAAACAATTGGGTTCTACAACTCTGAAAAGTTTGTCACCCTTCATCATACACGCATCGCAACCCCGGTGTTCCAAATGAATAAATTCACCATAGCCAAATTTCTGCACCCAGTTGGGCATTTTTTCGGGCATGATGTGTGTGTGAATGTCAATGCGCATAAAAGAGTGGATATTTTTGAAATGGCAATAAAAAAATTGAATCGTAAATAAAGGCTAACTTTTTTTCACCGGTGGCTCCATGATGGTGCCACATTTATCACAGGTTCTTTTCATTGTATCTTCCCAAAAACGATTCATTACCGGTGGCAATTGTTTTACAATATCATCTACATGTAAAGTTTCTTCGTAAAGTTTATTTCCGCATTTTTCACAAAACCATAAAAAACCATCGTCTTCAACTTCACGCTTTTTTTCAATAACCAAACCTACTGTGCCGGGGCCACGCTGAGGCGAGTGTGGTGTGCGGGGAGGCAGCAGAAACATTTCACCTTCTTTTATTAAAATATCTTTAAACGCTCCATCATCAATAATTTTTACAACAATATCACCTTCCACCTGGTAATACAATTCTTCCGTTTCGTTAAAATGATAATCTTTTCGGGCATTGGGACCGCCCACCACCATTACAATAAAATTTTCTGCGTCTTTATAAACACATTGGTTACCTACCGGTGGTTTCAGCAGGTCTCGGTTTTCATCAATCCATTTTTTCAGGTTGAAAGGAGCAATGACTGGCATACATCATAGTTTTAATAAACAATTGGGGGCTTAATTTACAACAAAATTCTTTAGGTTTGATGCGTTAATATTTTTCAATCACGATTAATTAGACTTTCCCTATCGGGATTTCAAATTATGAATCTTTCTCTTGAAGGTAAAAATGCGGTGATATGTGGCAGCACACAGGGCATTGGCTTAGCCATTGCCGAAGAATTAGCTTTATTGGGAGCCAATTGTACACTCATTGCCAGAAATGAAGATGCGTTAAAGACCGCAATACAAAACCTGGATGTAGCGCTCAGGCAACAGCATCAATATCTGATTGCAGATTTTAATAAGCCCGATGAGTTGAAAAAAACAATGGAGGCTTTTGTTGAAAATCATAAAGTACACATTCTTGTCAACAACAGTGGTGGGCCGGCTGCAGGTCCTATAACAGATGCAACTGAGGAAGCTTTCTTAAACACATTTAACCAACATTTGATTTGCAATCATATTTTAACTAAAGCCGTTGTGCCCTCAATGAAAGCTGAAGGTTATGGACGTATCATTAATATAATTTCAACTTCTGTAAAGATCCCATTGAAAAATCTGGGTGTAAGCAATACCATTCGTGGGGCAGTAGCCAGCTGGGCCAAAACCATGGCCAACGAACTGGGGCAGTTTAATATCACGGTAAACAATGTATTGCCGGGTTTTACTGCCACACAACGATTAACATCACTCATTGAAAATATTGCAAAGAAGGGAAATACGGTGGTAGAAATGATAGAACAAAATATGAAAGCTGAAGTTCCCATGAAGCGATTTGCAGATGCTACTGAAATTGCTGCTGTAGCGGCATTTCTTGCTTCGCCCGCAGCATCCTATGTAAATGGTGTCAGCATTCCGGTGGATGGAGGACGTACCGGAAGTATTTAGTTTAAACAAGTAAACAATTAATGAATCTTTCAATTCCATATCATTTAGAAAATTTAATTGGCGGAAATTTTATTGGTCCTTTGTCGGGCAAGTTTATCGACAATATAAATCCAGCCACCCATGAAGTGTATGGCCAGATTCCTGATTCAAATGAAAAAGATGTAGCGGTAGCTGTAATGGCCGCACACAAAGCATTTGCAACATGGAGTATATCTACAACAGAAACAAGATTTAAAATTTTAAACCGCATTGCCGAATTAATAGATGAAAACCTGGATACACTTGCAATGGCCGAAACGAATGATAACGGGAAACCGCTTTGGCTTAGTAAAAAAGTGGATATTCCCAGAGCTTCAGCTAATTTCAGATTTTTTGCAACCGGTATCATGCACTTTGCAACCGAGAGTCATCAAATGGAAGACAGGGCCGTGAATTACACTTTGCGCCAGCCCATTGGAATCGTGGGTTGTATTTCTCCCTGGAACCTTCCTTTGTATTTATTTACCTGGAAAATTGCTCCGGCACTGGCAGCAGGAAATTGTGTGATCGCCAAGCCAAGCGAGGTTACTCCGGTTACTGCTTTTTTATTGGGAAAAATTTGCAAGGAAGCCGGTTTGCCCGACGGTGTTTTGAATATTATTCACGGTACGGGGCCAATGGCCGGTGAGGCCATTGTAGCACACCCGCAGGTAAAAGCCATTTCGTTTACCGGAAGTACAAGTGCCGGTGAAAGAATTGCGGCATTGGCTGCGCCGAAGTTTAAAAAAATATCGCTGGAGCTGGGCGGAAAAAATCCGGCCATCATTTTTGCCGATTGCAACTGGGAAAAAATGATGAATGAAACCATTCGTTCTTCTTTTAGCAATCAGGGAGAAATATGTCTTTGCGGAAGCCGCATATTGGTGGAAGAATCTGTTTATGAAAAATTTAAAAAAGATTTTGTTGAAAGAACCAAGCAGCTACATGTGGGCGATCCGTTACTCGATTTCAAGCAGGGCGCTATTGTAAGTAAAGTTCATTATGAAAAAATTTTGGGTTGTATAGAAACAGCCAGACAGGAAGGTGGAAAGATTTTATGTGGTGGAAATGCGATTCATCCCGAAGGGAGATGCGCAAACGGCTTTTTTATTGAGCCAACAGTTATAGAAGGGCTGGGGCCACAGTGTAAAACCAATCAGGAAGAAATTTTCGGACCGGTTGTTACATTGCAGTCATTTAAAACCGAAGCAGAAGCATTGCAACTGGCCAATGCAACACAGTATGGGCTTGCTGCTACCATCTGGACAAATGATATTACAAAAGCACATCGTGTAGCCGCAAAGGTTGAAAGCGGCATTATATGGGTTAATTGCTGGTTGCTTCGTGATTTAAGAACACCTTTCGGAGGACTTAAAAACAGTGGCGTGGGTCGTGAAGGAGGATGGGAAGCACTTCGTTTTTTTACTGAAACCAAAAACGTTTGTATTGATTTGTAATAAGATTTTGAATTCATAAAATATGTCAGCAATTATAAAAACCGAAAATGCAGCTACACCGCTGGGCGCTTATCCACATGCAAGAAGGGTAGGCAATCTGCTTTTTCTTTCCGGCATTGGTTCCCGAAACCCGAAGGATAACAGCATCCCCGGACTGGAGCTGGATAAAGACGGTAAAATTCTGAAATATGATATTGAGGCCGAATGTCATTCCGTTTTTGCCAATGTAAAAGCAGTATTGGAAGCAAGCGGCAGCAGTTGGGATAAAATTGTTGACGTTACGGTTTTTCTTACCAATATGAAAAAGGATTTTCCGGTGTACAATATAATCTATGCCGATTATTTTACAACGGTGCAGGCTTGCCGCACAACGGTTGAAGTAAAAAGCCTGCCTACACCTATTGCCATTGAATTAAAAGTGATTGCCACAATTGATTAATATGAATTTTGAAAACACCGAATCGTTTGCCAAAAGCATGGATGAAAAAGATCTATTGAAAAGTTTCAGAGACTTGTTTTATATACCAATCATGTATGGCAAACCTGCTATCTACTTTACAGGAAATTCACTGGGGTTGCAGCCCAAAACCACACAGGAATATGTAGTGGATGAGTTGGAAGACTGGGCCAATTTTGGAGTGGAAGGTCATTTTCATGCACGAAAACCCTGGATGCCTTATCACGAAATTTTTCCTGCACAACTTTCAAAAATTGTAGGTTGCAAGGAAACAGAAGTAGTTGTCATGAATCAGCTTACGGTCAATTTACATTTGCTGATGGTAAGTTTTTACCGGCCAACAAAAGAAAGATATAAAATCATTTGCGAAACAAAGGCTTTTCCATCCGATCAATATGCTATTGAAACGCAAGTAAAATTTCATGGATTGAATCCTGATGCTACAATTATTGAAGTGGCACCACGAGCCGGTGAACATAGCATCAGAAATGAGGACATACTTCAAATTATTCAGCAGCATGGAAACAGTGTGGCATTGGTTTTATTTGGTGGTGTAAATTATTACACAGGCCAGGTGTTTGATATGAAGGAGATAACCGAAGCGGCACATGGCGTTGGTGCTTATGCCGGTTTCGATCTGGCTCATGCTGCCGGAAATGTAGCACTGCAACTTCACGACTGGCAGGTTGATTTTGCCTGCTGGTGTTCCTATAAATATCTGAACAGCGGACCGGGTGGTGTAGCTGGTGTTTTTATTCATGAAAAACATATTGCAAATAAAGCATTGCCCCGTTTTGCCGGATGGTGGGGATACGATAAGGAAACAAGATTTCAAATGAAAAAAGGTTTTGAGCCTATGCCCACAGCAGAAGGCTGGCAATTGAGCAATGCACCTATCTTGTCAATGGCGGCACACAAAGCAGCCTTGGATGTATTTGAAGATGCAGGTATGCAACGAGTGCATGAAAAAAGAAAACAGCTTTCCGATTTTTTATTTTTTGTAATTGATAGTTGTAACGCAGATGCAAAAGATAACGAAGCAACCATCATCACACCCCGAAATGAAAATGAAAAAGGCTGTCAAGTTTCATTACTTATGAAAAAAGACGGAAGAAAAATATTTGAAGAACTCACCAAAGCAGGTGTAATAGCCGATTGGCGTGAGCCGAATGTAATACGCATAGCGCCTGTACCCTTGTACAATACATTTGAAGACATTTACCGTTTTGGTGAGCTATTAAAGCAACAACTCAGTTAATTAAAATCATTAGTACAAATTTGAAAAAAGATATCACAATAATTGGTGCCGGCCTGGTGGGCTCGTTGCTGGCAATCATTTTATGCAAGCGTGGATATAAAGTAAAAGTTTTTGAACGCAGGGGAGACATGCGTAATGAAAATATAGCAGCCGGCAGGTCTATCAATCTTGCATTGAGCGA
The DNA here is from genome assembly GCA_022708055.1 of Bacteroidota bacterium. GTDB lineage: Bacteria > Bacteroidota > Bacteroidia > Chitinophagales > Chitinophagaceae > JJ008. The sequence continues at coordinate 22,672 of JAKIZK010000014.1, forward strand.
CAGAGGAATCAAAGCTTTGGAAGAAGTAGGCATCATGTCCGACATCAGGAAAATCTGCATTCCCATGCATGGCCGTTTTATTCATAATGCCGATGGTCATTCATCATTTCAGCCTTATGGAAAAGAAGGACAGTTTATCAATTCGGTTTCAAGAGGGGAGTTGAATAAGCAATTGATGACATTGGCAGCAGCACAGGGTGCTGAAATCTATTTCCATCACAAATGTGAAGCAATAGACTGGAGTACAAATACGGTAACTTTTGAAACAAAAGAAGCAACATTGGTTTCTCAAAAATCCGATTTGATTTTTGGGGCCGATGGGGCTTTTGCTGCATCCAGACTACAACACCAATTGCAGCACGACCGGTTTCAATATGAACAATATTATATTGATTATGGTTATAAGGAATTACATATTCCGCCAGGTAAAAATGACGAATTTCAATTGGAAAAAAATGCACTGCACATCTGGCCTCGTGGAAATTATATGCTGATTGCCCTGCCCAATATTGACGGAAGTTTTACTTGCACATTATTTTTTCCATTTGAAGGTGAAATTTCATTTGCCTCTTTAAACACGAAAGAAAAAGTACAATCGTTTTTCGCCAATCAGTTTGCAGACGCATCCAACTTAATGCCAACATTGATTGAAGATTTTTTTCAAAATCCGACATCATCATTGGTAACCGTAAAATGTTTTCCCTGGATACGTGCAAATAAATTTGCATTGATAGGAGATGCCGCACATGCGATTGTTCCGTTTTTTGGTCAGGGTATGAACTGCGGTTTTGAAGACTGTTCTGTTCTCAGCAGTTTGATGGATAATCATGGTGAAGACTGGTCGACAATTTTATCAGCCTTTCAGGAGTTACGAAAACCCGATGGCGATGCCATAGCCGAACTGGCATTAAATAATTTTATAGAGATGCGAGATAAAGTAGCCGACCCAAAATTTCTTTTACAAAAAAAGATAGAAGCAAACTTGCATCAAAAGCATCCCGACAAATGGATTCCTGCTTATAGCATGGTTACTTTTAGGCCCGATATACGGTACAGCGAAGCACTGGAGCGGGGCAATAAACAAGAAGCCATAATGCAGGAAATAATGCAGCGGGGTGGAATTAATGATAACTGGGAATCTGAATTCATAGAACAACTAATTTTGGCTAAGTTGAATGCCTTATAACTGAATACCTTTGCCACATGACACGTCATCAACTGGTAGTTGAAATCAAAGAAAAAAAATCCTATCTCTGTGTGGGATTGGATACTGATATTTCAAAAATACCAACTCACCTCTTGAGTGAACCGGATCCTGTATTCTCCTTCAATAAAGAAATAATAGATGCGACGAGAGATTTATGTGTGTCGTATAAAATCAACACAGCTTTTTATGAAGCACAGGGATTGAAGGGCTGGGCCGCTATGGAAAAAACGGTTCAGTTTATTGGTGATCATCATTTCAAAATAGCAGATGCCAAGCGTGGCGATATAGGCAATACATCAAACCAGTACGCAAAAGCATTTTTTGAAGCAATGCCTTTTGATGCCGTTACCGTTGCCCCTTATATGGGAGCCGACAGTGTAAAACCATTTTTGCAACATAAAGGCAAATGGGCTATTGTGCTGGGTCTTACTTCAAATGAAGGAGCACAGGATTTTGAAATGCTTCACACCGGTGGCGAATTCCTTTATGAAAAAGTAATTGAGAAAGTAGCAGAGTGGGGCAGTAGCGAAAATCTGATGTTTGTAATTGGTGCCACTCAGGCTGAAGCTTTTGAAAGTATTAGAAAACTAGTACCCGATCATTTCTTTCTGGTGCCCGGTGTGGGTGCACAAGGCGGTAGCCTGGAATCAATTTCTAAAATTGCAATGACCAAAGATATCGGCATATTGGTAAATGTCAGCCGTTCAATTATCTATGCTTCCGCTGAAGTAGATTTTGCCGAAAAAGCAAGAAATGAAGCCTTTGCTATTCAGCAAGAAATGGAAAAATACTTACCTTAAGCCCCACACATTTAAACTAAGCATTATGAAGAAAACAGTTTTGCTTTTACTGTTGTCAGGATTATTTATTTCATTGCACGCACAGCAAGAAAGGACAGAAGTTACAAAAGCGAATTATCAGCAAGCTGCAAAATATTCACCGGCAAGAGTAAATAAAATGATATTCTCCACCAGTGTAGATCCACATTGGTTGAAAAAATCAAATCGCTTCTGGTATTCATATCAAACTACAGAAGGGCGTAACTGGTATCTGGTTGATCCGGTAAAGGCTGAGAAAAAGAAACTATTTGACAATGATAAACTTGCAGCACAACTTACACTCATCATCAAAGACCCGATAGATGGGCAGCATCTTGATATAGACAGCCTGCAATTTATAGGCGATGAAACCAAAATACGTTTTCAGGTAAAAAGCACAATTGATGTTATCATCAAGGACACTTCATCAAAGAAAAAAGATACACCTCCCAGAAAAGAAAAAAAAGTTTTCTACTTTGAATACAACCTCAATAATGGAACTTTAGATACACTCTCCGATTTCAAAAGGCCACTTCGCAAAGCTATGTGGGCTTCTGTAGCTCCCGATAGCTCATTGGTGCTGTTTGGTAGAAACAACAATCTTTATTGGATGGATTTTGAAAATTATAAAAAGGCACAGATAAACGACAAAGACACTACAATAGTTGAACATGCCATCACCACCGATGGGGTAGCAGATTATTCATGGCATTTTAAAGGATTTGGTGAAACAAATGTGGATGAAGAAAAAAATAAGAAAAACAGAAAAGGTGTAGCTGTGTTATGGTCGCCTGATTCAAAACATTTTATATTAAAAAGAACAGATGAAAGAAAAGTGAAGGATTTATGGGTGATCAACAGTGCTGCTGAACCTCGTCCTACATTAGAATCATACAAATACTGGATGCCGGGTGAAACAACCGCTCCCATAGATGAAATTTATCTTTTTGACGCAGTTTCAAAAAAACAAACACGCATTAAAACCGGCAGATTTAAAGACCAGACTTTGGATTTGTTTCGTAAAACACCACTGAAGAAAAATCGAGATGATGATTTTTCGCCACAACTTTGGCTTGGAAATAATAATCAGGTGTTTTTTAGTCGCACCAGCCGCGATTTAAAGCGGATTGATATATGTAGCGTGAATGTGGGGGCAGATACTTCCGTGGCAGTAATAGAAGAGCGGCTAAATACTTACATTGAAACAAGAACACCAGAATTGGTAAATGATGGTAAAGAAATAATTGAGTGGAGTGAAAGAGATGGCTGGGGTCATTTTTATTTGTACGACGGAGATGGGAAATTAAAAAATCAAATCACATCCGGTCCTTTTCATTGTGAAAGTATAATGGGTGTTGATGAAAAGAAAAGAGTACTTTACTTCTCCGCCAATGGCAGAGAAACAATTGCGGCCGATAAAAAGGAGGGCACAGTCGCAACCAAAGAGGATCCTTATTATTTGCATTTATATAAAGTGAATTTTGATGGCTCCGGACTTCAGTTGCTCAATGCAGGCAATTACGATCACCAGTTTTTGATGGATGATGATGAACAGTTCTTCGTCAATAATTTTTCAAGAGTAAATACCACTCCCGAGTCGGTGTTGATAAATAATGAAGGTAAAACTGTATTGAAATTGGAAACTGCCGATCTTAGTCTTTTAATGCAAACGGGATATAAATTCCCGGAAATATTTAAAGTAAAAGCCGATGACGGCATTACCGATTTGTATGGTGTGATGTACAAGCCTTATGATTTTGATCCCAATAAAAAATATCCTTTGATTGAATATGTTTATCCCGGCCCTCAGACTGAGTCGGTGAACAAAGCATGGGGCAGAGGCATGGACAGAATAGATCGCCTGGCGCAGTTAGGTTTTATTGTAGTAACGGTAGGCAACCGCGGAGGCAGCCCGGCTCGAAGCAAATGGTATCACAATTATGGATATGGAGATTTAAGAGATTATGGTCTGGCTGATAAAAAATCGGCAGCAGAACAATTAGCCAATCGCTTTTCCTTTATTGATATAAATAAAGTGGGCATACATGGACACAGTGGCGGTGGTTTTATGAGTACGGCCGCCATGTTGGTTTATCCCGATTTCTTTAAAGTGGCTGTAAGTAATGCAGGTAATCATGATAACTCAGTTTATAACCGTTGGTGGAGCGAAAAGCATAATGGTGTAAAAGAAGAAATCAGCGAAAAAGGAGATACTACATTTGTTTATTCTATTGAAAGAAATCAGGATCTGGCAAAAAATCTGAAAGGTCATTTATGTCTGATACATGGAGAAATTGATAACAATGTATCTCCTGCAAATACAATGCGTGTTGTGAATGCATTAATTAAGGCTAACAAAAGATTTGAAATGCTGATTTTACCTACACAGCGTCATGGGTTTGGCGATATGAGTGAATATTGGTTTTGGAAAACGGCTGATTATTTTTCAAAATACCTGATGGGTGATGAAACAGCAAGACCGGTAAATATAGAAGAAATTAATCGTGATATAGAAATGAGTGGCTCGGGGAAGAAATAGCTTTTTCAATCCCAACCAAATTTCTTATACAGATTTTCTTCTCAAAATCAAATATGCACCCAATAATGCGGGAAGGCCCATACATGCGTATAGTATGGCTGAATTTGCGTTAACCACATAGTTATTAAAAGCAAGCACCATGATCAATAATAATATTCCAGTTATCATAGCCGGTTTGTAGTTTTTATCTTCAGCCATAAGTGTTGTAACCAAGCCACCCAAAAAGGAAGCAATGATAGCAACTAAGCAAAGAACAAGATAGGAGTTGGTGCTACTATTCATCATGCTGTTGGAATCATGATCTCGGCTGACGCCTTGTGCTAAAGCAATAAGTGAAATAAGTGCCCCTGCCCAAAAAATGGCAGCACCTAATAAAAAGCCGACAATTTCAGCAATTATATTTCTCATAATGCGGTTCTTGTTCATAATTGAAATGGTTTCTTTTTTGTATTATCTAAAATTATGAATTTGGAAATAAGTTGTAGATTTTTTTAATGAAGAACGTTTAAATCACAAGGTGAATCATGCTGCTTCTATATTAAGTTACAGTATGTTACCTTTGCGCTGTCTTGTCAAATTAAAAAAAATGGAATTACTATGGCTGCTCGTACTGACATGTTTCAAAGTCCTGATTATTTCTTACTTGATGAATTGCTTACCGAAGAACACAAACAAATTCGTGAAGCGGTACGTGCTTATGTAAAAAAAGAAATATCACCTATTATTGAGGATTATGCACAGAAAGCTGAGTTTCCTCAGCAGATTGTAAAACAACTCGGCGATCTTGGTTGTTTTGGTCCAACCGTGCCGGTTGAATATGGCGGCGGTGGATTAGATTATATAAGTTATGGGTTGATGATGCAGGAACTGGAGCGTGGCGATAGTGGCGTACGTTCAACCGCTTCGGTACAGGGAAGCCTGGTTATGTTTCCTATTTATCAATACGGAAGTGAATCGCAGCGAAAAAAATATTTACCCAAGTTGGCAAGTGGTGAGTGGTTGGGTTGTTTTGGGTTGACGGAGCCAAATCATGGCAGCGATCCATCGAGTATGCTAACCAATTTTAAAGATGCCGGAGATTATGTTATTTTGAATGGTGCTAAAATGTGGATTAGTAATGCTCCTTTTTCACAAGTAGCAGTAGTTTGGGCAAAAAATGAGGCAGGCGAAGTGCATGGATTGATAGTGGAGCGAGGTATGGAAGGCTTCAGCACACCTACTACACATGGCAAGTGGAGCCTGCGTGCTTCAGCCACTGGAGAATTGGTTTTTGATAATGTAAAAGTACCAAAGGAAAATATTTTTCCCAATGTAAAAGGGCTGAAAGGCCCATTGGGCTGTCTTACCAAAGCCAGATACGGCATAGCCTGGGGTGCTATTGGAGCAGCTATGGATTGTTACGATACTGCATTGCGTTATTCAAAAGAAAGAGAACAATTTGGCAAACCCATTGGTGGCTTTCAGCTACAACAAAAAAAACTGGCCGAAATGGTAACAGAAATCACCAAAGCGCAACTATTAAACTGGCGGCTGGGGGTATTGATGAGTGAAGGGAGAGCCACACCACAACAGGTAAGTATGGCAAAAAGAAATGCCTGTGAAGTAGCAACTAATATTTGCAGAGACGCCAGACAAATGCTGGGTGGCATGGGCATCACAGGCGAATATCCTGTAATGCGACACATGATGAACCTGGAAAGCGTTATCACTTATGAAGGTACGCACGATATTCACCTGTTGATTACAGGAATGGATGTTACGGGCATCAATGCTTTTAAATAGTTAGTTAACGGGCAGCCGTTGCCGCTTCTTTATATATGAAAATATTTTTAATGGGATTTATGGGCTCCGGCAAAACATACTGGGGCAGCCAATTAAGCAAAAAACTGGAATTTCCGTTTTTTGATCTGGATGAAATGATCATGCGATTGGCCAATAAATCAATAACTGAAATTTTTGAACAGGATGGTGAGGAAAAATTCAGGACATTAGAAAAAGAAGCCCTGTACATGATTACAGAGGGACACGATAAATTTATATTGGCTTGTGGTGGCGGCACTCCTTGTTTTTTCAATAATATTGATTACATGAATCAATCGGGCATTACCGTTTGGATCAATACACCCTCAGAAATTTTGTTAGATAGACTGATCAAAGAAAAATCAAAGCGACCTTTAATAAAAAATTTGAATGAAGAGCAGTTGTATGCTTTTATACTCAAAAAAATGGCTGACAGAAAAATATTTTATGAACAGGCAAAAATAAAAATAGATGAAGCACCTGTTCTTTTAGAAAATCTGATTCAAAAGATATTTCATGCATAAAAAATTTTTAGTTGCAGGAGCATTTTTCGGCGCATTGGGCGTAGCACTCGGAGCCTTTGGCGCACATGGACTGCAAAGGTTGACGCAGGATGAAAAAATATTGCACTCCTTTCAAACCGGCGTACAATACCAGATTTATCATGCACTGGCACTCCTGTTTGTGGGATTAATCTATGATAAATTGCCAGCGAAACAGTTGAGGTGGGCGGGTACTTGTTTTATCACAGGTATTTTGCTTTTTTCCGGATCACTCTTCCTGCTTACATTTTTGAAAATAAATGAAAGTGGTATTTCAAAAATTGTAGGGCCGGTTACTCCTGTGGGTGGCTTATTCTTAATTGTCGGGTGGTTGCTGCTTCTAATTTCATTCTTAAGAAAGAAGCAATAGCTACCTTCTTGTTAGAAAGAAATTGAGGTTTATACAATTTTGTGTTCCCCGATGAAATCTGATTTCACTTAATAATTTTGCTTCTAAACTTTCTATCTTTGCAGACATGGCTACCAAGTCGAAAAAGAAATCGAAAAAAAGTCCTGAGAAAAAACCAGCAAAATCCGATGTTACACCTTTTCGGGCTGAGAAGGAAGATAAAATTGATCTGAAAGCGATTGCCCGCGATGAAAGAACCTGGAAAATTGTTGGCGCATTTTCTTTACTGCTTTCTGTATTTCTATTTATTTCATTTTTCTCTTACCTCTTTACCTGGAAGCAAGATCAGGCTATTGCACAACAAGGCTTTAGCGCCTTGTTAGATAGCGGCAAAAAAGTTTCTAATCTATTGGGGACCTTTGGAGCTGTTATTTCTCACTTATTCATATTTAATGGATTTGGATTGGCTGCATTCCTTATCTGTACTTTCTTTTTTGTAGTAGGTGTAAATCTATTGATGCGCCGCAAAGTTTTTTCCATCTGGAAAAACCTGAAATATGTAACTGTTGGATTATTGGTTTTATCTATCGCTTTGTCTTTTGTTTTTGCAGGTAGCAATTTTCCGTTTGGCGGCGGCGTAGGAGATATGATTAGTAAAAAAATGACCGGGGCTTTAGGCGGTTTTGGCACCGGCGCAGTCTTGCTCTTGCTTGCAGCAGGTTATTTCATTTGGCAGTTTAATCCTTCTTTTAATTTGCCTGCAAAAAATCAATTATCGGATGCAGACGAAGCTGATGAAGAAGAAAACGATGAAGCGGACAATGGTGCATTAATGCCTGCCATTGCCACTACAAATAGCCAAACTTTAATTGAAAACATTAATAATACTGAAAATAAAATTGGTGGTAACAAATTAACGGGTGAAGCTCCCATTGTTATCAATTTCCCTGACGAGCAGGTCCCAATACATCAGTTTGAATTAGTGGAGAAAGATGAATCATTAGAAACACAGCTTGAAAAAATAGAATCGAAGCAGCCTACTGTTGAAGGCGAAATTGTGAACGACATTTTACTTCAGCATACACCTGAATCAGATGAACAGGAAGATGCTCTAGATATAAACAATAATACAGAAACTGATCCGGAAACAACTTTGCATCAAGCGCCAAAACCTGCTGTAAAAAAACCAACCGGTCCATTGGAGCTTGAAATAAAAGCACCTGAAACATCGGTTGAAGAGGAAAAACTGGTAGTGGAGAATCTGCCACCATATGAGCCTACGTTGGATTTAAGAGATTATAAATATCCAACACTGGGACTTTTAGAAGCACATGGCAGCGAAAAAATTATTCAAGATAGCAACGAACTGGAAAATAATAAAAACCAGATTATTTCAACACTTAGAAATTATTCAATAGAGATTCAAAAAATAAGTGCCACCGTTGGTCCCACCGTTACGCTATATGAAATAGTACCGGCACCGGGTGTAAGAATTTCTAAAATCAAAAATCTGGAAGATGATATTGCATTGAGTCTGGCAGCACTTGGCATACGCATCATTGCACCTATACCGGGCAAGGGCACTATTGGTATAGAAGTACCCAATGTTCGCAAAACGATTGTGAGCATGAAAACCTTGCTGGCTTCTGAGAAATTTCAGAATAATAATTTCAGTTTGCCCATTGCTATCGGCAAAAAGATTGATAACGAAAATTTTATTGTAGATCTTGCAGGTATGCCACACTTACTCATGGCCGGTGCTACGGGTCAGGGAAAATCGGTTGGAGTAAATGCGCTGCTGGTTTCATTGCTTTATAAAAAACATCCGTCGCAGCTCAAGTTTGTACTCATTGATCCCAAGAAAGTGGAGCTTAGCATTTATCGTGCAATAGAAAAACATTTTTTGGCAAAGCTCCCCGGCGAGGAAGATGCCATTATTACGGATACTAAAAAAGTGGTTTATACACTCAATGCACTTTGTATTGAGATGGATAATCGATATGACTTATTGAAAGAAGCCGGCACCAGAAATATAAAAGAGTACAACGAAAAATTCATTAAGCGAAAACTAAATCCGCAAAAAGGACATCAGTATCTTCCTTTTATTGTATTGGTAGTTGATGAATTTGCCGACTTGATCATGACAGCAGGTAAAGAAGTGGAATTGCCCATAGCCCGTCTGGCGCAACTTGCCCGTGCGGTAGGTATTCACCTCATCATTGCTACACAACGACCTTCTGTAAACATTATTACAGGTACTATCAAAGCCAATTTCCCTTCACGTATTGCCTTTAAAGTTTCTTCAAAAATTGATAGCAGAACGATCTTAGATGCAGGTGGTGCCGAGCAATTGATAGGGAAGGGCGATATGTTGATTTCTCATAATGGTGAAATTACACGATTGCAATGCGCATTTGTAGATACTCCGGAAGTAGAGCAAATTGTAGAATATATTGGCGACCAAAGGGGCTATCCTCAGGCATTTTTATTGCCCGAATATGTGGATGAAAAAGAAATGGAGGGCAAAGATTTTGATATGGCCGACAGGGATTCATTGTTTGAAGATGCTGCCCGACTGATTGTACAAAATCAGATAGGATCCACTTCACTTTTACAACGTAGGATGAAATTGGGTTACAATCGTGCCGGCAGGCTCATGGATCAATTGGAAGCTGTGGGCATTGTAGGGCCCAATCAAGGCAGTAAGGCCAGAGATGTGTTGATAAAAACAGAACTGGATTTACAGCAACATTTGGATGCACTCGGTTGATTTACAAAAACTTGTTAATAAATTTTTCTTTATCATTTCTTACAACCTCAGGGATTAAATCATCATCCTACTGAGGTAAATTCAATTATCTTTGCACCGCTTTTAAAAAAAGCAGTCACCAAACCCCAAAGGAAATGAAGAAATTTATACTTTTTATAGCACTTTTGCTACCTATACTTACAATTGCCCAGGGCAAGAATGATCCGGCGGCAAAAACCATTTTGGACGGAGTAAGCAATAAATTCAAAACCTATACAACAGTAGATGCTACTTTTTCATACAAGGTGGAAAATGCAGCAGGCAAGGCATTGAGTAATAAAAGTGGTGCTATCAAACTGAAGGGAACGAAATACAGAGTAAGCTTTAACGGTCAGGAAATATTTTGTGATGGCAAAACGGTTTGGAATTATGATAAAGGAGCCAATGAAGTTACGATTAGCAAAGTAGAATCGGGTAGTGGTACCATTACTCCGCAGAAGCTTTTTACCAACTTCTATGATAAAGATTTTTTATACATACTTACAGGCGAAAAGAAAGTAGCCGGTAAAACCATTCAGGAAATAGAGATGACGCCTACCGATAAAAGTAAGCCTTTTCACAAAGTATATGTACAGGTGGATAAAGCTGCAAAAACAATTTATAGTACCAAGGTGTTGGAAAATGCAGGCAATCGCTATACATACACCGTAAGTACCATGAAGACAAACAAAACGATTGCCGACGCTGAGTTTGTTTTTAATAAAAGCAAATATCCCGGAGTAGAAGAGGTGGACTTGAGGTAAATAAAATTTTGATATGTAATTTCTTTAAAAAATGGTGTTGTATTGCAACACTATTTTTTTTCAGACCATCATTTCATACTCAAATTCCTTGCATGCCCATGTCTCCATTTAATGGTAATGTGTGTGGTGGTGAATTGACTACCTTTCATGTTTTTGCGATTTTAATAATTAGGACTTTTGTCTTCTTTTAAAACGTAATGTTTTTGGGGGAGCCTACACAATTGCTGTGATGAATAAGTTGCTAAAACAAGTATTTGCAGTGGTAAAAAACGGAACTATATATCAACCCAATTACTGTTCACAAAAACCTTAAGCTTTATTTGGTTTTGTGCACAGTTCATGTTACCTGCTGTTCTTAAATGACATATTTTTCTGTCGTCATATTCAGATAACGTTCTTTGATTACTTTAATGTGTCTTAATTCGTGTCCTGCAATATGGTATGCTAATGCTCTGACAGTTCTAATATTAATAATGCTTCCATCATCATCAAGCCCGCCACCGCTGCTAAATTTATAACTAAAAGTTCATTGCTTTTCCTGCTGCTCGGCGTTATTCGTCGGCTGGAACTGAAGCCGATTAGCGAACAAAAGCTGAGAATATATTCGTCGCCCCGCCATATTGCCAAACCGAATGTTGTGCGTTCGCCTTATTGTCAAACGAGTTGCAAGTATTGTTTTTCAATTGTTACATTAAAGTGTATGTCCGCTTTTAATGCTTTGAAGACTTTTAACACTGTATCAATTGTCGCACTGTTTGCACTACTTTCCAATTTAGATATTTGTGCTTTTTGTACCCCTACAAGTTCGCCTAATTGCTCTTGTGTCAATTTACGTTCCTGTCTGGCAGTTTTTATCATTCGTCCTAGAACGTCCATACGAAGTTCATATTCATATTGGTCTCTGTCTTTTGTGCCTTTCTTACCGATGTATTTATCTTTCATTTCGGCAAGTGAGTATGATTTCATTGTTGCCTTTGCCATAATATTATTTTTTAAGTTTGCTCTCAAAATATTTTTTCCGAATGTTGATTGCTCTTTCAATTTCGTTTGAAGGGACTTTATCTACTTTTTTAATAAACCCGTGAGTTGCAAAAACTAAGGTTTCAGTTTTATTGTCTTTGTCCCAAAATGCTAGTAGTCTGATTTGTAGGCCACCAAATTTTGTCCTGAACTCCCAAATGTCTTTTTGAAGTTTTTTGAAAAGCTTTGGGTCGTTACTTTGTTCCGCAACGTCAATATTGTAGAATACCTTCCTTGCAGCTTTTGGGTCAAGTCCTGCAATAAATTTGTCTGCTTCTTCTAAAAACCGTGTCTGAAAGTATTGCAATTGAAAACGTTTCGGCAAAGATAAGAAAGGTTTCCATAATTAGAAACTTTATTTTAAGCGCTCAATTTTGAGTAAAAGGTCGTGAAAGGTGACGCACAACGGACAGGGCTTTGTGCAGGTTGGGAAATAGTATTCCGTCTGCCGGAATCGCTGCCGATTGAAAAACAAAAGTACAAGTTTACTACAAAAGCTCAGCGATGCTTGTCAAGCCCGAACTGAAGCTGAACAGAATTACAAAAGCCCATTGTTATTCCGTCTGCCCAACTTGCACAAAACCCCATGTTAGCAGCATTGCTTTTGTATTTAATGTTTGTCAAAAGAAAAGGTTTGATATTCAGATTCGTCTGGTGGTCCTGCTGTTACTTGCATTATACGTTTATTTGATAATGTCAGGATGACTGAACCGAAAGTGAAACCCTTCTTACTTGATAGATGTGTCCTACAAACTGGGTTATTGCTATCATCTTTTGAACGGAGTGTTGCTTTAATAAACATGTCGCTTTTATCAGTTGTTTCGTTAGCCCTTTTTTTCAGCGTTGCAAACCGGATTTCGCTATTCCTATTTTGGGTGGTTCCCGCTAAATACTTTTGATAATAATCCTGATACCACGGCTTAATATCATTATTCACAACTGGATGGTTTGTGTGATAAACAATTCCGGAAGCATCAGGATACAGGCGTACTACTTTATGTGCAGATGCTTCAAAATCATAAACACTATCAACTGTACCGATAGTATAGTTTTGCCCCGATGCGTGTTTTGTCGTTTGTATAAACTGCAATACTTCTTTTTTGTTCTTCTTTTCTAACAAGCCCCTGATAACGAAAGCTACCGGCAACCCATCATTACTTGCCTGTAATTGCATAAGTGTATTGACACAAACCCCAATACCATTTTCATTAATTCCCGTCAACGCAACAAGCCCCGCACAGCTAAGAATATATTGTTCAGGAGTATTGCCATGTTTTTGAATGTGCAGAATAATTTGGTAGCCATCCATCCAGACACCAAGGTCCATGTTTTGTGACACATAAGCCGGTCGTCCATTCATTGCAGGTACTCCGATGTCGCTGCAATGGTGATGAATAGTATCATTACTCAACTTGTCCTGATATACCCAATATTCATCTACCAATTGAAAGGCAAGCATATCATTAAAGGGCTGGTCAGCACCTTTTGCAATTCCTCTTACTTCATCCAAAATATCAGGGGTATATTTTTTTATTGAAGGAATAAAATCAGTCGCAGAAAGAAAATTATGTATAAAAGTATCGGCTGGTATATGAAGGTTTTGTTCAAGGTCTTTTTTCCATAGTATCATCAGCTCACTGATTTCTTTCTTCATCTGTTGTCCATGCTGAAAGCCTCGTTCGTATCCGTTACCAGAAACGGTAATTGTTTTCAATTGCCTTTTAGTAAGATTGGTCTGACAAAAGCCAGTCACAAAAAGCAAAAAGAAAAAAGCAAGGAAAGTAATATGTTTCATATTTTGTCTTTTAATAAGAAAGTTGATGACCATGGTCGGCTGTCGCATTGCTGCTAACGTTCCGGGGCTTGCCGTCAGGCGGGGCTTAGAAGCACTAACCTGTCGGCAAGCACAAATGTAAATAGAAAGCACAAAAGTTCAATT
>JAKIZK010000150.1:0-3408 GCA_022708055.1 Bacteroidota bacterium
GTACGGGCAAATGGTTTGGTTTTCAAAATCATGACATCATTCCCGATATGATTGCAATGGCAAAGGGTCTTACCTGCGGCTATCTGCCTTTCGGCTGCCTGATGGTAAGCGATAAAATTGCAGCAAAATTTGATGATACGGTTTTGTCATTGGGCCTCACTTATTCGGCACATCCGGTAAGTTGTGCAGCTGCTTTAGAAACATTAAAAATTTATGAAGACGATCATTTGATAGAAAACTGTGTAGCCATGAGTAAATATCTGGAGCAGCAGGTGGAAAAACTAAAAGCAAAACATCCAAGCATCGGCGATTTCAGAAATACCGGATTGCTGGGTTGTATTGAATTGGTAAAGAATAAAAAAACAAAAGAGCCCATGGCTCCCTTCAATGCAAAGCCTGATGAAATGACTGTAATGAATAAGGTAGCTGCCAAAATAAAAGAATTGGGCATGTACACTTTTGTTCGTTGGGGATTCATTTTTATTGCACCGCCGCTGTGCATTACAAAAGAGCAAATTGATGAAGGCTTGGCAATTATTTCTGAAGCAATTGCCATTGCGGATAAAGAATATGCTGAATGATAAATCCATTTATGTTGCCTTGTGTTTTGTTCCACAACAACTATCATTCAAAAGTTAAATGAATCAAATGAGCGAAAGCCAAAATAAATACGACAGCTCTTTAATCAACGATGACCTCGCCCCTATTGAGCAGGAAAAAAGAACCTGGGGCACCTGGAACTATGCTGCGCTGTGGATTAGCATGAGCCTTTGTATTCCTACTTATACAATGGCCAGTTCTATGATTAATAATGGAATGAACTGGTGGCAGGCTGTACTAACCATTTTTTTGGGTAACGCCATTGTACTTGTACCTATGTTGCTCAACGGACATGCGGGTGCTAAATATGGCATTCCCTTTCCTGTATTTGCAAGAGCCAGTTTTGGAACAAAGGGAGCCAATATTCCGGCCATGCTTAGAGCTATCGTTGCCTGCGGTTGGTTTGGTATTCAAACCTGGATTGGCGGCGAGTCGCTTTATCATTTAATAAGAGCCTGGGTGCCTTCATTGGAAGAAATAGATACGGCATCACTTTTTCCGCAGTTGATTCCCATGCTTTGTTTTATGCTGTTCTGGCTTTTAAATATGTATATCATTTATAAAGGTGTGGACAGTATTAAGAAACTGCTAGTGTTCAAAGCCATTTTTCTTCCCATTGCTGCTGTTGCTTTATTTTGCTGGGCCATCATTGCTGCAAAAGGATTGGGACCCATATTAAGTGAACCATCAAAGTTTACCGACAGTAAATTATTCTTCAAATTTTTCTTTCCGGCGCTTACTGCAGTAGTTGGTTTTTGGGCTACGTTATCATTAAACATTCCCGACTTTACACGATATGCAAAAAGTCAGCGGGCACATTACAAAGGACAAGCTATCGGGCTTCCGCCATCTATGACGTTGTTTGCATTTGTAGGTGTGGTGGTTACATCTGCATCGGCTATCATTTATGGCAGTCCCGAATGGGATCCTGTAAAATTAGCAAGTCATTTCACCAGTAAGCTGATGGTTTCATTTGCCATGATTGGTATTATCATTTCTACACTGGCTACTAATATAGCAGCCAATATGGTAAGTCCGGCAAACGATTTTTCAAATCTTTCGCCACAAAAAATAAATTTCAGACTTGGTGGTTACATTACAGGCATCATTGGGGTTTTAATATTTCCCTGGAAACTTTACTCCGACCCACATGGATACATCTTTACCTGGCTTATTGCATATTCAAGTTTGCTGGGGCCCATAGGCGGTATTATGATTGCCGATTATTATTTTATCAGAAGAAAAATATTATCATTAGATGAATTGTATTCTCATTCCGGAAAATATTTTTATAAAAATGGGTTTAATGCAAAAGCCATCATTGCACTGCTTGCAGGTGTGTTGCCCAATGTTCCCGGCTTTCTGGTCATCGTAAAAGTATTACATTCAAATTCAGTTCCTGCATGGATTGCTGATTTATACAATTATGCCTGGTTTGTTGGTTTTTTTGTCAGCGGTTTTGTATATTGGTTGTTGATGAAAAGAAGATAATGTCCTCGAACAACTAAAATTATTTTTTCATGGATTGCATAGCAGAACATATTTCAGTAAGTTACAATCTAGTTTTAAAAAAAATGCAATCTTTAATATTAATGAAATGAGTGTATTAATAAAAAATGGAAATATCGTTACAGCCACCGATAATTACATTGCCGATATTTTCATTGAGGGTGAAACCGTAAAAGCAATTGGAAAAGATTTGCAAGTAAAAGCGGAAAAAGAAATTGATGCTATCGGCAAGCTTGTATTACCGGGCGGCATCGATCCGCATGTGCATCTCGATATGCCTTTCATGGGCACATTTTCATCCGATAATTATGAAACCGGAACCCGAGCAGCATTGTATGGCGGTACTACCATGGTGATTGATTTTATTTTACAAAAGCAAGGCCGTTCGCTGCAATCTGCATTGGATGAATGGCGTGGCCGTAGTGACCATAATTGTCTGAGTGATTATAGTTTTCACATGGCGGTTACAGATTTTAATGAGGATACAAAAAAAGAAGTTCAGGGATTGATAGAGAAAGAAGGAATTACATCTTTCAAAACCTTTATGGCCTACAAGGGCGCATTAATGATTGATGACCGTCAGATGATTGGGCTGATGGAAGAAGTAAAAAAACACGGCGGTCTTATCAATGTACATGCGACGAATGGCGATATGATTGATTATTTAGTTGCCAAACATAAAGCCGAAGGAAAATTGTCGCCACTTTACCATTATCTATCACAACCGGAGATAACAGAAGCTGAAGCCAGCGAAAGATTTGTGGACATGGCCAGCTACACCGGCTGTCCCGGCTATATTGTACATCTTACCTGCGAGGGTGCATTGAATGCGGTAAGAAATGCAACCAGAAGAAATCAGAAAATGTTTGTAGAAACCTGTATCCAATATTTAATCATTGATGCTTCGTTATATGAGAAAGAAGATGGAGCCAAATGGGTGATGAGTCCACCGCTACGCCAGAAAAAAGATCAGGAAACACTTTGGGCTGGCATCAATCAGGGATTGGTGCAGGTAGTAGCTACCGATCATTGCCCTTTTAAATGGGAGCAAAAACTGATGGGTAAAGATGATTTCAGTAAAATACCCAATGGGCATCCTGCAATAGAAAACAGAATGGAACTCTTGTACAGCGAAGGTGTACATAAAGGAAAAATAACTTTAAACAAATACGTGGAAGTAGCCAGTACCAATCCTGCAAAAATATTTGGCATGTTTCCACAAAAAGGAACCATAGCCGTGGGCAGCGATGCAGATATTGTCATCTTTGATCCCAATGAAAAACATAAAATATCAGCAAC
>JAKIZK010000150.1:3436-3711 GCA_022708055.1 Bacteroidota bacterium
AGGTTGGGAACTGACAGGTAAAGTAAAAACTGTATTATTGAGAGGCAAAATAGCAATTGAGAATAATCATTGCAAAATTGATAAAGGATATGGTAAATTTATAAAGCGTTCCAAAGTGAATCAAATTATCTAAACGATGATGTGTGTAAAATTAAATTCACACTCACATTAAACAAATGAATTTAAAAAAATAAAAAACGAAATATTATGCCGAGAATTATTAAATCAGGTCTTATCCAGCTTTCGCTTCCAAAGACAGAAGGAGAAGGAACTAT
>JAKIZK010000151.1 GCA_022708055.1 Bacteroidota bacterium
TCGGTTTCCAGTTGATGGTTTTATTTAATTCAACCATTCGGTCTTTGATGGCTGTGGTTTTGATAAACCAGGCATCTAACGGATAGTATAAAACCGGCTTATCGGTACGCCAGCAGTGCGGATAACTGTGTTCGTATTTCTCCACCTTAAACGCCCTGTTTTCTTTTTTTAGTTTTACACTTATGTCCACATTTACGTCAACATAACCGGGGTCGTCTTTATAATTTTTTACATAGCGGTTGCTGAATTCGCCCAGTCCATTTACAAATTTTCCTTCACGATCCACCATCGTCAATATGCCGATATTGTATTTTTTGCCCACCTTATAGTCATCGGCACCAAAAGCAGGTGCGGTGTGTACAATGCCGGTTCCGTCTTCGGTGGTAACGAAACTATCAACCAATACCCTAAAGGGATCGCCACCAGCTTGAGCTGCGCCGTTCGCTTCATAAGGGAGCAATTGTTCATAACGGCATTCTTCTATCTGTGATCCTTTGAAAGTTGCTAATATTTTCCATGGAAGGATTTTTACTTTATCATTATAACCTTCAAAATCGCCATCTCTTCCTTCTTCTTTAAAATATTTTCCAAGCAATGCTTTTGCCAGAATAACATTAATAGGTATGTGCAGGTAAGGATTAAACGTTTTTACTAATACATAATCAATGTTTGCTCCAACTGTCAATCCCAGATTGGAAGGAAGAGTCCATGGCGTAGTCGTCCATGCTAAAAAGAAGATTTCATTGCCATTCGTTTGTTGAAACAGGAAGTCGCTTTGTTCATTTTTCACTGCCTTAAACATGGCCACACAGCTTGTATCCTTTACATCTTTATAAGTACCGGGCTGGTTTAGTTCGTGCGAACTCAATCCTGTGCCTGCTGCAGGAGAATAGGGCTGAATGCTTACACTTTCATACAGCAATCCTTTTTTATACAACTCCTTCAGCAGCCACCACAGGGTTTCTATGTATTCGTTTTTGAAGGTGATGTAGGGATCGTTCAGGTCCACCCAATAGCCCATTTTTCGTGTGATGTCGTCCCATTTATCTTTAAAACGAAGTACCGCTTCGCGGCATTTTTTATTATAATCTTCTACTGAAATTCTTTTGCCGATATCTTCTTTGGTAATGCCGAGTTCTTTTTCTACACCCAGTTCAATGGGCAGGCCGTGGGTATCCCATCCGCCTTTACGTTTTACCTGAAAGCCTTTCATGGTTTTGTAGCGGCATACCAGGTCTTTGAGAGTGCGTGAAATAACGTGGTGAATACCGGGCATACCATTGGCGCTGGGCGGCCCTTCGTAAAATACAAAAGGTGTGGCACCTTCGCGAAGCGAAATACTTTTTTCAAAAGCCTGTTTCTCCGTCCATTTGGCCAATATTTCTGCCTCAAAAGCCGGCAGATTCAATCCCGAAAATTCTTTGTATGCAGCACTCATAATTTAATAGAAAAATGAGTGCAAAGGTAAGGAATAATGAAAGTTGACGTGTTACTCTTTATCAGCGTTTATAACAAAAATATCACTATAAAATAAAGCTACTGATTGCTACAATTATTGAATCACATAAAACAACACTACCGCCACCACCGGCAATAGCAATCCGGCCAGAAAAAACCAAATGCCTCTGCGCTTAAATCCGTATTTACCTTTTAAAATATACAAACCCGTAATACTAATGATGATAAGCATCAATGCAAAAACATCAGACACCCATTTCCATCCTTTCAGGCTGTTGCGGTGTATTACATTTGATTCGTAAAAGAGCGGCCGCTTTGATAATTTTTCATAATGACCGATACGGTCATCAAAATTGATATGAAAGGTGGCATTGTCATAATAAATCTTCACCTGATTATGGGTTGGAAAATCGTAAAGTTTAAAATGTTTTTCATCAACCATCTTGCCAAATGTGGCTACCACATCATTATTGATTTCGGCACGCTGATATACCTTGGGCAACTGAATTGTTTTCTTCTGAATAATAAAATCAGGATTCCAGTCGTCCACATGGTTGAGTGCAAGACCCGATATACAATAGATAATGATTAAGGAAGAAAAGAAATAACCCAAATCACGATGCCAGGCCACACTCCACCGGTGCAGCTTCACTTTAAACTTAGTAGCCATTAATTCCCCCTTGCGGTTTCAGCAATAATGCGATTGGTAAAATCCTTGGACGTATGTATTACCCATTCTTCCACGCCTTTATCAGGCAAAATAGCATCGGGCTTGTAGCGTACTCTTTCTTTTGCATTAAATATTTTTTTGATACCATCGCCAATGATTTGCACCTGAAACATTTCATCAAACGCCACTAATACCGGAATGACCACGGCTGTTTTCTTTTTTTGCAATACCTGATTGATGGCAATGGTGGTTGAATCGGGACTGTAATGTGCAATATGTCCGCACCAGCCATAACTGTAATCGGCAACACCCGTATTGGCTTTTACATAATCTGCTGCATCGGTCATCAGCTTTGTCCATTCGGTGTTATACTCTTTATCGCCATAAGCAATAAGCGACAGTCCTTCATTATGTGGGTCTTTGGAAAGCTCTTTATACCTTTTTAAAATATTTTTTTTCAGCAAATCTGTAAAATCGAGCAGGGGTGCTACATGTACTTTGGCTGTAGGCTTGTAGCGTTCCATTTTTTCAATCTTAAATAGTTCAATTGATTTTGGATCATCTTTCTGTCCAATCAAAGTAGGAATATCATCAAACGAGTGTGAGCTTACCGTAAGAAAGACCGGAACCAATATGACATCTGAATAATTTTCTTTGTCAAATTCTTTTAGTCTGGTAGCAATGGAAGGCTCGGTATATTCCATAAAAGCGGTTTTTACATCCTTTACCACACCATCGGCCATTATTGAGTCTCTTACTCTTTTTTCAAGATCAAGCAAGCCATTTCTCCAGGCTTCGGAACGGGAACCATGATTGACCAATAAAACACCTACTTTCTTATTACTACTGTTTGCTTTAGCTGTTTTTTCAGATCTACTACAAGAGGCTAAAATGCTTATAACCAAAACACCCAATACCAAAAGATTCAAAATTTTTCTGCCGGAGAACATCGTGTAGATTTTTGTTTTTATTAATCCGGCAAAGAAACTTTGAGATATTGTAAATCACTTTCAATATCCGTAAACGGTTTTACGAAAAAAGAAAAAGCTGCCGGTAAGAGCAGCTTTCGTAATTCAGTTATTGAATTCTTTCAAACTTAAACTCCGGCTTTCCTCTGGTTCCTCCATCGCCGCCAATGCCCATGGCCAAACATTTTAGTTTATAATAATTGTTGTTGTAGTCCTTAATGATATAAAACCTATCAAGCCGGGCTCCTGTTGCCGGTTGTGTACTTCTCCATTTGCTGCCAATGCCCCAGCGGTCGGTTGTCAGACTAATCGTATGCACACTATCCATATTGTAAGCCGTGTATGCTGCATTTGCAGTAGCAGCATTTGTATATTTTATTTCTTTTACCTGTATGCCTGATAAATAGTTGGTAGCTATCATATCAGAAAAACTGTAAGGAACCATTCCGGCACCAAAATTGGCCATATATAAAGAATAGGACCATACAATATCCCATCTTGCTTTTTCAGGCTCTACATTCACCAATCCTTTATCAAAAGAAACATAACGAAAATGATAGGCTGCATCTTTATTTATTTGTAAGGTTTTGAAAGTTGTGGCTGTTATGCCTG
>JAKIZK010000152.1 GCA_022708055.1 Bacteroidota bacterium
TACCAGTGTAGATGATGTACCTAGACCCGAACCGGCAGGTGCATCTACATAAGTAGATAAACGTAAGCCTTGCTCGCCAAAAGAATAGTCTTTTTGAATGCGGTTGTAAACCCCCTTTAGTAAATCTAATTTTCCATTGATGGGAAGCGTTGCGTTCCAATCGTAAGTTTCTGTTTCATTTCGATCAATAGCCTCCAATATTATTTTCTTTTCTTTAACCGGCTCTATGGTTGCATGGGCATACAAAGAAATGGTAGCATTTAAAATAGCGCCACCATATAAATCGCTGTAAGGACTAACATCGGTACCTCCACCCGCAAGGCCAATACGTAAAGGTGCTTTACTTCTGTGAATCATCATATTAAAAATGCGACGGTTTGTTGTGATGTATTACAACCGGTCTTGTTCTTCTGCAAGTGCATGAATTGCTTTCACCAGATTTGACCAGCTGTATTTTTGTTTTTCTTCACGAAGATGAGGAATAAAATAGTCTTCTCCTAATTGATAGAATTTTATAATGCCGGAAGCAATGGATGCAGGATCGGGCTGTGTTATTAATCCTACTTTTCCATCGGGCACCAAAGCCGGAAGGCCGCCAACATTAGTTACTACCATAGGTTTTTCAAAATGATAGGCGAGGGGCGTTACTCCGCTTTGTGTAGCATTGCGATAAGGCTGTATCACCGCATCGGCAGCGCATAAGTAGTACTTTACTTCACTGTCAGGAATAAATTGAGTGCGCAGAAAAAGTTGTGACTGTAAATTCAATTTCTCTATTTGCTCATTGTATGGTTTTTCATCTTCATAAAATTCGCCGGCTACCAGCAACTTGATGCCTGATTTTTTTATAACATCTGTTGCCATGGCTTCGAGAAGCAAATCAAGTCCTTTATATTTTCTGATAAAGCCAAAGAATAAAATTATTTTTTCATTCAGTGGTAATTGGAGGTGTTGCCTTGCTTCCGTTTTTGATTTGATAGCTCCAAAATTGTCGTACAATGGATGTGTAACTAATTGTGCCGGTTTTTCTTTTTGAAATAAACGAAGATCAGCCAGCACTTTTTCGCTCATGGTAATAAAGGCATCACAACTTTTTAAAAAATATTTTGTAAAAATTTTATCACCGGGTCTTTTTTCATGTGGGATGATATTGTCTGCAATGCAAATAATTTTTGTGTGTTTGTTTTTTCTTATCCGTCTTAAAATAGTGCCCAATGCGGGTCCCATAAACGGGAGCCAGAAACGCACAACAATAAAATCCGGTTTCTGTTTTTTTAACCAGTTGCCAACTTTTATCCAGTTAAATGGATTGATGGAATTAATTACCGAATGAATTGTAATATTTTCAGGTGCAGGTTCATCAGTGTATTGTGTTTTCCCCGGAAATAAGAATGAAGGATATTGTAGCGAAAAAGAATAAATACTAGCGTTGTATCCTTCATCAATAAACTCTTTTGCCAGTCGCTGATTGAAAGTGGCCAGCCCTCCACGTAATGGATGTGCAGGTCCTATGATGATGACTTTAGACATCACAAACCCGTTTTCTTTTCTATCAAATAGGAATTTCTGGATGGCGAGTTTCGGGAAATGAGCTCACCAATAAAACCTGCCAGAAATAACTGCATGCCAATGACGATGGACGTAAGTGCCAGGTAGAAACCCGGTCTGTTGGTAATGGGGAATGAGCTGTCAATAATTTTAGATACAATTAAATAAACTGAAATACCTAATCCGATAAGAAAAAATAAACTACCCCAGAGGCCAAAAAAGTGCATTGGCCTTTTTGAAAATTTGCCAACAAATGAAATGGATAATAAATCGAGAAAGCCATTTACAAAACGACGCATTCCAAACTTTGATTTACCAAATTTGCGGGCACGATGCGCTACTACTTTTTCTCCAATTTTTTTAAATCCCGACCATTTTGCCAGCACGGGAATATAGCGATGCATTTCGCCATACACTTCTATGCTTTTAACGACCTTGTTTTTATATGCTTTTAGCCCGCAGTTAAAATCATGCAGTTTGATGCCTGATACTTTTCGGGTTACGGCATTGAAAAATTTTGAAGGTATATTTTTAGTAAATGTATTGTCGTAGCGTTTCTTCTTCCAGCCACTTACAATATCAAATCCATCTGTCATTACCATTTTATACAATTCGGGTATTTCATCAGGACTATCTTGTAGATCGGCATCCATAGTAATGACCACATCGCCCTGTGCTTCGCGAAATGCTTCATTTAAAGCGGCAGACTTGCCATAGTTGCGTTGAAACTTAATGCCTTTGATATTTTCATTTTGGGAACGGAGTTGTTCTATTACATTCCATGAATTATCTTCACTGCCATCATCCACAAAAATTACTTCGTAGCTGAATTTATTTTCCTGCATCACTTTTTCAATCCAGGAAGAAAGCTCCGGTAGTGATTCTGCTTCATCTAAAAGAGGTATGATGATGGAAATATCCATTTATTTTTTTCTTTTACTTAAGAATACGGCAGCAGCCGAGGTAACAGCAGCACCAATTATCAAATATCCGAAAATTGCACCTGAAACCAGTTTTAAAATATATTGTTTTTTATAGGTAGCCACTTCGTCCACTATCTGAGCGGGCAACATTTGTTTTTCTCCTGTAAGTTTGGATAAATAAACCCTGTATTGTTCGGCTGATTTTTCTTTAAACTCTGGATGCAAATAGTTGATAAAACCATAGAAAATGGCTATCAATAAGGTAACAACAATAAAACATTTAAACCCCTGTGAAAACAAATCTACAAACTTGCCTGTAAAACCGGGCGACTGCCGGTAAGCTAATAATGTCCAAATGATACCGGCTCCATATACGGCATAGACAAGAAAAAGCAATCTTGGATTTAAATCAGTGCCCTGATTGTATAATACAAACATTACTACAATCATAAATGCCGTCGTAATGATTCCTTTTATTGCGGGTGAAAGTCGAAGTAACATATCAGGGGTTGTTCAATAATACATGAGAGCCATTTACAATGCCGGTAACAAAGCCCGTAAGTTCTTTATGAAGAAATGGCGAATTTTTTGATTTGGAACGAATATTTTTTTCAGTAAAAATCCATTTGCGTTTGGGTTCAAATAAAGTGATTACTGCTTTATTACCTGCTGCAATAGGTTGAATGGCTAAGCCTGCTATTTTCGCCGGATGGGAAGAAAACATGGCAATCTTCATTTCTTCACTAAGAGCGGGTAATGAGGTAGTGACAACGGCATACGCTGATTCTAAACCAATCATCCCGGGTTTTGCATTTTCAAATTCAATTACTTTATGGTCATAATCCTGCGGCAGATGATGGGTAGCAAAGCAATCAACCCAACCATTTAGCACAGCATTTTTCAAAGCTTCCTTTTCAGCGTTATCTCTTAGTGGTGGGTTTACCTTCAGGTTTGTATCATAGCCTTTCATGTCATCATCGGTAAAATAAAGATGATAAGGTGTAACGGAGCAGCTGATGCTCGTACCACTTTCTTTTCCTCTTTGTATGTAGGCCAAAGATTTTTGGGTGCTAACGCCAGTGAAATGTAAATTGGATTCAGCATACCGGGCCA
Source organism: Bacteroidota bacterium (assembly GCA_022708055.1). Classification (GTDB taxonomy): domain Bacteria; phylum Bacteroidota; class Bacteroidia; order Chitinophagales; family Chitinophagaceae; genus JJ008. Next base: position 3,585 of record JAKIZK010000152.1, read on the forward strand.
GCTTTATGTCTCTTGCTACTATT
>JAKIZK010000153.1:0-281 GCA_022708055.1 Bacteroidota bacterium
GAGAAAGCTTGGGCTTTCTTCCCGGAGATCTTAAAGAAAAAATTGATCCTTACCTGCGTCCGTTATACGATGCGCTGGATGATATGATACCCGCCGACAAACTCGGTTATTATATGACTACCCGCACAATTGAAATAGCGCCACTGGCTTATATGCGTGGTCGTACACTTGACAATGCCTTTATCATTTTGGATGAAGCACAAAACGCTACCGACCTTCAATTGAAAATGTTTCTGACCCGAATTGGTGCAAATGCAAAAGCGATTATTACTGGTGATATG
>JAKIZK010000153.1:291-3553 GCA_022708055.1 Bacteroidota bacterium
AACCAACGCAGCGGATTGGTAACGGCGGTAAGAATTTTAAAAAATATAGATGGAATAGCTCATATTGAACTGGATGAAGAAGATGTGGTACGCCACCGCTTAGTGAAGCATATTCTTAGAGCTTATACCAAAGAACACGAAAAGGAAAACAAAGAGCAAGAGAAGAAATAATTTGCCATGGGCATGGGTGCTTCCTCAATAATATATGGCGCATCATAGAAATCTTTACCTTGCAGGGATGAAAAGAAAATTTGGGTTTTTTTTATCCCTGTTTTTATTTTTTGCAGCATGCCGTCAAAATCAAGATACATCTACTACAGATAAAGTATATCTGAAATCCGCTTTTCAAAAAATTGACAGTTTAAAAAATCTGCTCCACAGCGGTGACCTCATTTTTAGAAGTGGCAACGATGATGTAAGCCGAGCTGCCAGAAGTTTTAACCGAACTGATACATCCTATTCACATTGTGGAGTTGTACTTGTTGAAAACAACATTCCTTATGTATATCATGCGCTTGGAGGTGTTTACAACCCAAGCCAGAAGTTGATGCGCCAAGCAATTGACAGTTTTGCAAATCCAACCGAAAACAATGCAATAGGTGCCTGGCGATATCCGCTGGACAGTGTACAAATTCGGAATCTCTCAGATATTGTGCATCAATATTATAAAAATGAATTGAAGTTTGATTTGTACTTCAATTTTAAATCCGACGATCGCATGTACTGCGCCGAGTTCGTATATAAATCTTTGAACCGGGCAACGGTTGGCAAATGGGTACCCTATGTCAATACAGACACATTACCCTTTGGTGTAACTACGGACGATCTTTTCCTTTATAAAAATGCAAAGCTAGTATCAAAAGAAAATTTCCATAAATAGAAAAGCAAATAATACTTTTGCAACTCAAACCAATACTTCAACAAAAAAAATGATTATGAAAAAAATCTTTGGGTTTTTCTTACTGGTTGCATTTGCTACTCCAATTTTTATAGGATGTAAAGGCAAGGATAGCGTTGCCAACGATCCTAAAACAGTACTTACTACCTTTTTTGAAAGAATGTCTAAAAAAGATATTGATGGTGCTGCTAAGCTTGCAACAAAAGACAGCAAGGGCACTTTGGATATGATGAAAAAAGGAATGGAAGCAGCGGAAAAAATGAAAGGAATGGGTGGCGCAGAAGAAAAAGACCCGACAGAGGATTTCAAGAAAATGACATTTGGCGATGCCAAAATTGATGGCGATAAAGCTACCGTATCCGTTACCAATCCTGCAAAAGGAAAAGAACCATTTGAGTTTCCATTGGTAAAAGAAGGTGGCGAATGGAAAGTTGATTTTAGCATGGGCACATTAATGAAAATGGGAATGGACCAGGCAGGACAGCAGGGCGATATGCCTTCTACTAATGGAACATCAACCGATAGCACCGGAAACAATATTGACCTGGATAAGTTGCCCAGCATGGACTCATTGACTGACGCTATGGAGAAAGCAAAGGATATGCTGAAAAACATAAAGCCGGAAGATCTGGAAAAAGCAAAAGAATTAATGAAAGAATTGGAAAAGGCGAAACAATAATAATAGCCTGACAACATTTTATTTCAAAAAGACCTGCCGGATGTGCGGGTCTTTTTGTTTAATATGCTTATTAAATAAATTACTTACTTTGTAAAATGATTAGAACTTTAATTTCACTATACATCCTTACAGCCCTTGTACTATCTTCCTGCTCCGCCAATAATAAATCTACAGATGCAGATGATGACGTAAATGTAGCCAGTAAATTTATTAGAGCTGCACTAGATGGCAAATACAATGAAGCTAAAAAACTAATGTTGACCGATTCTACAAATTCTAATTTTCTGGAAGTGGCCGAACGAAATTATCAAAGACTGGACCTTGACACAAAAGCCGGTTATCGCCTGGCTTCTATAAATATTATCAAAGTACAGCCGGTTAATGACTCTACTACAATTTTTATTTATTCCAATTCCTATAAAAATAATCACGATTCTTTAAAAATTGTTAAGAAGAATAATAGCTGGTTGGTAGATCTTAAATATTTATATCAACATGATATGGATACTTTAATAAAAAACATTCCTCAATCGGATAGCTTGAAATAATTGATGATAAAAAATATTCTATTAGTAGGTGTAGGCGGTGGGCTGGGTAGTATTGCACGCTATATTTGCCAGCGATGGGTAAGCCATTACTATCCACATCATTTTCCATGGGGTACATTTGCAGTAAATATTATTGGATGTTTTGTCATTGGCATTATCTGGGGCATCAGCTTCAGGTCATTTGAAACTAATGAACAATGGAAACTTTTTTTAATGACAGGCATTTGTGGTGGCTTCACCACTTTTTCTTCTTTTACACTGGAAAGTATCGGGCTGCTGAAAGAACAAAGAGCAGGATTATTTTTTCTGTATATGGCAGGAAGTGTGCTGGTGGGTTTAGCAGCTACTTATGCAGGTATGAAACTGATTAGATAAATTTGAATACTTAATTTCAAATGAGGATACAAAAATGACTGCTGTATTACATCCCTGGCATGGCGCTTCTTATGGTGATAAAGCACCGGCACAAATCAACGGATTGGTAGAAATACCACAAGGCTCAAGGGCAAAATATGAAGTGGACAAAACAACAGGACTTCTTAAACTTGATCGAGTAATTTATTCTTCTTTTCACTATCCGGTTAATTACGGTTTTATACCACAAACCCTGGGCTATGATGGCGACCCGCTGGATATTTTGATTATTTGTTCTCAATCCATACAACCGCTTTGTTTGATAGAAACTGCGGTTATTGGCAATATGCAGATGATTGATGCCGGCAAACAAGATGATAAAATAATTGCGGTAGTGGTTAACGATCCTTCGGTTAATCACATTAAATCAATGGAAGAATTGCCCTCACATTTTTTAGCCGAACTCAGAAATTTTTTTGAACAATACAAAGTATTGGAAAATAAAAAAGTAGTGATTGACAATTTTCAAGACAGGGCAACTGCCCTCCGAATAATTAATGATGCAATTGATTTGTATAAGCAAACTTTTAAAAAATAATCCCTTGAACCCACTCCAAAAAAAATCTATGACAACAGAGATAATTATTGCAGCCTTGCTGATAGGGCTTGCTGCCGGTATGTTAAGCGGGCTGGTAGGCGTTGGTGGCGGTATCATTTTGGTTCCTGCACTTGTATTCTTTATGGGTTATACCCAACATCAGGCGCAAGGCACTTCACTGGCAG
>JAKIZK010000154.1 GCA_022708055.1 Bacteroidota bacterium
GGTTGACATTACTGAGGATAGGTACAATCTTTACGATTTATGAAACAATATCCGGTAAAGATTGTACCTATCCTCAGTAATGTCAACCTAAAAAAACATGATGGTGATTTTGATGGTAAACTTTTGGCCAAAGCAATATCAACGAGTGCTAAAAGGGAAGCGCTGATTAATGCAATAGTAAGCAAACTGAAACAATATCAGTTGCAGGGAATTAATATAGACTTTGAGGAACTATCGGAAAAAAGTATAAATAATGTTCATGAGTTTCAAAAAGAATTGTATGCAAAAATGCATGCCCAATCTTTGATTGTAACACAGGATATTTTGCCAGATGATGAAGACTTTCACCTTAATACGCTGAGCGAAAATAATGATTACCTTTTTTTGATGGCTTATGATCAACATTATACAAGTAGTAACCCCGGGCCGGTGGCTGATCAAAAATGGGTTGAAAAACAGTTAGATAAAATGGCTATGAATATACCTTCTGAAAAAATTGTTTTATGTATAGCAGGATATGGATATGATTGGCCCGAAGGTAGCACCGCAAGCACACTCACTTTTTCAGAAGCAATGGCTACCGCAAAAGAATACAATGTAATTATAGATTTTGACAATGACAGTTACAACTGCAAATACGAATACACGGATTATGGCAAAGTGCATCATACTGTTTATTTTATGGATGCGGCAGGAAACTTTAATAGTATTCGCTTTGCAGATGAATATGGAGCAGCAGGGGTAGCCCTTTGGAGACTTGGGTCAGAAGATGAACGCATTTGGAAGTATTTTGGAAGAAATCTAAACAATGAAACACTTAGACATACGCCGTTCGATTTCAATCTACTCACTACTACCGAAGAAACATCAGAAGACCCCGATTATGCAACTGATTCGGGTGAGGTACTGGATGTTGTAAGTGAACCACAATCTGGTATTATTTCAATTCAACAGGATACTTCAGAAAACGTAATCAGTGAAGAAGTATATCAAAAACTGCCAACAAGATATGTAATAAAAAGATTTGGTCAAGTAAACAAACAGGTCTTACTCACATTTGATGATGGCCCAGATGCTGTATATACGCCACAAATTCTGAATATTCTAAAGCGTGATTCAGTTCCTGCTGCTTTTTTTATTGTGGGAATAAATGCAGAGCAAAATTTACCCTTGCTCAAGCGCATAGTTAATGAAGGGTTTGAAATAGGGAACCATTCATTTACACATCCTAATATGGCAACGGTAAGTATAGCTCGAGCCGAAACAGAGATGGAAGCAACCCGATTGCTGATAGAATCTGAAACTGGAAGGAGTACAATTCTTTTTCGAGCACCTTATAATGCCGATGCTGAGCCACGTAAAATGGTAGAAGTAAAACCAGTAGCCAGAGCTAAACAAGACAGCTACTATACTGTTGGCGAAAGCATTGATCCCGAAGATTGGGATATTGCCAGTGGCGTAAATGCCGACAGTATTTATAATAGAGTGGTACGACAATATGAAGCTAATCCTGAGAAAGGAATCATTTTGCTGCATGATGCGGGGGGTGATCGAAGCCAGACCGTAAAAGCATTGCCCAGAATCATCCATTATTTTAAAAGTCGGAATATTCAATTTATTTCTATTAGCCAGTTACTTGGCCAGCCCAAAGATTCTATAATGCCAACGGTAAGTAATGGCTGGGTTAAAGCTAATGGCTGGGTATCGCATATATTGTATTGGGGAGGTAAATTACTTTTTGCAGCTTTTTGGATAGCCATTCTTTTGGGTCTTGGAAAAATTCTTTTTTTGGGAGTTTTGGCTCTATTGCAATATGTTAAATCTAAAAAAGTAGTAGCTGGCTTATCCGATAAATCACATGGAATGATAAGTATAATAGTCCCTGCTTTTAATGAAGAAGTAAATGCCGTAACTACAATAAATAATCTATTGAAGCAGGATTATGTCGATTTTGAAGTTGTGTTTGTTGACGATGGCTCGTCTGATGATACTTATGAAAAAGTAAAGAATGTTTTTGCGGGAATGAATAAAGTGAAAGTTTTTTCAAAACAAAATGGTGGAAAAGCTTCGGCACTTAATATGGGTATAAGTTGCGCTACAGGCGATTTTGTTGTGTGTATAGATGCAGATACACAATTGATGCCTGATGCGGTGAGGTTGATGATGAAATATTTTTCGAATGAAAATGTAGTAGCCGTTGCTGGCAATGTAAAAGTGGGCAATGAAAAAAATATTCTTACCAAGTGGCAGTCAATTGAATATACAACTGCTCAAAATTTTGATAGACGAGCTTTTGATTTATTAAACTGTATTACCGTAGTGCCGGGTGCTATTGGTGCTTTCAGAAAATCTGCTATTATAGCGGCTGGAGGATTTACAACGGATACACTTGCTGAAGATTGCGATCTAACAATACGATTGCTGAGAAGAAGAGGCATTGTACGCAATTGCACTGAAGCAATTGCTGTAACCGAAGCTCCGGAAACTTTAAAACAATTTATGAAACAACGCTTTCGCTGGAGTTATGGTATTATGCAAAGCTTCTGGAAAAATAAAGACGCTTGTTTTAATCCCCGCTTTGGCACATTGGGTATGATTGCGCTGCCCAATCTTTTGTTGTTTCAGATTTTGATGCCCATTGTGGCACCTATTGCAGACTTGATGTTTTTTATAAGTATAGCAGTAAGCTGGAATGACCCCCAAAGCAGACAGAAATTGCTATTATTTTATCTCATCTTTTTGTTAGTAGATGTGGCGGTTTCTCTTATGGCATATGTTTTTGAAAAAGAAAAAATTTATAAGCTAATTTGGCTGATACCGCAACGATTTGCATATCGACAGTTGATGTATATCATTTTATTCCGTTCATTGCGAAAGGCAATTAGAGGGGAGGCACAAGGATGGGGAAACCTGAAACGAACAGGAAATGTAAAATTGAAAGTAACCGTAAATGATGTTTAGGATATTCAATTTTTTATTCGTCATCTGATAACAAATCAGGTCTTTTCTGTTTTGTTCTTATTAAGGATTGCTCGTGACGCCATTCTTCAATTTTTTTATGGTCACCGCTCATTAATATCTCCGGCACTTTCCATCCATTAAAGTCTTCGGGTCTTGTATATACAGGCGGTGCCAGTAAATTATCCTGAAAAGAATCGGTAAGTGCTGAAGTTTCATCGTTCAATACTCCGGGAAGTAAACGGCCAATGGCATCTACCAAAATGGCTGCGGGAATTTCGCCACCACTCAATACATAATCGCCAATAGATATTTCTTTTGTGACATATTTATCCCTTATGCGCTGATCTATTCCTTTGTAGTGTCCACAAATGATGAGCAGGTTTTCTTTTAATGAAAGTTGATTTACTGTTTTTTGATTCAAAGTGCTGCCATCAGGCGTCATATAGATGATTTCATCAAATTTTCTTTCTGCTGATAAGGCTTCAATAGCTTTTGCAAGTGGCTCACACATTAAAA
>JAKIZK010000155.1:0-3070 GCA_022708055.1 Bacteroidota bacterium
TTTGAAGGGGATGCATTGATACAACAAGAACCGGATGCTTCTTCATTTCCCAGTGGTGGACTAAGAGCCACCTTTGTAGCAAGAGGTTATACTGCGTGGGATCCTTCTTCTCCTGCATTTATTATGGACATTGGAAATGGAAAAACGCTTTGTATTCCTACCATTTTTGTTTCCTATACCGGTGAGTCGCTGGATTATAAAGCACCCTTATTAAAATCGCTGGAAGCATTGAATAAATCGGCGGTTGAAGTTTGTAATTATTTTGACAGAAATATTACTCGGGTTATTGCTACTCTTGGGTGGCCGCACGGTTTTCGGACACAATTCAGCCCGCAATCAGCAATTGGAAGACCATTATTTTGGTTCTATACCCGAAAGAGTGTATGCCTATATGCGTGACTTTGAAAATGAAGCGTATAAATTAGGTATTCCATTGCGTACCCGGCACAATGAAGTAGCCCCGGGTCAATATGAATGTGCACCCATTTATGAGGAAGTAAGCGTAGCCGTAGATCACAACTCACTATTGATGGATGTAATGGAACGTGTAGCACGCCGTCATCACCTGCGAGTATTGCTGCACGAAAAACCATTTGCAGGCATCAATGGTAGCGGTAAGCACAATAACTGGAGTATGGCAACAGATACGGGTGTGAACCTGCTGGCTCCGGGCAAAACGCCCAAAACCAATTTGATGTTTCTTACTTTCTTTGTAAACACCATCAAAGCGGTACATAATTATGCCGATGTGTTAAGAGCCTCTATTGCATCGGCGCCCAACGATCATCGCCTTGGTGCTAATGAGGCACCACCTGCAATCATTTCGGTATTTATTGGCCAGTACCTCAGCAAAGTATTGAATGATGTGAAAGAAAGAGTTTCAGACAAAATGGATGAAACCGATGAAAGCCTTTTAAAAATTGATATTCATAAAAGCATTCCGGAGCTGTTGATGGATAATACGGATCGTAACCGCACTTCACCTTTTGCATTTACGGGCAACAAGTTTGAATTCCGTGCGGTGGGCTCTTCAGCCAACTGTGCCAACCCCATGACGGTGCTGAATACCATAATGGCCGAAACCCTAAAGCAGTTTAAAACGGAAGTAGATGCCTTGATAGAAAAAGGGGAGAAGAAAGAAATTGCTATCATGCATGTCATTCGTCAGTACATAGTAGCCAGCGAAAAAGTTTTGTTTGAAGGCGATGGGTACAGCCAGTCCTGGGAAAAGGAAGCAGAAAAAAGAGGATTACCCAATGTAAAAACAACGCCACTGGCATTGGATGCAATGGTAACCGCGAAAGCAAAAAAGCTTTTTGAAACGAATGATGTTTACAGCCATGTAGAATTAGAAGCCCGTCATGAAATTGAATTGGAAAAGTATATCAAGAAAGTGCAGATAGAAAGCAGGATGATGGGGGAGTTGGCCACCAGCCATATATTGCCTCCGGCCATTCGTTATCAGAATTTACTAGCAAATAATATTAAGGGTTTAAAAGATGCCGGCGTTGCTGAAACCGGTTATAGCAACCAGATGCAGGTACTCAATCAGATTTCTTTGCATATTAATCAACTGAGTGATTTAGTTGAGAAAATGATAGAAGCAAGAAAGCTGTGTAACAATATGGGCAATATCCGCACCAAGGCCATTGCATATCAAAGTCAGGTAAAGGATGTTTTCTTTGATAATATTCGCTATCATGCCGACAAGCTGGAGTTGCTTGTAGATGACAGGGAATGGTATTTACCAAAATACAGGGAGATGTTGTTCCTTAGATAAATGAAAATTAAAATTAGAAGAAGCCTGCTGCTGTTAGTAGCGGGCTTTTTAATTTATTTAATGCCGCAGCCGGTATCGCTGCAATTTTTTTTGTTCCATAATCAAAGCAGATCATGCCTGTTTTGGCAAAGGCAACTGCAATTAATTTTTCGTCTTTTCTTTTTTCCAGTTTGTAAAAAAGGTCAAAGCCAATTTTTGAAAATTCGCCGGCGGTAACGGAGATCAGCACTTGTTCGCCATAAAACAATTCTGACTTAAACTCAAGACCCGCATCAGACATAATCATACCTACACCTTCTAGATTCATTTCTGAATAGCCAAGATGTTGCAGATATTGCATACGGGCTTCATGTATAATGGAAAGCATAGCATCATTGCCAACATGGTTTCCATAATTAATATCCGTAATTCTTACTGTAAGTGTACATTGAAACTGAAACTGATCGGGTAGATTGATTTTTATGCGGGCCATATACAGTTTTGATATGGGTAAAGATAGTGGTGAAGATGAAAACTTTTATTGATCGTCGCCCAGAGCATCTACCAGTTCCATAATGTCAATAAAATTTGCAGGGTGTGCTGCAGCACTGGCCATCTGTTTTCTCCATTTTTCAAGTTGGAGCTGACAGTTTTTGTCAACCACCTCGCCGGTAATGCAACAACTCAAATGTTCAAATTTTTTTGAAATACGTATCAGATTGCAGTCGGGCGTCATCACAGTAATGTACCGGTTGATATTTTCAGCATGGGTGGGGGCAATTCCTGATTTCAAATTATTAAAACCGGCTGCATTAACTTCCAATGCACTTGAAAACTGATAGGCAGCAGCTATGCGTTTTATTTTATTGACGGCCGGTGGTTCCAGCTTAGCATAAGTATGTTTGCTTGCTTCCAGTGCGGCATCATTTCTTTTTTCTTCGGCCAGATTAATGGCTTTTTCCGTTGAGGATATATCAGCAAGTTCTTTAGCTGAATCAGGTTTTAAATCGGTTACGCTTGCTACCTCATCAGGTATAGTCGTAGCAGCATTATTTTTTACAATCGTTTGGGTAGGTTTATCATTGTTTTTATTTTTTAATAAACTATACCCGCCAAAAATCATAAGTCCGGATACGACAGCTGCTGCGGCATATTTCAGCAATGGCGATAAAACTCTTTTTTGCGTAATAACGGATTCTTTGGTGTTGTTTAGCGAAGCTGCAATAAGAGACCAGGCAGCAGCAGGGGGTACCGCTTCAGCATTTTTTAACTTGGATGTAAGTACAGGAGTTAATTCATCAACTGCTAAAG
>JAKIZK010000155.1:3080-3438 GCA_022708055.1 Bacteroidota bacterium
GGTGGTGCTATGGTTGCTGTTTGTAGTTTTTGGGATATGGTATTATATAAAGCAGCATCATCCAATGCATTGGCGATATTGCTCCACGCTGATGGGGGCGGAGTAACTTCAAAGTCCAGCATTTTATGTTGAATATTGTTGCTCATGATTTTGCTCTAGCGCCTGCTTGTTTATCAATATATTTTTTTACCATATCCTGCAAAATGACCTTTGCTCTTGATAGTTGTGATTTACTGGTACCCTCGCTTATTCCCAATATGTCTCCTATCTCTTTGTGGCTATAACCTTCAACCACATACATATTAAAAACCGTGCGATAGCCCGGCGATAGTTCTTGCACTAAGGCCATAATGTCGGC
>JAKIZK010000156.1 GCA_022708055.1 Bacteroidota bacterium
GGGAATAATCCACCTGCAAATATGTGGGAGAAGGGCGATTATGTTATGCTACGTGAATTGACACTTTCTTATGATTTATCTTCTCAGATTATTGGAAAATTTTTAGCCAATAAAATAAAAGGTCTGAGTGTAAATATTACCGGTAGCAATTTGATTTATTTCTCCGGCTATAGTGGCAATTTTCCTGAAGTAGGTGGATTTGACCAAGGTAAATTTCCATTACCGAAGCGTTTAACATTTGGTGTAAGAGTAACCCTTTAACCTTTCATTCAATCATTTTTAAAATTATAATGATGAAAAATAAAATAACCATACTATTTACATTGTCTGTCATTACTATGATGGGCATTACTTCCTGCTCAAAAAAACTGGATGAAGTATTACCGCAGGATGCAATAAGTAAAGATCAGGCACTTAAAGATCCTAATGCTGCCCGCACATTATATCATGGAATTTATGCACGTTTTAAAGCTTACAACAGTACACTATTTCAGTTAGGCGAAATGCGTTCTGATATTTGGGTGGACGGATTGTTTACAGAATCGGCTGATGGAGGACTAAAAAACCTGTACACACATAACATCAGCGCTACGAATGTTCCTTTTAGCAATTGGGCGGGTTTTTATAATCTGATTTACAACATGAACAATGTGATAAAGATTATTCCTCAGTCGCCACTACCTGCAGATGAAAGAGACAGAATACTTGCTGAAGTTTATGGCCTGCGTGCATATATTTATTATTTGATGGTGCAAACCTGGGGTAATGTACCTTTAAATACTGAACCTGTTGAAACTATTAACAATGCTGCAGAAACATATAAACATAGAACAGGAGCCGATACCGTAATGGCACAAGTAAAAAGTGATATTGAGAAATCTTTGCAATTGTTTGGTCCGTCCAATGTCATCGCAGGTGGTAAAAGAGTTTACTGGAATAGGATCGCTACACTGGTATTAAAAGGCGATGTATTTAACTGGACCGGTACGCACATGGGGGGAGGTGCAGCTGATTTCACAACGGCAAAGAACGCATTGATGGAAGTGAAAAACCTGCAAGGAGCTACCTTGGATTTGCAGGCCAATTATGCAGATATTTTTGATCCAAACAAAAAGAATAATAACAAGGAAATCATATTTGCAGTTAATTATGAAATTCAGCAAGGTGAAAACGGAATCTTTGGTAGTTTTAGAGTAAATCCAATTCAAGCTGCCTCTCTTTCTTTAGCACAGGCACCAACGCCTACCGTTGCTTCAGTATATCCTTATGTAAATGGAGCCAACAGAGTTGGCATCAATCCGACTTTGTTTCCGGTACTTACCGGTGCTCCGGCCGATCAGCGCATTAGCAATAGCATCAAAGTGATGTACAACACTTCATCACCTTATGCGGTGAGAGGCGTGATGTTGACAAAATTCATAGGCACTACAGCCGGTACAACGCAAGTATATAATAACGATTATCCCATTTACCGATTTGCTGATGTATTATTATTGCTTGCAGAAGCCAAATCAAAATTGGGTGAAGACCCTAGTGCAGAAATAAATGCAATAAGACTGAGAGCATATGGTGGTGCGGCTCCTGTATTTACAAATGGAAGTATTACACAAAATCAGGAAGCTGTACTTGATGAATATCTGAGAGAATTTATAGGTGAAGGAAAACGTTGGTTAGCATTGAGAAGAGCGGGTGACAATTTTGTATATGCCAAAATGAATCCGGTATATCTTTCACCAGCTACGCAAGCGAAATTTTTATTGCCTATATCACAATCTATGATCGCAAATGATCCATTATTGGTACAAACACCGGGTTATTAACTTTTTCATATAGCAAGCTAAGCAATCGACACCGGGGGTATTCTTACCTCCGGTTATTTTCTCTTTTTTTCAGTACTTTTCAATTTTGAATGAATAAATTTTATTAGATGAACATTCAACATTTGACAGGATTAATTGCAGCTCCTTTTACGCCTATGGATAAAGAAGGAAAACTCAATCTCTCCATTATTCCGGAATATTATCAATTTCTAAAATCAAACCACGTCAAAGGCACTTTTATAAACGGCTCTACAGGAGAAGGTGTATCTATGACTGCAAATGAAAAAATGCAAGTAATGGATGCCTGGGCAGATTGCACAAAAAATGATAAAGATTTTACAGTCATGGCATTATTGGGTGGCACTAGTATAACTGACTGTAAAGAGTTGGCGATACATGCTCAAAAAACGGGAATAGATGCTGTTTCATTTACGGCTCCTTTTTATTTTAAACCACCAACGGTAAAAGAACTTGCAGCATGTTGTATTGAAATCGCTTCTGTAGTTCCCAATTTACCTTTTTATTATTATCACATCCCGGTATTGAATGGTGTTAATTTTTCCATGATCAGCTTGTTGAAAGAAATAGACGGAAAGATTGACAACTTTTGTGGTATTAAATATACACACGAAGATTTTATGGACTTTCTTTCTTGCCTTCATTTTCAAAATAATAAATATGATATGCTGTGGGGCAGGGATGAAAACATGCTTCCTGCATTGGCCATAGGTGCCAAAGGAGCAGTGGGCAGCACTTTTAACTATGCAGCACCTTTGTATTATAAAATCATTGATGCATTTCAAAAAGGTGAATTAGCAACAGCAAGAAATTTGCAGCAACAATCAATTGATATGATTATGTTGCTGGGAAAATATGGTGGCATTGCTACCGGAAAAGCTTACATGAAATTGGTTGGATTGGATTGCGGCGAGTTTCGCCTTCCTGTTAAAAATATGAGTGCTGCCGACTTTGAGCTTTTTAAAGCGGATACAGAGAAAATTCAGTTCAAATCATTTTGTTCAGCATTTTCGAAATAGTAGTAGCTTGTATTATATGTTATGCGTTTAATATTTTCAATTATTCTGATTTTATCAATTTTATACACTTCCTGTAGTAGTAATATGAGAAGTACAGAAATAGACTGGAAAGAATTATCGTCATTGAATGAAATAAATGGTAAACCATCTTTGGGCTATGCCGGACCTGTAACCGGTATTATCAATAATCATTTGATTATTGGCGGTGGTGCCAATTTCCCGGATAGTATGCCCTGGCTGGGTGGTAAAAAAAAATATTATGATGATGCATTCATATTTGTTCCTGCAGGTGATTCATTGAGATTTTTAAAGTCAATAAAATTACCGGACACTATTGCTTATGCTGCTATTTGTAATATACCCAATGGAATTGTATATGCCGGTGGCGAAAACCAAAATGGAATAAGCAAAAAGGTATGGCAAATGCGAATGGATAGTTCCGGTAACATAATTTTTGATAGTTTGCCTGATTTGCCTATTGCACTCAGTAATGCTTCTTTGACTTATCATAACAATCGCTTTTATCTTGCCGGCGGAGAATCATTATCTTCGGTTTCTTCAGCTTTTTT
>JAKIZK010000157.1 GCA_022708055.1 Bacteroidota bacterium
ATGCCCTCTGCATAATCCCATAACTGCTGCAGTTGATGCGCCATTTTTTCCTTGTTGGTTTTTATGGCATTGCCCCAAACAAATGTATAACGATTGGCATTGGCTTCTATCTTAGTACCATCTACATGAATGTCTTTTAAACCAATATGCCCGCTGTTTACCAGTAGCGTTACAATTTGAGTGAACACATCTTTGAGTACGCCTTTGAGTTTTTCACTGCGGAAGCGGTTGATGGTGTTATGATCCGGCCTACTCATGCCGGCCAACCACATAAATTGTACATCACGGGTGAGCAGTGCTTCTATGCGACGGCTACTGTACTCATTGCTGATATACGCATATACCAAAACTTTGAGCAACATGCGAGGATGATAGCTGGAAGTGCCGCCACCTTTATATTTTTTTGTAATTTTTTCAATATCCAGATTGTCAAGTACTGTATTGATCACTCGTACCGGATGATTGATGTCAATTAATTCATCTAAATCCGGAGGCAAAAGCATGGCCTGTTGCTGATTGTAAGTCTTAAAGACTATCTTTGATTTACACATGTACTTCATAGACATTGTCTATGAAAAAAGCGATGCCTCAAAACATCGCTTTTTGTTTCCACATAGTGTGAAAAAAGGCTGCCCTTTTGAGACAGCCTCATTTTTTATTTTAAGAAATATTGTATTCCTATTTTCTACCCTTCAAAAAAATCTGAAAACCTACACCCAATGTAAAACCATGGTTCGTAAACTTAGTTGTAGTTTCATTTTCTCCTCTGGAATCAATTGTACCATTATTGCCATCATCCCTTAATGTAGTTTTCTTAAATGTGTTTTTATTATAAGAGAAATTATAACCAATGTAAAAATCAAGACCGGTTCGTTCACCCACCATCTTGGTCATGCCAGCCAGAAAATTAGCATTAAAAAAGAAGCCGCCATTTGTATTGCCTTCATAAGAAGTTTTGTAAGCCGTAGGCCCGCTTCCGCCATAGAAAAAACCATCTGTTTTATAGTTGCTCATTCCTGCATTAAGACCCAGTTGTCCAAAAGGAGCCAGATTGCCATTGTGATTGAGATAATGCCTTACAAAACCACCCAGGCCAATGTTGAAATTATTGTTTTTATCACTTTGATAAGTAGAGCCGTTTTGTTCGTAAGTCGTTTTATTGCTCGATGGATTGATATTCAAGGTTGCACCTACTGCTGTATTATCTGTTATAAACCAACCCAGATTGGGGTTTATGCTTACATTAAATCCGGTAATTTTTGAGGTATTGCTACCTATTTGCGCTACCGCAATATCGGCCGTACCCGAATTGACAACCACACTGGCTACGGAAGCACCTATCATTCTGTCGCCTTTTTTGAATTGTGCTTGCATAGAAATAGCAGCAATAAAAACTCCAGCTGCCAGGAAGCCTATCTTTTTCTTCATAATGATTTTTTATTGGGGTCAAATATATTGCGGTTCTTACAAAGGCCGGATTAAATTTTTTTGGTCAAAATAGCTTTGGAATGAATATTTTTCCATTAACTTTAAATCTTAGTTGGAGGGATGAATAATTCCCTTTACTTTTAAACCCAAAACTAATTTATACAGCCAAACTTAAAACGCTATGAGAAAGCTCAGACTTTTATCCATTCTTGCCTTAGCCATTACATTTATTACTGTTAGTTGTACCAAAGAAGGTCCTGAAGGTCCTGCCGGTGCTACCGGCGCACAAGGTCCCACAGGTGCAAATGGTGCTACCGGTGCTACAGGCCCACAAGGTCCTCAAGGTCCCGCTGGCCCGCAAGGTCCACAAGGCCCTGCAGGTACTGCCAATGTTATTTATTCGTCTTGGTTTACATTAACAGGATGGCATGATTCTACAATGACGGATCAAGGGTTGTGTAAAGTTGATTATAAAGATGCAACTTCAATTACTGCTTCTGTTATCTCGCAGGGTGTTGTTTTAGCATATATAGCTCCTAATGCTGCCAGCACATTTGCTTATCAAATGCCTTTTACTTATACAGCCTCACCTCAAAATTTTATTGTAAGTTATCGCCCAAGTGTAGGCAAAATGATTTTTTACAATGTAATAACCAATAGTAATTTAGGTGGGTTAAATCTAAATGCTACCTATGTTTATCGTTATATAGTAATCCCCGGTGGTATTGCAGGAAGAGGAACTGAAAAAGCTGCGGAAATTAAAGGTCAAGTTTATACTGAATCTCAGTTGAAAAATATGTCTTATTCGCAGGTTTGTACCCTATTGAATATTCAACCTTAATAACTATTTTTTATATCACGCAAGCCGCTTCTACAGGAGCGGCTTTTTTGTTGCTCCCATTTTCATATTCTTGTTTAACTTGTGCGCTTTAAATGTAATGGTTATGAAAAAGTCTTTTATCCTTTCATATTGTCTTATTTTTTTTAGTTGTTTGCTGGTTGCTCAGCCCCGCATCATCTCCGGTCCCATGCTGGGCCCCGTAGAGTTGAGAGATGCCAAAGTATGGATTGAAGTTTCTCCCGAAGTAAATGCAGTAGCACTTCAGCTATTTAAAAAAGGGGAAACAAAATTGATTAAAACCATCCCTTTTAAAGGTAGCCTGGAAAATGATTTTAATCCTATCACTTTTACAGTGGGCGGATTGGAAGTAAACACAACATACGAGTATAAATTTTTAGTAAATGGAAAGCCTGCAAGTCAAAGCGGCACGTTTACTACCAAAGACCTTTGGCAATGGAGAAAACCGGTACCCGATTTTAGTTTTTTAACAGGTAGCTGTGCTTATTTTAATCAGCCACAATATGACCGCCCCGGCAAGCCCTACGGCGGCGACTCCAGCATTTTTGAGTCAATGGCAAAAGAAAAATCAGCCTTTATGGTTTGGCTGGGTGATGAGTGGTACACCCGTGAAGTGGATTACTATAGCGATTGGGGACTTTGGTATCGTGCACAGCACGATCGTTCTATTCCTGTGTTGCAAAATTTTTTGAAAGCAATGCCACATTATGCCATGTGGGATGACCATGACTATGGCCCCAATGATATTGGCAAAAACTTTATACTGAAAAATACAAGCAGAGAAATATGGAAAAAATATTGGTGCAATCCGTCTTATGGCGAAAATGAGCAAGGCATCTATACTACATTGAGCTGGGGCGATGCAGATGTATTTCTTACTGATGACCGCTGGTGGCGCAGTGCCGATGAAATGAAAGACTCCATAAATGGTTTTCCCAATCCTGAAAAAGAAATGCTGGGTGCACAGCAAATGGAATGGCTGAAAAATTCATTACTGTACAGCAAAGCAACCTTTAAAATCGTTGCAATGGGTAGTCAGATATTAAATCCCATTTCTCCCTACGACAAATGGAAAGACTGCCCTGTTGAATATCAGGAATTC
>JAKIZK010000158.1 GCA_022708055.1 Bacteroidota bacterium
CCTGGGATTTGACAATACCCACATCAAAGACAAATTGAACGAATGGGAGTTTCAAGACTCTGCAGGCTATGCATTGCCTTATCAGCCCAATATGCTGCAACTAAGTAAAGTGATAAAATCAAACGCACAGCTCGATATCAATAAATTTTCTGGGTTTATACAAGACAATATTTTGCTGGGTAAAGACTCCAGCCACTCAGCAACACTTACCATTGGTGCAAGGTTCAATTATAATACTTTGAACCGCCGTTGGTATATATAATCAACCACCATTTTACAGAGAGTTAAGAAGATATGATGGCACCGTAAATACAAAATTAAAATCGCAGAAGAGCTGGCAAGCTGTTGCAGGATTCGATTACAACTTTATAGGCATTGGCGGTCGACCTATGCGATGGACTACTGAAGCCTATTATAAAAACATGACTGATGTAGTGCCTTATGATATTGACAATGTTCGGGTACGGTATTTTGGCGAAAATATGGCTAAGGCCTATGCCGCTGGAGTAGAAATGCGTTTACATGGTGAGCTGGTACAGGATGCTGAAAGCTGGGTTAGCATCGGCATTATGAAAACAGCAGAAGACCTACAAGGCGACCATTATTTCCGATATAAAAATGCTGCTGGCGAATTCATCACGGCACAAAGTACCGACCAGGTGCCGGTTGATAGTGTACGGTATGATGTAGGCTGGCTTCGCCGACCCACTGACAGAAGAATTACCTTCGGATTGTATGCTTCCGACTATTTGGCAACCAATAAAAATTTTAAAGCATACATCAATCTTTTATATGGCACGAATATGCCATATAATATTCCCAATGCTGTAAAGTATCGTAATGGAGCTGTTATTGAACCCTACATCAGGTGCGATGTAGGTTTTAGTGCTTTATTATTAGAAGAAGACCGAAGCCGGCGCCGCAGTCATTCTCCATTCCGCAATTTTAATTCTATATGGGCAAGCCTGGAGGTATTCAATATCATTGACCGTGCCAATACCATTTCCTACCTTTTCATTAAAGATTTTTCAAATACAGTTTACTTATTGCCCAACAGGCTTACACCCAGGTTGATTAATTTCAAGATTGTAGCAAGATGGTGATAAATAAATAGTGGCTTCAGTCCAAAATATTGTTATTACCGCCACGCATTTTTAAAACGGTCCCAGGTTGTCAATCCAATTTTAAACTGCACCGGATTATTAAATTTATTGGCAACGGAGCCTACAATATAAATACCCAACTTCACCCTTGCCAAAGGATTGAATGGCCATTTAAATACTCTTTCCAATCCGGTAAAAAATTCAAGATATTTCAAATTTCTTTCGGGTGCTATCAAAAAACCGCCACCGGCTATTTCTGTCAGTTTCAATTTTTTCATAAACGGAATTTTGTTTACCAAAAAACCATTGAACTCATGTACAATATTTCCCTGATAATATCTTTTGAAAACAGGAAAAGTAGAATCTAAAGCCTGAAAAGATTTCTGCGGATTTTGAAATAACAAAGGATCACCACGACGCATATATCGATAGTCAATCACTCGCAAATCTTTCGTATTCAAAAAATCACCTGACTTTACAATATAAGAAGTATTGCCCAGCACCCCAAAATTGATGGTTTGTATCAACCCAATTTCCAGATAGTCAAAATCTATTTCGCTATTAAATAGTTTGGGTACACCCTTTCGCCAAATGCCATAAAAAGTAGGCCACTTGGATCCCAAAAAGATTTTTTCTCTTGCATCTCTTATGTATTTCAACTTGGGGGTTAAGTATAATTTCACTTCATTGTAAGTAGCGTTGTAGGATTCAAAATCGATGGCCGGCTCATTGTGTATTCCAAAAATACTGTTCGTATTGGTTCCCACTTTGTAATGCGCTACCGAACGGCGCAATGCTACTTGCAAGTTATTAAACAAATGAACGCCATTAAATATTTGTAGCTCATGCCCTATCTCTACCACATTGTTTAAATAAATATTACTACGCTTCAACACATTTACCCAGGCATCGCCGGCATAAATAAATTCAAAATTTCTGCCCGCACTTATTTTAAACTTTCCGCGGTTAAACGGATTGTACAGCCGTTCCACACTTATCATTCCATTTACATCCTTATTTCGAAATCCATAACTCAAATCGGCTTCCATTGAAAGCGTTTTCCTGTTGGGATATGTTTTTCTATATGCACCCGAAATATGTAAGCGGGCACCGCCAAATGAAATGGGTTGAATTAATGATGTGATGGGAGGCAGTATCCACATGCGTTCTTTCTTATGATCATTAAAGATTTGACCAAAAATCAACATCTTCTTCCAGGTGATTTTATTCAATATCCTGTCCATAGAATCAAGATATGCCTCGCTATGCTGATAGGCATACACACTATCCTGGTATTTTGCGTACAACGCTTGTTGCTTTGATAAGGGTTCTTTTCTTACCGATTTCCAAAAAACAGAGTCTTTCTCATAAGCCTGAATGGAAGTAGTGCTTACCTCGTTGCCAAAAAATCCTTTTTTAAAATTTTTCTTTAGCTCGTAGTTTGAGTAGTTCACAGTCGTTTCACCATACAGTTTTCCTTTTTTGGTTTTAGTATAGTAAATAAATTGTTGCCTGCTGATCATTCGGGCCGTGTCGCCCACTTTTTCGTACTCTTGTTTTACCTCCATAAAATCATACTCGGGCATGTGAGCAGGTGGAAGTCGATATTCAGCGCTTAGTACATTCCAGGTGCTGTCCTGTATTTTTATTTCTCCTTCAATTACTGCATTACTCAACTGTCGTGGCCTGATGGCAATGGTATATACTTTTGGTTTAATCGTACGGTCAATACTTAGCGTTTTAAATCGGTAAGCAATCAATCCTGCATTACTGAGTGGTGAGATAAAAGGAATTTTTGAAACCGGTGGTGTATTTATCAAATTTCCATATAAATAAAAATCGCCATCGGTGGCTGTCAAATAAAACAGGTTTTCAGATTCTCCTCTTTTGCTTACACCCATTCTTTCTTCCTTCATTTCACCATTTGTGTTTTTATCTACATGTAGCGCAATCTCTGTAAGCCCCATTCCTGAAAAATCTATATTTGATAGCAACGTATCGTCAAGTTTCTTTTTAGTAATACCCGAATCTAATTGAAATGCTTTGATATATGCATTGAATGAATAGGAACCAATTGCATCCAGAATACTTCCCTTCGTACGAACCACGTTTCTTATCA
>JAKIZK010000159.1 GCA_022708055.1 Bacteroidota bacterium
CTACGAGACCACATGAGTGAGGCAGAACTCATTTTTACGGCATTGGCAGAATTGAGTACAAGACAAATAGCAGAAGCCGAACAAGCAAAAGGAATAACCGAAAATGCAAAGGCAGGAAAAAAAGGAGGTGCAATTGCCAAAAATGCACGTAAAGAATTAGAAGCCAAAACAGGTAAAAGCGTAATTACAGGCGATAACTTTCTGCCACCCAAAAAAGAAAACAAGCAATTGAAGTAATGGCAGAAAAAAATAACAAAAACGACATCATATTTTACACTTCACCCGAAGGCAATGTAAACATTGAAGTCATTTACAACAACGAAACCTTTTGGCTTTCGCAAAAGCGTATGGCAGACCTTTTTGGGTGCAGTACCGATAATATTTCGTTGCACATCAAAAACATCTTCAAAGACAAGGAATTAGACACAAATTCAGTTGCCGAGGAAATCTCGGCTACTGCTGCCGATGGAAAAAACTATAATACAAAGTTTTACAACTTAGATGCAATTATAGCCGTAGGCTACAGTGTAAATTCAATCAATGCCACTCCTGTATCGTTTGGGCTACCAAAACCCTTCGTGAGTTTTTTTTAAAAGGCTTTGTATTGGCAGTTTAAGCAACCCAATACATTTCTACTATTGTAGATGAATGTAACAAATTAATCGCAAATTGTTTAAGCAACCCAATAAATTTCTACTATTGTAAATTCAGATTGAATAATTCCATTTTTTTTCTGAAATAATTATTTGAACGAATGTTGCAATATTTTTTATTTTTTTAATTCATTTATTGTCTTTTTTTTAGAAAATAGAATCGATACTTCATTTTTAACATTTATCTCTTCTTATTTTTTTATTAATCATTTACATTTGAAACAACTGTTTCATCTTTCCCTATTGATATCTGGTTTGTTTTTTTGCCTCGATTTTAAGCCCTGTTTTTTTTTAATTTAAAGTATTGCTTATGCCACTAACTCAAACAGCAAAATCATCTACTTATCAGTCTTATGCGTTGCATAATTTTAAAGGAATACCACAAATATCGAAACTGAACGATGAGCAGCGAAGAGATATAGAAATTGTGAGTCAGGTATTGCCTTTTAAATCCAACAATTATGTAGTAGATGAACTGATAAACTGGAACCGCGTACCCGATGATCCCATTTTTACACTCACTTTTCCCCGCAGGGAAATGCTTACCGATACGCACTATGCCTTGATGAAACAGGCTATGGATACGGGACGCTCAAAAGATGAAATAAAAAAAGTAGCAAATAGTATTCGGAAGGAATTAAATCCACATCCGGCCGGCCAGCTGGAGCACAATGTACCCATGATAGAAGAACATAAACTCACCGGCATGCAACACAAATACCGCGAAACGGTTTTGTTTTTTCCCAGCCAGGGACAAACCTGTCATGCCTATTGCAGTTTTTGTTTTCGCTGGCCACAGTTTGTAGGCATGGATGAGTGGAAATTTGCAATGCGAGAAACAGAACTGCTGATAAAATATTTACAGACTCATAAGGAAGTTACCGATTTGCTTTTTACCGGCGGCGACCCGATGATTATGAAAAATAAAATTTTTGCAAACTATATTGATGCCATTCTGGAAGCCGATATTCCGCACTTGCAAACCATACGCATTGGCACCAAAGCCCTCGGTTACTGGCCTTATAAATTTATAACCGATGATGATGCCGATGATACACTCCGCACTTTTGAAAAAATTGTCAGGCATGGAAAAAATTTAGCCATCATGGCGCATTTCAATCATCCGGTGGAACTGAGTACCGAAGCGGTAAAAACCGCCATCAAAAGAATACTGCAAACCGGTGCACAAATAAGAACACAATCGCCGGTAATGAAAAATATAAATGCCCATCCGGATATTTGGGCTGCCATGTGGCGGCAGCAGGTAAACCTCAATTGTATTCCTTACTATATGTTTGTAGCCAGAGATACCGGCGCACAACACTATTTTAAAGTACCTTTGGTAGAAGCCTGGGAAATTTTCAGAAAAGCTTATCAACAGGTAAGCGGTGTGTGCCGTACAGTAAGGGGTCCCAGCATGAGTGCGATGCCCGGAAAAATTCAGATTCTGGGAATCAGTGAAACCGGAGGTAAAAAAATTATGACCCTTCGTTTTTTGCAGGGCAGAAATCCTGACTGGGCAGCACGTCCTTTCTTTGCAGAGTTTGATGATAAGGCTGCGTGGTTAAATGATTTGAAACCGGCTTTTGGCGAAGAACAATTCTTTTTTGAAGAAGAATTAAAAACTTTTTAATGGATAATTTATCTGAAGCGGAGATTACAGAAGCTGAAAATAATCAGCCTGCAATAAAATCCAATCATCAGTTTTTGAATCCAAATGTAGCGGGTCTGCAGCTCTCGCCTACTTTAAAGATTAATCAATATTGTAAAGAACTGGCAGCATCCGGAAAGCGGGTTTACAAATTGGGATTGGGTCAGTCGCCTTTTCCTATCCCCGATGCTATTGTAAATGCACTGCGGTTGTATGCCACACAAAAAGAATATCAACATGTGCAAGGATTGCCTGAGCTGCGACAGGCCGTTGCCGGTTTTCACAGAAAAAAAGATGGACTCAATTTTCATCCCGAACACATCATGATTGGCCCGGGTTCAAAGGAGCTTTTGTTTCTGCTGCAAATGGTTTTTCAGGGCGAAGTCATTATTCCGAGTCCCAGTTGGGTTTCTTATTTGCCACAGGCAAAAATCATTGGCAATGTAGTACACATCATTCATACTGATAAAGCAAAGCACTGGCGCTTACAGCCTCAGGATCTCGATGATTTCTGCAAGGCAAGAAAAAATAAATACGGTGGACCTTATCTGCTTATTTTAAACTATCCCGGCAATCCCGATGGCATTACCTACACTCCGGAAGACATGAAAGCACTGGCACAGGCAGCTCAAAGAAATAATATTTATATTCTGTCAGATGAGATTTATGGACAGCTTCATCATCAGGGTAATCATGTTTCCATTGCAAAATTTTATCCCGAAGGCACAATTGTCAGCTCTGGTTTATCAAAATGGTGCGGTGCCGGCGGATGGCGATTAGGTACTTTTTCTTTTCCGCCAGGTTTAAGCTGGCTTCTGGAAGCTATGACGGCGGTTGCCAGCGAAACTTTTACGGCAGTAAGTGCACCCATTCAGTATGCAGCTATTCAGGCTTTTGAAGGCAG
>JAKIZK010000015.1 GCA_022708055.1 Bacteroidota bacterium
TGATGCTGATGGTAGCTTTTGGAAAATGTCGTAGTAGTGAAAGCTTTACATCTTTGAAGTCAACGGTGGCGTTCAGTTGTTTGTTTATTTCTTTTTTTACTAATGCCTGCACCTGCTTTTTAAAAACTATTGGAATAATGAATAGCAGACCAATGAGTATGGCCAGCGCAATGACACTGATTTTTAATATTTTTTTCAGTCGACGCATTTGTTATTGGTTTTTGCAAAGAAAAATTACGCCAACTTTTAGAATAATCCAGAAAAATTTACCGCACTTCCTGCATTGCTACCAGTTTTTTGTAAAAACCGTTTTGTTGTAGCAATTGCTCATGAGTACCTCTTTCTACGATTTTACCTTTTTGTAGTACAATTATCTCATCTGCATGGCGTATGGTGCTCAGCCTGTGGGCAATAACGATACTGGTACGGTGCTGCATCATATTATTAATGGCATCTTGTACAAGTCGTTCGCTTTCGGTATCTAATGAAGAAGTAGCTTCATCTAAAATCAAAATAGGAGGATTTTTTAAAACAGCCCGGGCAATAGTTAATCTTTGTCTTTCACCTCCGCTTAGTTTGGCTCCTCTATCGCCGATATTGGTATCATATTGCAGTTCTTTTTTCATGATGAAATCATGTGCATTGGCAATTTTTGCGGCATTCATGATTTCTTCAATGCTGGCATTATCGCTGCCCAATGCGATGTTATTTGCAATTGTATCGTTGAACAAAATGGGTTCTTGTGTTACAATACTCATTTGACTGCGTATAGACTGTAATGAGTAGTCTTTAATATTCAATCCATCAATTAATAGTTCACCATCCGTTACATCATGAAAACGAGGAACCAAATCAGCCAGTGTAGATTTTCCTGCGCCACTGGAGCCTACAAGTGCTACTGTTTTCCCTTTTTCTATTTGCAGATTGATGTTATCAAGTATAACCGCATCGTCGTATGCAAAACGAACATTGCGAAATTCAATTTTATCACTAAAGCCGGTAAGTTTTTTGCCATTTGGATTGTCATCTACGGTTACGGGTGTTTGTAGGACCTCTTCAATACGGCGGATAGCAGCCGAGCCTTTTCGCATATTACTAAATGAGGTAGAAAGTGCTTTTGCAGGATTGATGATGTTGTAAAAAATGCCGAGATAGCCTAAGAAAACAGGAGCGGAAAGTAATTTATCATTTAATACTAATCGGCCTCCAAAATAAAGTACAATGGTAAACAAAGTAACGCCCATTACTTCGGAAAGTGGCGAAGCCAGATCCCGCCGGTAGCCAATTTTATTTTTTGCTTCTAGTAATTCGTCATTTCCTTTTACAAAACGGCCTCTCAGAACTTTTTCAATATTAAATGCCTTTATTACCCTCAGGCTGCCCAATGTTTCTTCAATGGTGGAAAGTGTTTCACCCCATTTTACAGCCACAACACTGGAGTGCTTTTTCAAAGATTTTGTAATGCGGCCAATTACCAACCCCAGTACAGGAATGAGTATGAGAATAAATAAAGTGAGCGAAGGACTAATAATTAATAAAAAAGCAAGTGTGATAATAATGGTAAGCGGATCTCTTACCCATCCTTCCATACTGCCTACCAGTGAGCCTTCTACTTCGCCTATATCGGTAGTCATTCGGCTGAGTAAATCGCCTTTTCTTTTTTCATTGAAATATCCAATCGGCAGTTTCAAAACCTTATCATAAACCTCTTCCCGCATATCGTTTACAATTCTGTTTTTGAGCGGGTTTAGAATATAATAGGAGAGATAAAGAAACAGGTTTTTGAAAATGATAAACAGAATAATGAGCAGACAAATAATGCCCAGCTTGGCTATATTATCGTTGGCTGATAATGTTTCCAGCAGATGATTGATGGTTTTTAGTACTACATTACTATTCGTATTTACCGGGGTTTCCTTTAAAAAAATGAGTTGTAAAAAAGGCATCAACATTCCTATGGAAATCAACGAAAAAAAGATGCTGAGTATGGTACTTAAAAAATAAAGGCCGATTTTGCCTTTGTATCGAGCCATATATTTGAAAACCCTTGCGTATTGCTTCATGAGTAGTATATCAATTAAACGGAGCAAAGTAACTAATTTTACCCCGTCTGCCGAAGGTAAATAAGGCAACATACAAAAATGGAAGAAGGAAAAAGACAGAAACAGATAGCAGGACTGCTCAATGAAGAGATGAACCTGATTTTTCAGCGGTTGGGACTAAACATGATAGCCGGAGGAATGGTTTCCATTTCTTCGGTTAAGGTAACCCCCGATTTACTGGAAGCCCGCTTTTATCTTAGTTTTTTTAAAGTGGAGGATGTCGATGCCGCTTTGCACAAAATTGAAAACCTGCATCATGAAATAAAAAAGGAGCTGGCGGCTAAGGTAAGACACCAGTTGCGCAGCATACCCGTGTTGAAGTTTTTTAAGGACGACACGTTGGATCATGTTTTCAAAATGGAAGAAATCTTTAAAAAAATAGAACAGGAGCGGGGAGATAATAACCAGAAGAAAGGTTAGCAATTGTAAGAAAATTATAAATCTGAAATTCTGAAATCCATTAATTTTTTATTTGCCTGGCGTTATTTTAAAGCCAAAAAGTCAACCAATGCTATTAACATCATTGCATGGGTAAGCATGGGTGCGATTGTCATTGGCACTGCTGCTTTAATATTAGTGTTAAGTGTATTTAATGGTTTTGAAAGTTTAGTAAAATCTCTTTATTCCGAATTTTATACTGATTTAAAAATTGTACCGGCTACCGGAAAAAATTTTACACTTACGGCTGCACAGTTACAGCAACTTAAGGGCATCAACGGTATTCGTAATTTTTCATTGATTGCCGAAGAAAAAGCATTGATTCAAAACGGGCAATATCAATCGGTGGTTTTTTTAAAAGGGGTGGATGAAAATTATCGATATACAACAGGTGTTTCATCTTTTTTAGTAAATCATGCCGAGTATGATATAGGCAATAGCGAGTCGCCCAAATTAATAGTTGGCGAAGGTGTGGAAAATGCATTGGGCATAAGAGCGGATGCCAATATTTTTTTATTAAACGTGTATCTGCCCCGCAAAAGCAATACAGAATTGCTTAATGCTTATGAGGATATCAGCAGCGATACGGTGCGTACATCGGCAGCGTTTAAGATTCAACAGGACTTTGATAATAAATATTGCATCACCAATATCGATTTTGTAAAACGGGCTTTGAAATTTGCTGCCGATGAATATACCGGAGTGGAAATAGCCGTTAATGAAAAAGCAGACCCCGATGTGTTGAAAAATGAAATCAGAAAAATTTTAGGAGCCGGATATCTGGTGCTTAATAAATACGAACAAAACAAAGGTCTTTATTCAGTAATGTCAGTTGAAAGGTGGTTTGTTTACGGCATTCTGTGCCTCATTCTGGTGGTGGCAGCCTTTACTATGATTGGTGCTCTTACCATGCTGGTTTTAGAAAAGCAAAAAGACATTAGTGTGTTACAATCATTGGGAGCCGGCAAAAAATTAATTCAGAAAATATTTTTAACCGAAGGGATGTTGCTGGCCATCATTGGCGGTGTAGTGGGAATGTTATTGGCGCTGGGTATTGTTATTTTGCAAATGAAGACACATTTTATACCCTTAACTGGTGGTTCGTTTTTGATTGATTATTTTCCGGTCAAGCTCAGGCTGTTCGATTTTCTTTTGGTAAGTGTCACCGTTTTTGTAATCGCTTTTATTGCCGCCTGGATACCCTCTAAAAAAGCTGCTTCGCAAAATTTTTCTTTGAGAAGCGAATAGATGTTATTAGATTGCTTTCATTATTTTAAATATTTACTTATGACTAAGCATGTACGAAAAACCGGATACTTGACTTTATGTATGCTATTTTTTTCAATTTTACTTTCCGGTTGTCTTACTTCGGCAAAGCTGGATAAGTATGTTGCTAAACAGTACAACAATGAACTTCCAAAAGTGACAAAGAAAAAGAAAGAGGGCATAGAAGTAACGACAGCATTAAAAGAAGGCGATTTGCATATTTCAAATACAACCTATAAGACAGACAAGTTGCTGCCACTCATTGTGTATTGGAAATACAATCATCGGCAAAGCTGTTCGCTCAATTCAAAAATTGCAATGACGCATTTTACAAATGCAGTTTACAGTCAGGCCACAAAAACATTTACCGATAAACTAAATGGCCGCAAATTGGAATTGACATTAGATCAGGCACCCACCACATTTTCGTTAGTAGCAAAGGAAAATGTTATATGGCTAATTTATGCTTTCAGCTGGGCAAAATTTTATGTAGAGCCTGACAAAAAGGACTTAATCGTTTCCTACAAATTGAGCGGCGCGGAAGGCGAAAAAACCGGGAAAATTACAGTGAAGAATAATGACAGCAATGTGGGGCTTCGGTATTTTCAATCATGGAAATCGGCTACTTCAGAATATCTTACTTTTTATAATTCAAATATGAATTATCTGGCTTCAAGCTTTATGAAGGAACTTGCAAAGGAACTTTAATGCTGAAAAATTTCAAATTGCATTTTATCCATCTTGCATAAACGATAAAGGAAAATGCTACATTATTCGAGTCGCAGAGTTATGATTTAATAATCGCCA
This sequence comes from Bacteroidota bacterium, assembly GCA_022708055.1. GTDB lineage: Bacteria > Bacteroidota > Bacteroidia > Chitinophagales > Chitinophagaceae > JJ008. The sequence continues at coordinate 4,614 of JAKIZK010000015.1, forward strand.
AGCGTTTCCGGTAATTGTGCCAGCGCACTTGCCAGTTGTTCATCATTTGGGGCAATGCCATGCCACTCGTGATGTCCTTCCATAAAGTCAACCCCCTTGCCCATGATGGTGTGCATCATAATACCAATGGGTTTTCCCTGGCCGGTTAATGTTTTGGCTTTTTCAAGAGTAGCAACCAGTTCATCCATATTGTTGCCATTAGTTTCTAAAGTTTCCCACCCAAAGGCGTCAAATTTTTGGCGGATATTGCCTAAAGAAAGTACTTGATTGGTAGTGCCATCTATCTGCTGACCATTCCAGTCGATGGTAGCGATAAGATTGTCAACTTTATGATGCGCTGCAAACATGGCAGCTTCCCATATTTGTCCTTCCTGAAGCTCGCCATCGCCATGCAAGCTGAAGACAAGCCCCTTATCCTTGTTTAATTTTTTAGCCATAGCTGCACCATTTGCCACGCTAAGGCCCTGGCCTAAAGAGCCTGAAGCCACCCTCACGCCGGGAAGATGTTCATGCGTTGTTGGATGTCCCTGTAATCTGGAATCAATTCTTCTAAAAGTTGAAAGTTCTTTAATATCAAAATATCCAGATCTTGCTAATACAGCGTAAAATAATGGAGAAATATGACCATTGGAAAGGAAAAAAACATCTTCATCCATTGCATCCATATTAAAAGCAGGATTGTGCTTCATAATTTTAAAATACAATGCAGTAAGAAAATCGGCACAACCTAATGATCCACCCGGATGACCGCTATTGGCTCCATGTACCATTCTTACAATATCACGACGAACTTGTGTTGCAATTTTTATTAATTCAGGCATAATACTTGTTGATTTTTAAACTTTTAGTATCTTGCCGGCTCAAATACCGGATGATTGCAAAAGTGCAATCTTTTTGGATATAAACCTTGTTCTATCGCCGAACCAGCAAAAATTTATTCTTACCTGTGTCCGGAATTTTAAACCAACCTTAAAATCTGTTGTCCTGGCAAAGAACTGTTGAAGAAATTTAGAAACTGAAAAACAATTGATTTCATGTTTGGCCTTGATATATTACTAACTGCTTCGGTAGCCTTTATCATCACATTTCTTTCAATACCTGTGGTAATGCAGGTAGCAGAAAAAAAGAAATTATATGATATCCCCGACGAAAGAAAATTGCACACCAGATTAATTGCTTCGCTGGGTGGAGTTGGAATTTTTGCAGGTTTTATATTAGCTTCACTTTTATCTATTCAGGGCAGTATCAATCCCGAGTTTCAGGCATATTTTGCGGCAGCAATTGTTATTTTCTTTTTGGGATTGAAGGATGATATCATGATATTATCGGCCTCAAAGAAATTTGTAGGTCAATTACTTGCCGCCAGTATTATTATTCATTTGGGCGATTTAAGACTAGATAGCCTGCATGGCCTTTTTGGTGTTGAAAAAGTTTCAGAAGGTTTTGGATTAGCTATTACCTATCTTACGATTATCGTTGTCATGAACTCTTTTAATTTGATTGATGGCGTTGATGGTTTGGCTGCAAGTCTGGGTATTTTGAGTATGATTGTTTTCGGCATTTATTTCTTTTTTGCCGATATGCAGGCTTACGCCCTGCTTTCATTTGCAATGGCAGGCAGCCTTACCGCTTTTATTATTTTTAATCACCACCCCGCAAAAATTTTTATGGGCGACTCCGGATCCTTGATGGTAGGGATGATAAACTCAATACTGGTAATAAAATTTATTTTGGTAGCAGATAAGCCATTGGCTACTGTACCCATGAACGCTGTGGTGGCAATCGGTTTTGCCATCCTTATTGTTCCGTTACTTGATACCCTCAGAGTTTTTAGTGTAAGGATTATAAATGGTCGTTCTCCCTTCAGCCCCGATCGTAATCATATCCATCATTTATTGCTGGATAGAGGTCTTAATCATGCCGCTGTAACTTTTACCTGTGTTGCTATTAATGTGCTTTTTATTTTGTTGGCTTATTTCGGGCAACCGCTGGGACCCAACTATTTGCTGTTTATCATGCTATCCATAGCATTCTCAGGACTTGGAGTACTTTACTACCAAAAAGCCAGAAAACGCCTTGTTGTATCAAAAGATATTAACGGAAAGGTTGAAATTAAAAGGACATCTAAAATATTTGACCTTACAAAAAAGCAAAAAGCAAAAGCAGCTTCAGATAATTAATACCCCGGACAGGTGTTCTCATTTCATTTCTCTTTGTTAGTTTTGTGTTTGGCTTAAAATCAAAATATTTTTTTGTATGACAGAAGAGTTGGCATTCATTTTATCCACTGCGGATGATAGTATGAAAAAGGCAATTAATCATTTAGAAACTGAACTGATTAAAATAAGAGCTGGAAAAGCAAATCCTCAAATGATTGATGGAATAATGGTGGATTACTACGGTTCGCCTATGCCCATAAATCAGGTGGCCAATATTAGTGTGATGGATGCCCGCACTTTAAGCATTCAACCCTGGGAAAAAAATATGTTGCAACCCATAGAGCGGGCAATTATTGCAGCCAATATTGGTATTACTCCTCAAAACGATGGTGCTTTGATTCGGCTTTTTCTGCCACCGCTTACCGAAGAGAGAAGAAAAGAACTGGTAAAAAAATGTCAGGGTGAAGGCGAACATTCCAAGATTGCTATCCGCAATATCAGGAGGGATGCCATTGAACATATTAAAAAACTTCAGAAAAACGGACTTAGTGAGGATGCAGCCAAAGATGCAGAAGCAGATATGCAACAGATAACGGATAAGTTTACTGCTCAAGTAGAAAAACATTTGGATGCTAAAGAGAAAGAAATAATGTCTGTTTAATCTGTGACTATAGTTTTTTTCACTTTTGTCGCAGTATAAATTCCCAGAAGAATTATCAGCAATCCCAATAAAGTTAAAACATCAACTTTTTCGCCATTTACCCATCCCCAAAATTGTGCAATAAAAGGAATGCCATAAGTGACCATGCTGGCAAAAAGATAACCTGCCTGCTGCATCAACTTATAAAATAATAAAGAAGCAACAGTAGTGCCTATTATTCCTAAAGTAACCGAGGCAAGTGTGGCTATTATGTATTTTGACTCACTAAGCGGCAATGAAAAATAACCCGATAAAAATAAAGCGATAAAAGCAGGGATTACCAATGAAGCAAACGCAATCACTGCTACAGCCAGCGGATGTGTATTTGCCATTACTTTATCTACCATATTTACATTTAGCCCATAAAAAAAAGTGGCTAACACACAAAACCAGGCAAAGCTTACATTACCTAATGAATTGCGACCATGGTCACTCCAGTTAAAATAAAAAACGAGTGCACTCCCAATAAATGCAATGAGAATACCCTTTAATGCCTGCGAAGTTATCTGCTTGCTAAAAAAAAATGCAGCTACTATAATTACAAATATGGGTGTGAGGCTATTGAGTGTGCCCGCAAAGGCGCCATCAATTTTTGTTTCGGCCAGCGTAAATAAAAATGCAGGAATCAACGAACCTAATAGACCTGAGAGTGCAATGTAACGAAGATCAGCAGCAGCAATTTTCTTTAAATATCGGGGCACAAAAGGAACTAATACTAAGCCGGCAGATACCAAACGCAACGATGCTACCTGCCAGGAGGAAAGTATGGGTTTTGATAAATCATGATTTTCAAATAAACCCAATTTCATCAACTCGAAACTACTACCCCAAATAAAAGAAATCAAAATAAACAAACCCCATTTCGAAAATGTCAAACTGTTTTTCATGGTGGCGCAAAGTTGTGAAAAAGCAACTACTTCACAATCTTTTTATGATGGATACTTAGAATGTGTAAAAATATTTATGCCTGTTTTATTTTATTGTTTACTTTCAATTCTTAAATAATTTAGAAATCAATTTTTTTTTATGGGAATGATGAAAGAATTTAAAGACTTTGCTTTAAAAGGCAATGTGGTTGATCTGGCAGTAGCTGTTGTAATTGGAGGAGCATTTGGTGCCATTGTTACGGCTTTAGTCGATAAAATTATTATGCCAATTGTGGGAATGCTCATTGGCCAAAGATTTGATACATTAAGCGCTACAGTAAACGGGGTGCCCATACAATATGGAGCCTTTATACAAGCAGTGGTAAACTTTTTAATCATTGCCTTCGTTTTATTTATGATTATCCGGTTTATCAACAAAGTGAAGAAAAAGGAAGAAGCTCCAGCCGCCCCGGCAGCCCCATCCGAAGAGGTTACGCTGCTAAGAGAAATCAGAGATTCCTTGAAAAAGTAGCGAAAAATCTAGGTTTTTTAGCTCCGGCACAAATTCCTTAATTTTGTTAAGTCCTGTGGTTAGGATTCATTAATATCACAGGGCTTATTTTTTTTGGCTTTTTAACCTATTATCTTGCAAACGACCTCTTATCAAATAAAATTACCACAGTTTGAAGGTCCTTTTGACCTTCTTTTATTCTTTATTGAAAGGGATGAACTGGATATTTATAACATTCCAATTACTCGTATTACCAACGATTTTTTGGATTATATACATCAAAATGAAGAACTGAATATTGAATTAAGCAGTGAATTTATTCTGTTTATTTCGACCCTGATGCGTATAAAGGCAAAAATGCTACTGCCACGCAAAGAGCTGGATGCACAAGGAAATGAAATAGACCCTCGTGAAGAACTGGTAAATAAAATTCTGGAATATAAACGCTTTAAAGAAGCATCTGCTCAAATGGCAGAGATGGAAGCACTTCGAATGCTAAGTGTCAAAAGAGGAAATATTCATCAAGAACTTGCTGCCATAGGTGAAGAGGAAAGCGAAGGAACGGAAATACAGAATATCACCCTTTTCAAACTAATGAAAGCATTTGAAAGGGCAATGCAGAAATACAGCAACCGGTTGAATAAGCCTGTGCATACCGTAGTTCCTTATAACTACACGATGGAGGAAAGCCGCGATCAAATGCTCAACCTTGCAAGAGAAGAAAAACATTTGTCATTTGAAAAAATATTTGACAGATGTGAGAACAGAGTACATGCAATTTTTCTTTTTCTCTCGCTGTTAGAGCTTGCACAGCAAAGATTTTTAAAGATTATTATTGGTGAAGGAAAAAATAATTTCATCATTGAATATAATGAGCCAGAAAACAGACTGGCCGAAATGGAAGAACCCATCAGTTAATTTAAAAATTAAAATTTAAACATCATGAAAAGATCAGCAACAGCCAATTGGAAAGGTTCCGGTAAAGAAGGTAGCGGAAAATTGATTACGCAATCCGGTGTGATTAAAAATAAAAGCTACGATTACAGAAGTAGATTTGAAGATGGCACCTACACCAATCCTGAAGAACTGATAGCAGCTGCACATGCAGGATGCTATTCTATGAAATTAAGTTTTGTATTGGGCGCAGCAGGTTTTACACCCAATCGTATTGAAACCAAATGTACGGTTACACTGCAAGATGGTGTAATAACGAATAGCCACCTGGAAGTAAGAGCCAAAGTACCTAAGTTAAGAGCTAAGAATTTTCCGCAGTATGCAGAAGAAGCAAAAGCAAACTGTCCTATCAGCAAATCGCTAAGTTGCGAGATAACGCTGGATGCGCAGCAGGTAAAAAGCTTTAAGGCTGTGGCCGGAGAATAATACTATCAATTTTTTTTATAAAAGATCCTTCCTGCCGGAGGGATTTTTTTTATTCATAAATCCAAAGCAGTATGGACTTTTTAGAGGTGTTTATTATTTTTTTCAATCGTACTAGAAAATCGGGCGACACAGTGGGGCAGCCATTACTCTGGCAAATTTCTCCATCTGTTTCTTCATTGGGCACACAACTGTGGCTGTGCAATACTACTGTTCTTTCATAAGCTTTATTATTTGTGCTGTCAAGCCCATGTAGTTTATAAGAATAGCCCCATTTACCAATATAACTTTTGCCTATTTTATATTTTCCCAATGAAGTACAACCGCTACCAACCACATTGCTATATTTTCTTCCCTCCAGCCAATATTCATAACAATTGCCATGTGCCACAAGGCCCTTGTCAGTCACACTGTCTTTTTTTAAATTGTAAATAAAAAATCTATTGTGGCCCGAGGGAAGCCCCACTTCTATGAAAAAAACAGTTTGTTGGTTATAGCCATTTTCTTTTGTAAATTTTTTGGCTTCAGCGGCAAACACTATCAATTTTTTTTCTGAATCATTTTTAAGCCTGTTGCCAATATCAGTTCTGTTTTTAGGTTGAATATGCTTCCAAAAGACAACTCTGGGAAACCAGGAAACCATAAAGCAGGAAATAATAATAACTAGTATCAGGCGATGCACTTTCATAAAACAACTGTTTGCCAATACGGAGAGATGCGGAGTAAACGATTATCCACAAACCGAAATTTTACAAGGCTTGTTAAACTAATGTTGGGAAACTAAAATCGCCAACCGGCATACAACTGCACGACATTGTTTTTAATAAATTCTTTGGGTACAAACCCATGCGTACCGCCACCAACGGGCTCTTCCTTATTCAGGTTTTGAAGACTTACATTCATTCTGCCTCCAATAAACAATCCTTTAAAAGGCGTTACTTGTACTCCACCCACCACACCATAATCAAACCTGTTGAAATAGTCAAACAAACTGCTGCCACTACCGCCGGTGCTATCCACTGCAGCATTCATAAGAAACGCTGCCTGACCACCCACATGCACTTCAAACCTTTTTGAAAAATTGAATGTAATAAGTTGAGGCAATAGCAGATAATCAAGATTTACTGTACCTGTATTGGTATTACTTTTATAATCATATCCCTGACGGGAAAGCATCAGTTCAGTTCGAAATCCAATTAGTTTTTTTGGCTTGGGTGCTATGTATCCTCCTACCATAAAACCCGAACGACTATCTGCATTGATGCCGGCGGTTTTGGTAACGTTTACAAAATTGTATCCTGCTTTTACACCAATGGTAATTTGTGAATTTCCAAAGACAGGAATCAACCATAATAATAAAGCAATTTTCTTCATAGCATTATTGCTTGAAAAAGTTAATGCAATACGGATGTTTCAGTATGCTCTCTCATCATTTGTATTACTGTTTCTCTTATTGCCTCAGCATCATAAGCACATTCACGATGTAGTTCTTTGGGTGTACCATGTTCTACCAATCTATCAGGTATGCCCAGCATTTTCACATTTGCATGATATTGATGCTCATTCATAAACTCCAATATTGCCGAACCAAACCCACCTTTGATGCTGCCATCTTCTACGGTTATTACTTTATTGAATTTTGAAAACACTTCATGTAGCAAAACCTCATCCAGCGGCTTTACAAAACGCATATCATAATGAGCAGGATCTAATCCTTCAGCTTTCAAATCCCGAATTGCTGAGGCAGCAAAATTTCCGGGATGACCTATGGTAAGTATGGCAATATTTTCTCCATCTTTTAATTTTCTGCCTTTGCCAATTTCAATCTCCTTCATTTCGGTTTTCCATTCGGGCATTACACCTTCGCCCCTGGGGTAGCGTATTACGAAAGGAAGTTGAGTAGATGCTAACTGAGCGGTGTACATCAGGTTTCTCAATTCACTTTCATTCATAGGCGAACTGATGATCATATTGGGGATACATCTCAAATATGAAATATCATAACATCCATGATGTGTGGGCCCATCATCGCCAACAAGCCCGGCACGGTCCAAACAAAAAATTACCGGAAGCTTTTGAAGTGCAACATCATGTATTACCTGGTCATAAGCTCTTTGCATGAAAGAAGAATAAACATTACAGAAAACCTTCATTCCCTGTGTAGCCATACCGGCGCTTACGGTAACCGCATGTTGCTCTGCTATGCCTACATCAAATGCACGATGAGGCATTTTTTCCATCATATATTTTAAAGAACAACCTGAAGGCATAGCGGGAGTAACGCCAAACACTTTTTCATTTTTTTCAGCCAGCTCTATTATTGTATAGCCAAAAACATCCTGATATTTTGGAGGCTGTGGCAGGTCATATCTTTTCTTTTGAATTTCACCGGTTATTTTGTCAAACAATCCGGGGGCATGCCATTTCGTTTGATCTTTTTCGGCCAATGCATAACCTTTTCCTTTGGTAGTGATGATGTGCAGAATTTTTGGCCCCGGTATATTTCTTAGATCTTTTAATGTATCCACCAGTTTGGCAATATTGTGCCCGTCTATGGGTCCAAAATATCGAAGTTTTAATGCTTCAAAAAGATTGGCATGACTGCTCATCAAACCTTTCAGCCCATCGGTAAGTTTATGCCCCATTGTGCGGCTAAAGTTTTTTCCTACCGGTAGTTTTCCAAGCAGGTTCCAAACTTCATCTTTAATCTTGTTGTAAGTAGGAGAAGTCGTAATGTCAGTTAAATATTCTTTTAGCGCACCGGTATTTGGGTCAATGCCTATTCCGTTGTCATTTAAAATAATCAGCAAATCGGTATCAGCCACACCAGCATGGTTCATACCTTCAAAAGCAAGCCCAGCCGTCATTGCACCATCTCCAATAATGGCAACCGCTTTTCGGTCTGTTTCTCCTTTGTATTTTGCTGCCATAGCCATTCCCAAAGCAGCTGAAATAGAAGTGGATGAATGGCCTACGCCAAAACTATCATATTCACTTTCGCATCTTTTTGGAAAACCACTTAGTCCTTTATATTTTCTATTAGTTTCAAATTGATCTCTTCTGCCGGTTAATATTTTGTGTCCGTATGCCTGATGGCCTACATCCCACACCAATTGATCGTAGGGCGTATGATATACATAATGAAGTGCTGTGGTAAGCTCCACTACGCCGAGGCTGGCTGCAAAATGGCCGCCATGAACACTCACTACATCAATAATAAACTGACGCAGTTCATCACATACCTGATGAAGTTTTTCACGAGGTAATTTTTTCAAATCGTCGGGCGAATTGATGGTTTGTAAAAGGGGGCCGGCAGCGATGTTCATTCATGAAAATTTTTGCGCTGTAAAATTAGGTTATTTTAAAAGGCATTTGCTAATGAATTCTTAATAAATGTAGTGCTATTTTCAAAAGAATACCCATTTGTAGAAGGAATTGGCCATTGGTATATTATGACCATTTGCATAGAATGAAATTTGTAGATTTGTTTAATGCAAATCAAGGGTACAAAACAATTGTATTGGATTCTTCAGGCTTTTGGCTGGGGTGTAGTGGGGCTTACTATGTGGTTTTATGCCCGAAATTATCAGGTGCATATTTCCGGCACTATGCTTTTGGGTAGAATAGGTGTTGTTTTTGTTACAGGAATCATGGTATCTCATGTATTACGCACTGTAATAAAGCAAGGTGGCTGGATGTTGCAACCTATAGAAAAAGTAATTCCCAAGTTGATATTGGGCGTTATCTGTGCTTCACTTACTTATAGTTTTATTGTAATTAAAGCGTTGGATTTTTTTCAACTGACTATTGAAAAGGCAAAGCCACTTCCCTTTAGTTCAAGACTGGCAGGTTATACAGTGGATAACAGTATGTTTTTTCTTCCCTGGGTGCTTATCTATTATTTCTATCATTTTTTTCGCAAAAGCCAGAAGCAGCAAATGGATGCTTTAAAAATGGAAGCATTGATTAAAGAGTTGGAACTAAAAACTATTAAAGCACATATCAACCCGCATTTTATCTTTAATTCTCTTAACAGCATCAGGGCTTTGGTAGATGAAAACCCACAAAGAGCAAGGGCTGCGGTTACAGAGCTTAGCAATATTTTGCGAAGCAGTATGCAAACCGAAATTCAGGAAACTGTTCCATTTGAAAAAGAACTGGACATTGTAAAAGATTATCTGGCACTGGAAAACATGAGATTTGAAGACCGTTTAAAGATTGAATATGATGTAGATGAAGATACGCTGGACAGCCCTGTGCCGCCCATGATGCTGCAAACCCTGGTTGAAAATGCAATTAAACACGGCATCAGTAAGCAGGTAGGAGGAGGTACAGTAAAGGTTACTTCTGATTTTATTGACGATTTTCATGTGCTTACTGTTCAAAACACAGGTCAATTAAACGGATATAAAAATAATGGTGAGGGCTTTGGCATTTCAAGCACTACCAACCGGCTAAACTTGTTGTATGGCGAAAAAGCAAAATTTGAGATTAAACAAATTAATGGAAGCCAGGTTGAAGCCAAAGTATTGATACCGGTAAACATTCATTAAATAAATATTTTTAAAAATTTGAAATATGAAAGCTATCATTATCGATGATGAAAGACTGGCAAGAACAGAGCTAAAGAAACTACTACAGGACTACCCTGAAGTAGAAGTAATTGATGAAGCCGCCAATGCAGATGAAGGAATTTCAAAAATTGAAAGTTTAAATCCTGACTTGGTTTTCCTGGATATACAAATGCCGGGAAAAACGGGATTTGATATGCTGGAACAATTGGAAAAAGCGCCTCAAGTAATTTTTACAACAGCCTATGACGAGTTTGCCTTAAAAGCATTTGAAGTAAACGCCTTAGACTATCTGGTAAAACCGGTAGAGCCTAAAAGACTTGCAGATGCTATTCATAAGCTACAGGCAATAGAGCAAAAGGAAACCCGTGCAGAAGGTGAATACACGAATAATAGTATTTTATCAGAAAACGATCAGGTATTTGTAAAAGATGGTGAACGCTGCTGGTTTGTCAAGCTAAGTGAAATACGACTGTTTGAAAGTGTAGGCAATTATGCTAAAGTATTTTTTGGTACCAATAAACCGCTTATTCTAAAATCGCTGAATGCGCTTGAAGAAAGATTGGATGAAAAAACTTTTTTCAGAGCAAACCGAAAGCATATTGTAAATCTGAGAATGGTAGAAAAAATTGAGCCTTATTTTAATGGAGGCCTATTGCTAGACCTGGCCGGTGGCGAAAAAATTGAAGTAAGCAGAAGACAAACGGTGAAGTTTAAGGAGATGATGAGTTTGTGAGGAAGGGTGAGGGGGGAGAAGTTTGAGATTGAGGTTGAGGTTAAGGATGAGGTTGAGATTGAGGTTAAGGATGAGTTTTTTTTGATTTATAAAACTTTTATAGAATATTAGAATGCAAACGAAAAGATTAATATTTAGCGGATGGTTCTTATTTACGTCCGCTTTTTTATTTGCACAAGACATCAATAAAATAATCACCGAAAAAGAAGTTGAAAGAATTGAAAGGAAACTGGCTTCAGATGAAATGCGTGGCCGAAAAACTTTTTCTCCGGAAATTGATAGTGCCGCAGCATTTATTGCAGCTGAGTTTAAAAAAATCGGATTACAAACGATAAACAACTCGGGGAGTTATTTACAGCAGTTTTCATTGGTAAAGACGAAGACTTTAAGTACGTTGACCTTTTTGGATGGTATTGAATTAAGCCCACAAAATGTGGCAGTAAGCAGTAATCAGATTCCATTGCTGATTGATGAAAACTCCGGATACGAAACGGCTTTTATCAAACCAGGTGAAAAACTGAATAAAGAAGCATTCAGACTTTCACAATCAGGAAAGAACATGATCGTATTTGTTGATAGCAGTTATGCTGCAGAATTTTCAAATTTATCATTTGGCAAAAGAGCAGCGCTGCGAAAAAATAATAGTGTTGTTTTTTTACTTACCAATCAGGTTCCCAAAAAATTCTCAATAGACGTAAAGTTGGAAAACACAGAGCAGCACCTTTCAAATGTGTTAGGCATTCTGCCGGGAAAAAATAAGTACGCAACCGGTGATCTTCAAAGTGATGATATCGTTGTTTTTTCGGCGCATTATGACCATATAGGTGTGGGCAAGCCGGTAAATGGCGATTCTATTTATAATGGTGCCAATGATGATGCATCGGGAACAACGGCCGTAATGATGTTGGCGAAGTATTTTAAAGAATTAAACAACAATGACAGAACCCTTGTATTTGTTGCTTTTACTGCAGAGGAAATAGGTGGGTATGGATCGCAGTATTTTTCAAAACAAGTAAATGCCGATGGCGTAGTGGCTATGTTTAACATAGAAATGATAGGCACCGAATCAAAATGGGGAAATAATTCGGCCTATATTACCGGATACGATAAAACGGATATGGGCGAAATATTAAATCAGGATTTAAGATTCTCAGGTTTTACATTCTACCCCGATCCCTATCCCGATCAACAATTATTTTTTAGAAGTGATAATGCTACATTGGCATTATTGGGAGTACCTGCTCACACAATATCAACCTCCAAAATGGATAGCGAACCTAACTATCATAAACAAAGTGATAGCATAGAAACGCTTAACCTGAAAAATATGACGGAGATTATAAAAGCGATTGCCATCAGTTCCAAAAGCATAGTGGCAGGAGAATCTACACCATCCAGAGTAAAGACAGCTGATCTGCGTTAAACTTTTACAGGTACACTGTGTACGGCATCACTCATTTGTTTAATAAGTGAAACATCCTTTTCAATGGCATTTCCTACGACAATTACATTGGCACCTGCCTTGCAGTTTAAATATGCATTTTCCGGATTCGTAATGCCACCGCCAATAATTAATGGAGCGGCTATCTGATCGGCGACAGTCTTTATCATGCTTTCTGAAATCGGCCTTTTGGCTCCACTGCCGGCATCCATATAAATTAATTTCATCCCCAGCATTTCGCCTGCCATAGCCGTACACATAGCAATATCATTTTTATCTGCCGGAATAGGTGCAGCATTGCTGATATAGGAAACAGTGGTAGGCGCACCTCCATCAATCACAATATATCCGGTAGGCATGATTTCTAATCCGCTTTGTTTTACAAATGGAGCAGAAACTACATGTTGTCCAATTAATAATTCAGGATTGCGGCCGGAAATAAGCGAAAGATATAACAATGCATCTGCATATTTGCTGACCTGCGATGGACCACCCGGAAAAAGCAAAACCGGAATATTACAGTTTTGCTTCAACTGTTGTATGCAGGCATCCAAATGATTTGAAATTACCAAACTACCTCCCACCAGAAAATAATCGACATGGGCAGCAACGGAGCGATCAATAATTTCATCCAACAAAGCAGGGTTTACTTTATCAGGATCAATAAGCACCGCAAAAGATTTTTGTCCTTTCTTTTTCCTTGCTTCAAGTTCAGTATAAATAGATACACGCATTCGGCACAGTTTGCTTACTACAAAAATGCAAAAAACTTCTTGTATTGCCCATTCTTGTTTTTTGAAACTCTCTGCGAATTATTATTGTGACAAACAGTGAAAAACAAACCCCCCATTTTAAAAAAAGGATTCTGTTTTTCTTTTTTCATTGGGGGATGCGAGGGCTAATGCAGAACTGCTAAATAACCAAATAAAATTCCTCTATTTTTTTGAAACCGATGTGTAAAAACGGCCAAATGCAATACTGTATTGGGTTGGATTGTTTTACACAACCCTTTTCCACAAATGTGAATATTTACACCTATGAATTTTCGTTTGTAAAAAATATTTTCGTCGTGGACGATTAAAGATTGATTTACATCTAACCCCCATAAATTCTTTTTAGATATGGCTACCAAAACCAAAGCTTCCCGCCAGGCAGCGGGCTTGCAGTTTTCACGTCGCTTTACCCGGCAAGACGTGAACGTGTACGATATGTTTGAATATGACTATCGTACTTCCATAATCCGAAATACCAATGGTGAAGTGGTATTTGAAATGAACAATGTAGAAGTGCCTAAACAATGGAGTCAGATAGCAACTGATATTCTTGCACAAAAATATTTTCGTAAAGCAGGTGTACCACAGCCTGATGGCAGTCTTGGTAGAGAAACATCGGCAAAGCAGGTAGCACATCGTATGGCCAACTGCTGGCGAGTATGGGGCGAACGTTACGGATATTTTGCATCTACCCATGATGCACAAATATTTTATGAAGAGTTGGTGTATTCTATTTTGAATCAAATGTGTGTGCCCAACAGTCCGCAATGGTTCAATACCGGCCTGCATGAGAGCTATGGCATTACCGGAAAACCACAGGGACATTATTATGTTGACCCCAAAGATGCCGTATTAAAAAAATCAACCAACGCTTATGAAAGGCCGCAGCCTCATGCTTGCTTTATATTAAGTGTAAATGATGACTTGGTAAACGAAGGCGGCATCATGGATTTGTGGGTACGAGAAGCACGTATATTTAAATATGGTTCCGGTGTAGGAACTAATTATTCTAACCTTCGTGGTGCAGGCGAAAAGCTGAGTGGTGGAGGCAGTTCATCTGGACTCATGAGTTTCCTTAAAATAGGCGACCGTGCAGCCGGTGCTATTAAAAGCGGTGGCACTACACGCAGAGCCGCCAAAATGGTTTGTCTGGATCTTGACCATCCGGAGATTGTGGACTTTATAAACTGGAAAGTAGAAGAAGAGAAAAAAGTTGCAGCTTTAATTGCTGCCGGTTATCCATCGGGCTATGAAGATGAAGCCTACAGAACTGTAAGCGGACAAAACTCCAATAATTCAATACGTATTCCCAATGAGTTTTTTGAAAAATTGGATAACGATGAGGACTGGGAGTTGAAAGGAAGAATGGATGGAAGAGTAATGAAAAAAATTCCGGCTCGTGAACTTTGGAATCAAATTGCCTATGCAGCATGGCGCTGTGCCGACCCCGGTACTCAGTATAATACTACTATAAATGAGTGGCATACCTGCCCCGAAGGTGGTGAGATCAGAGCATCAAACCCTTGCTCTGAATATATGTTTCTTGATAATACTGCTTGTAATCTGGCCTCTGCCAATCTGATGAAGTTTTTCGATACCGAAACCAATCAGTTTGATGTAGCAGGATATGAATATAATACCCGCTTGTGGACCGTGGTACTTGAAGTTTCAGTATTAATGGCTCAGTTCCCTTCTCAGGAGGTAGCACAATTAAGCTATGAGTACCGTACATTGGGATTGGGGTATGCCAACCTGGGTACCATGCTTATGGTAAGTGGTATTGCTTATGATAGCGAAGAAGCAAGAGGCATTGCCGGCGCCATTACAGCTATTATGACAGGCATTGCATACAAAACTTCCGCAGAAATGGCTGAAGTGCTGGGCGCATTCCCTCGTTTTGAAGAAAACAAAGCACACATGATGCGTGTAATGCGCAATCATCGCCTGGCAGCTTATGATGCCGATGAATATGAAGGACTAAGTCTGAAGCCTCAAGGTATTCATGCAAAATATTGCCCTGATTATTTGTTGAAAGCAGCCTGCAAAGCATGGGATGATGCAGTGGAGCTGGGAGAAAAATATGGCTATCGCAATGCTCAGGCTACGGTAATAGCGCCTACAGGTACTATTGGGTTAGTGATGGATTGTGATACAACAGGAGTAGAGCCTGATTTTGCACTGGTGAAATTTAAAAAACTTTCCGGAGGTGGTTATTTTAAAATCATTAACCAATCAGTACCAACGGCTTTAAAAAATCTGGGCTATACTGAAACCGAAGCTGATAAAATAATAAAATATGCTACCGGTACAGCTTCCTTTGCCGGTGCTCCATTTATCAATCATCAGACATTAAGCGAGAAAGGATTTATTGCCGATGAGATAAAAAGATTAGATGCAGCAGCGTTGACAGCTTTTGAAATTGGATTTGTATTTAATAAATATACGCTGGGTGAGGAATGTATGCAGCGTCTTGGATTTACGCCGGAGCAATACAACAATTTAGAATGGAGAATGATAGATGCTTTAGGATTTACTGATGAGCAAATAGAAGCCGCCAACGATTATGTATGTGGTACCATGATGCTGGAAGGCGCACCCGGATTGAAAGAAGAACATCTTCCGGTTTTTGACTGTGCCAATAAATGCGGACAAAAAGGTGAACGCTATATTCATGCTCATGGTCATATACGTATGATGGGTGCTACACAACCTTTCATCAGTGGTGCCATTTCCAAAACAATCAACCTGCCACATGAAGCAAAAGTGGAAGAAATAGCCGATGCTTATTATTTAAGCTGGAAATTGGGATTGAAAGCCAATGCACTTTATCGTGATGGTTCTAAATTGAGCCAACCCCTCAGCAATAAAAGTGATAAAAAGAAAAAAGACGATACACAGGCAGTTGCTGCTACAGTTGAAGAAGTAGCTGCACCGATGGAATCAAATATCGTTGACCTTGGAAAACTAACCGTAGAAGAACTACTGGAAGAAGTACAAAAAAGAGTACAGGCTTCGCCCGATACAAAGCTAAAGCGAAAACTGGCCAGCATAGTAGAAAGAAGAACCTTACCTGCAAAGCGTCGTGGATTTGTACAAAAAGCGAAAATCAATGGTCAGGCAGTATTTCTGCGCACTGGCGAGTATAGTGATGGAACGCTGGGAGAAATATTTATTGATATGGCGAAAGAAGGCGCTACGATGCGCAGTATGATGAACTGTTTTGCTATCTCCATTTCAATTGGCTTGCAATATGGTGTGCCGCTGGAAGAGTTTATAGATAAGTTTGCCTTCACCCGTTTCGACCCATCAGGTTTTGTAGAGCATCCCAATATTAAGTCCACAACTTCTATTGTTGACTTTATCTTCCGTGTGCTGGGTTACGAATATCTGGGCAGAACGGATCTGGTGCATGTTTTAGACAAGCCAGAGGTATTAAATACAGGCGGCGATGATTGGGACGATATTCCTTCCAATGGAGGATTGGAGTATGCAAAAGAGCAGGAGTTGAGTAGTGTACGTGTTACCCCTTCATCGGGAAGTACAGTAGCACCTCAATCAAAAAAATCTGTAACACAAACCGTGAAGGCTGAAAGCAGCTTGGATGCCATGAATGCAATGAACAAAAAAATGCAAGGCGATGCACCGGCATGTACCAATTGCGGGCACATAACCGTACGCAGCGGCACTTGCTACAAATGCCTGAACTGTGGTACACAAGGCGGTTGTTCTTAAAAAAAAGCATTAGGACGCTCCGGCTGATTGTAAACTTAGCCGGATAAGAAAAACCAATACAGAACAATAAAAAACCGTATCAATTTATTTTGGTACGGTTTCTTTTTTCAGGTTATGAAATCATAATTTGTCCGGGTCAAAGTCAAGTGAAATAGAGTTCATACAAAAACGCTTATAAGTAGGAGCCGGGCCATCGTCAAAAATATGACCCAGATGCGAGCTGCATCTTGCACACAGTACTTCTGTTCTGTCCATACCATAAGAATGATCGGGTTTATACAAAACGCTATTAGGTCTTGATGCTTCAAAGAAGCTGGGCCATCCGCAGGTGCTGGCAAATTTTGCTTGAGAGCGAAAAAGTTTATTGCCACACACGGCACAATAATAAGTTCCCTTTTCATCAGTATTCCAGTATTTTCCGGTAAATGCTTTTTCGGTATTGGCTTCGCGGGAAACTGCATATAAATCGGCAGGCAGAATTTTTTTCCATTCTTTATTGCTTACTTCCAGTACAGCTGTATCTGTTCTGGAATAAAAGTGATTATTTCTATGCGGGTTGTTCATTTTTAATTTATCGGCAAATACTTTTTTAAATTTTTCCAGTTTGGGTTGTATCACCATTCTGCAATATGGCTCATTCATATTATTTTCATAATAATCCTGATGATAATCTTCGGCTGTATAGAAAACAGTCAAGGGACTTATTTCAGTTACAATTTTATTATCATATACTTTTTCTTCATTCAGTTTGTTGATATAGTATGTTGCTAATTTTTTTTGTTCATCGTTATGATAAAAGATCGCCGACCGGTATTGGGTACCTATATCATTTCCCTGCCTATTGAGTTGTGTGGGGTCGTGTGCTACAAAAAACGCCTGAAGTAATTCGTCGTAACTGATTTGCTCAGGATCATAAATTACATTGCAGGCTTCTGCATGTCCGGTAGTGCCGGCGCATACTTGTTTGTAAGTAGGTTTGGCTACTTGGCCACCTGTATAGCCCGATATTACCTGAATGACGCCATCCAGTTGTTTGAGCTGTCCTTCTACACACCAGAAGCAGCCCCCGGCTAGGGTAGCTGTGTCGGTTTTAATATTGTTTGTTGTTTGGGTTTTTGTGTTGCTCATAGTGTTGGTGATTTTTGTTTCTTTCAATGAATGATTTGATTGTCCGCAGGCAATCAATGGTCCCAATAAACACCACTGAAGTAAGCGTGTTAGTTGATAAAATTTCATCACTGTAGTTTGTAAAATTAGTATATGAAAGTAAGGTACGAACAAACCTCATTTAATGATTTCCTCAAAAGGAAAAACTACTGAATTTTAACAATTAAGAATATCAGAATCGGTTCTGTGATTTTTTGAAAGACGAGAGGTAATATACAAAATTTAACAAGTATATTTTTTATTGGCTCCGGAATCTTTACCATTTTATGTAGTAATACAACTATAAAGTGCAGAATTTGTTTTTTGATTATCAACAAAGCTTAGATTTTTGGCAAACTTTCAAAATACTATCTAAATTTTCTTTATGAAAAACAAATATGTATTATTTATGGTGCTGGTAATGCTGGCGATTCAATCTTGCCACAGGGCAATGAGCCCATATGAAGCGGCGAATAAACCAAGAGGGAAAAAGTGCAGGGAAATTAAATAAATGAATAAATTTTTAAGATGCACCAAATACATTATTTACTGCACCTTCCAGCATAGGGAATTTTTCTACAACATAATTTTTAATAGTTGAAATAGCTTGTTTGGCTTGCGCCTCAGTAAGTCCGGCTTCTTTAACCAGTTTTTCAATAAGTTCATTCATGCGTATTAATATCTAAGTTAATTTGAAATTTATTTTTTACGGATCGGCAAAGATTAGTCATGAATTAATCAATCTATACATTACGCCACTTTCAGTAAACTCAGTTTTCCTTTTTCAAACTTACGTTGTGCATATTCCAGATTGAGGGTGAATTGTTTTTCTTTAGAAGAAGGCAGATCAAACATGGCATCGGTAAGAATGCCTTCGCAAATACTGCGCAGCCCTCTGGCGCCCAGTTTATATTCAACTGCTTTTTCAACCATAAAATCGAGTACATCTTCTTCTATAGTAAGGGTGATGCCTTCCAGTTCAAACAACTTTTTATATTGTTTCATCAATGCATTTTTAGGCTCGGTGAGTATAGAACGAAGGGTGGAAGCATCTAAAGGATCTAAATGAGTAACCACCGGCAAACGACCCAAAAGCTCCGGTATCAGTCCAAAGCCTTTCAAATCGGTAGCATTGATATAACGCAACAAATTTTTCTTCATACTTTCCTGCGCTTCTTTATCTACATTGAAGCCGATCGTATTGGTCTGCACCCGGCGGGCAATTATTTTGTCCACTCCGTCAAATGCACCACCGCAGATGAAAAGTATATTTTGTGTATTGATACGTATCATTTTCTGCTCAGGATGTTTTCTGCCACCTTGCGGAGGTACCAGCACATCAGTTCCTTCGAGCAATTTCAACATGCCTTGTTGTACACCTTCGCCACTTACATCACGAGTAATGGAAGGATTGTCGCCTTTGCGTGCTATTTTATCTATCTCGTCAATATATACAATTCCCCTTTCGGCAGCTTGTACATCATAGTTACATACCTGCAATAAGCGGGTGAGAATACTTTCTACATCTTCGCCTACATATCCGGCTTCTGTAAATACGGTTGCATCTACTATAGCAAATGGTACATTGAGCATGCGGGCTATGCTTTTGGCAAGCAGGGTTTTGCCTGTTCCTGTTTCACCCACCATGATGATGTTACTTTTCTCTATCTCCACATCATTGGCACTTTCCTTATTTTTTTGTTGTAATCGTTTATAATGATTGTAAACGGCTACTGCCAATACTTTTTTTGCTTCATCCTGACCTATCACATATTCATCCAAAAACTTCTTTATTTCAATTGGCTTTTTTACGGTAAGCTTAAATGAGGAAATTGCTTTTTCGTCTTTTACCGTTATTTCCTGTTCAATAATTTCCTGAGCATGCGCTACACAACTTTCGCAAATATGACCTTCAATGCCTGCAATGAGAATTTTAACATCTACATCATCGCGGGTGCGGCCACAAAAGGAACAATGAAGTGGGTTTTTTGCCATGGTCGTTTATTTATGACGGATTAAAATTATAATAGTAACATACAAAAATATAAAACCATTCCGGTAAAAGAATGGTTTCACGGTTATTTATATCTAAATCCTTCGCTCTGAATGTTTTATAGTTTGTCTAATAATTTGTCGGCTATGCCATAAGCAATAGCTTCCTCAGCATTCATCCAATGGTCGCGGTCAAAGTCTTTCATTATCTGCTCAAAGGATTTGCCACAGTTTTTGGCCAAAATATTTGCACTTATTTCTTTTACTTTCTTTGTTTGTACAGCTTGTATTTCCAGGTCGGTACTTACACCTTGTATATAGCCACCAATGGATGGCTGATGAATCATCACTTCACCATGAGGAAAAATATATCGTTTGCCTTTGGTACCACCACTTAATAAAATGGAGCCCATGGAAGCGGCTAAGCCCATACAAATCGTACTTACCGGACTTTTTATCATTTGCATCGTATCATACATCACCATGCCGCTGGTAACCACGCCACCCGGACTATTAATATACAGTTTGATTTCTTCACCGGGTTTATCGGCATCCAGTAGCAGCAGTTTTGCAACTACATCCTTAGCACTTTTATCGTCCACTACACCCCAGAAGTAAATGCTTCTTTTTTCAAAGAAAAGTGTTTCTAATTTTTTATTGAACATTCCCAAATCACTTTTGGGAGATTCTTCTTTTTCATCATCTTCATTTAAAAAGTGTGGATTGTATTTGAATTGCTCTTGTTTCATTTTGTTTTTATTTGAAATACTATAATTGAAAGTGAAGGCTTATGCAGATTTTTGTTTGCGTGGATTGGTCAGTAATACTTCATCAATTAATCCATATTCTTTTGCTTCAGCAGCCTTCATCCAGTTATCACGGTCAAAGTCTTTTTCTATCTGTTCAATGGCTTTGCCTGTATGCAAGTGAACGACTTCGTATAATTCCTGTTTCAGTTTGCGAATTTCATTTACCGTGATTTCTATATCACTTGCTTGTCCGCCAATGGCTCCACTCGGCTGGTGCATCATGATTCGTGAATGTTTCAATGCCGCTCTTTTACCCTTGGTACCTGCTCCTAAAAGTACACAGGCCATAGAAGCAGCTACGCCAATACAAATAGTAGAAATATCGGGGCTTACAAATTGCATGGTATCATAAACACCTAAACCTGCATATACACTGCCGCCGGGGCTGTTGATGTACATATTTATATCTCGAGTACGATCGGTACTATCCAGAAATAATAGTTGTGCCGTTACAATATTAGCAATCTCATCATTAATGGGATAGCCGAGAAAAATAATACGATCCATCATCAGGCGGCTATACACATCCATAACAGCTATGTTGAGCGAACGCTCTTCAATGATGTTGGGCGTCATACCTGTTACCAGATGCGATGCATAACTATGCAATGTATTGCTGGATAGACCACGATGCTTCACAGCGTATTTTTCAAATTCGGAGTTGAAAGACATGAGTTGTTAATTAATTATGATAAAGGGTTTAGGGTAAAGGGATAAAGTTGTAAGGTTTAAAGTGTTTTGTGATGCATCAAATATCCGTCCAATTGTCAAAACCACAAAATTGCCGTCATGAATTACAAAAAATAAGACGATTTGACATAAAAAAGGTTCCGACAATGCGAAACCTTTTATCAATTGCGTAAAAAATTTGATTAATGATGATGGTGTTGATGCTCTTCTACCATTTTTGAAAAATCATCGGCACTTATATCCACTTCATCCGGCTTTACCTGAGTGGCTGCCCATTCAAATATCTTTTGAGTTTGCAAGCGATGGTAGGCGTCCTCTACAAATTTTCTGTCCTTCATCATTTTTTCTACATAGTCGTTTACCCAGGGTTGGTCGTCGCTCAGGTTGGCACCGCCCATGTAGCTGAATAGCTGATGTTTGGCAAATGCCTTTATTTCATCCGGTGCTACTTCAATATTATTATCACCCACAATCTTTTCGGTGATTAATGTCCATTTGAGCTGATTCAAAAACTTAGGAAATTCTTTTTCAACGTCTTCATCTTCCTTCACCACATCGCCCTGCGTTTTTATCCATTTTTTTAAAAAAGCTTCAGGAAATTCAATATGGGTGTGATCGAGCAATTGATGATAAGCCTGATCGTGAATCTGATTATCGGATTGCGATTTCCAATACTTCTGAATTTCTTCTTTTATCTTATTGCGAAAGTCTGATTCTGTTTTTACTTCCTGACCGGGATACAGCTGATTATAAAAATCTTCATTTAGTTCTCTTTTTTCTAACTGACCGATTTTTGTAATCTCAATTGAAAAAGATTTTGAGGCTGCGTTTTCTGTTTCTTTTAATCCCAGATCAGAGATAATCCATTTTCTTTCTTTTTCATCAAAAGCCTCTTTTAAAGTAGCCATTATTGCATCGCCGTTTTTCTTTCCAATCCAGTTTTTACGAATGGATTCAGCAAAATATTTTACCAATAATGAATTATCTTTTGTAATACCGCTTTCTATTTTATTTCCTGCATCGTCCGTTTCAGAAAAAATTACATTGAGCACATTTTCTTCAGAATCAACTGCCTCTAAATCCTTCATGTTGCCATACCGATTTTGCAGTCTCTCTACTTCACTGTTTATCATTTCGTCGGTAACCGTAACGATATAACGGGTTGTTTTTGCCTTAGCCAAATCAGCAAGCTGGAATGCCGGCTTCATTCCTATTTCGAAATTGAAACTATAATCAGCAGGATTATTTACATCTAATTGTTTTACATCTGCCTCAACAGGAATAGGTTGAGCGAAGATTTCAAACTTTTCATTTTGCAAATGACTAATCAATTCACGATCTACTGTTTTTAAAACTTCATCGGTAAACAGAGATGAGCCATACATTTTTTTAATAAGTCCGGCCGGAACCATTCCTTTTCTAAAACCGGGAATATTTGCCTTTTTACTGTATTCTTTCAGGGCTTTTTCAAACGAGGGCAGGTAATCGGTTTTTTCCAGTTTCACTGTCAGTTTTTCGTGTAGCAGCCCGATGTTTTCTTGTGTAATTGTTGCCATTGCTTTTATTTGAATATTAAATAACGAACAAGGAATTAAAAATGATGAAGGGGAAATTGAAAATTCTTAATTCCCTGTTCTTCTGTCCGATATTTGAAGTGTCCGGATGGAGGGACTCGAACCCCCACACCTTGCGGCATCAGATCCTAAGTCTGACGTGTCTACCAATTTCACCACATCCGGTTTCGCTTTGATAAAACGGGCTGCAAAGGTAGGGCATTTATCTATTAAATTGTATAGAAAATTGATTAATGTCATTTATATGAAAATTTTAAAATTCCAATCTAAAAAAATGTAAGTTTGACCAACCGACCTATCCCTGTAATCAATTCAATATACTTCTGCTATTCCTTAGAAAATCCTTTGTTCATTCATCAATATTGATGGCTGAATCGCATTTTTTGTAATTTTTTATAAACCAAAACTATCGTAATGAAAAAGCTTGGATTGCTTTTTTGCGGGATTTTTTCGTATGCTGTTTTATTCGGCCAAAATCCGGCAACTACAATTGTTCTTGCCAATAAGAACATTAACCTGCCTTGCGGTACTTCTTGTACCAGCATTAGTGCACAAGTACCACATTTAAAACAAACTGATGATTATGTACTCACTCGTCCGGCTTATGTACCATTCGCTTATACTTCGGCTACTGCTACTGAGCTTACATCTACTTATACTGATGATGTTTTCAGTTCGCTGATAACAATGCCATTTAATTTTTGTTTCTATGGCAATAGTTACGTTTCTGTAGTAATCGGGTCAAACAATATCATGACCTTTGATGCTACCAATGCGGGGCTTGCCAATTCGTGGCCACTTACCTCCAGTGGCGGATCGGGTACTCCTGTTCCTATTCCTTATGCAGGGGGCACACAAGGAAGTTCTTTTTCCACTTATTATCCCAAAGCCTCAATTATGGGGCCTTACTACGATATTTATCCTACCAATAATGCCGGCGGGCAACGAAAAATTGAATGGAGAGTAGAGGGCATTGCACCACAAAGAAGATTTATTGCCAGTTATAATAGTGTGCCTCTTTTCAGTTGCACTTCATTATTAAACACCACACAAATGGTGATATATGAAAGTACCGGTGTGGTTGAAATTTATGTAAAAGATAAGCCTACCTGTAATACCTGGAACTCAGGTCTTTCCATTTTGGGCATTCAAAATTTTAACCGGGATAAAGCGGTGGCTGCCGAAGGAAAGAATTGCACCAACTGGGGTGGCACAGCCATTGATTCTTGTTATCGTTTTATTCCATCTGCAGGTGCATCACGTTTTATTAATGCCGAGTTATTGATTAATGGTACTGTGGTAGCTACTTCTACACCTACCGATACAAGTACAGTAGCTCCCGGCGTATTAAATATCAATTTTCCAAATGTGTGCCCTACAGGCGACAGCACAGCTTATGTTTTTCGTGTAAACTATTCATCGTGTCCTACGGGCGGGGCCAATGCAGTGTTTGTAGATACTGTGTATGTAAAAAAATCGGGAATTCCTACTGTTACGGTTTCAAAAACAGATGCTAACTGTACGACAAACGGAAGTATTACTGTAACGGCTACCGGTACGGGAGCTCCTTTTGAATATAGTATAGATGGCGGCACCACCTGGCAGCCTTCAAATATTTTTAGTAATCTGTTACCCGGCACTTATAATGTGAAGGCAAGGTCTATTGCGCTGCAATGTGCTTCGGGAACACAACAGGTAGTTATTTCAATGATAAATACACTGAGCATGTCGGTTGTAAAACAAGATGCTAATTGTACCGGTGGAGCGATAAACATTACGGCAACAGGAGGCACAACACCATATCAATACAGCATTAACGGAGGTTCCAGCTTTCAATCAACCGCAACATTTACAGGATTGGCAGCAGGTACTTATAATGTACAAGTAAAAGATGCTGCAGGTTGTACGGCAAACCATCAGGTTGTGCTCAGCTTCTCCAGCAATCTTACTATGAGTGCTGATGAGCAAACGAGTGTATGCTATGGAGGCTCATATACGCCCAACTTTACAAGCAATGGTGCCAGCTTTAGTTGGTCGCCTGCTACGGGAGTAAGCAATCCGAATATTTTAAATCCGGTATTGAGTCCAACATCCACAACCACCTATACGGTAACCGCTACATTGGGTACCTGTACCTTGCAACGTACAGTCGTTGTAACCATATTTCCTGGCGTTACCGTAAATGCCGGACCAGATGCCACAATATTCTCAGGAGATGTGTATCAGATGCTGGCAAGTGGTTCTTCCGGCACTTATTTGTGGACACCATCAACCGGCTTAAGTAGTTCCAATATTCTGAATCCAACGGCTACACCTGCAAGTACTACTAACTATACATTGCGAATAACCAATGCGCAAGGATGTACGGGTACTGATGATATGTTGCTGACCGTAGTACCCTACTGTGTAAAGCCAATGGAAGCTTTTTCGCCCAATGGTGATGGTATTAATGATTTATGGCTGATAACCAATGGCAACTGCCTGGCAAAAGCAAAAGCAGAAGTATTTAACCGATATGGATCAAAAGTGTTTGAATCCAACGATTATAAAAATAACTGGAATGGCTTTTATAAAGGTAAACCCTTGCCCGACGGCACTTATTATTATGTAATCAAATACCAGTTGATCAATGGAAGAGAGGTAATACTAAAAGGCAGCCTCACCATACTACGTTAAACATTAATCATCAGAAATTCTAAATATTAATAAAATGAAACGCAATATATTTTTTGCAATGGGTCTTATGGTAGCCGGCAGTGCCTTTACTCAGCAGTTGACGACAGCATCCTTATACGACCAACACGGTTTTTTACATAATGCTGCCACCGTAGGAGGTGCCAAACATGGAGTGGTAGGAGCATCTTATCGTACGATGTGGAGTGGCATTGATGGAGCACCACAAACTACTGTGGTGTATGGTTCAGCATTTATCCCCAAAATAAAACTGGGATTGGGGGGCTACTTGTATAATGATGTAACGGGCCCTACTAAACGTACTGGCCTGCAAATGGCTTATGCTTATCATATTCCTATGAAGCATGCCGCCAGTTTTTCAATAGGAATTGAAGGCCGGCTACAGCAATTTTCAATTGATAAAGCAAAACTGCAACAATCATTGGGTAGCAATGATCCTGTATTGGCAGGTGATTCAAAACGATTTAAAGGCGATGCGGGTTTGGGAATTGCTTATAATAGTAAAAAACTAAATGCAGGAATTTCAGTAAGCCAGTTAATACAATCAAAATTAGATTTTTACAATGGGAATCTTACACGCAATGAAGAGGCCCGATTGTATCGGCATTATTATCTGCATGGCTCATATAGCTGGGATGTTGATGGCAGTACGAAGATTATTCCCAACCTGTTGTTTATTTACCTGCCCAATGCGCCACTTGAGTTTCAAGGAGGAGCAAGGGTAGAGCATAAGGAAATATTTTGGTGGGGCGTGGCATTGAGAGCCCGGCAAAGCTGGATGCTGTCGGCCGGTGTGCATATTCAAAAGAAATTTACTATAGGTTACTGCTTTGATATTTACAGCACACCTTTAAGTGTGTACGACAAGGGGTCCAATGCACATGAAATCATGCTGCGTTATGATTTTCTGAAATAACTTTTATCATTTATTACATTGGGGCAAAGAAGATTTTTCTTTGTCCCTTTTTTATTTTAGTTCAACCTTACTTTTTGCCCCCACCAAAAAAATCATTAAATTCGTATGCTATGGATGCCGTTGCCCATATTCCCCGTTACAATCTAAATGAAGAGGATGAGAAAAAGCTAATCCTTCGGGAATATCGTTCCTTATTAAAAGCGCTGAAATCCAAACTAAAACCCGGAGATAAGAATCTGGTTCGGGTTGCATTTGAAATGGCAGCTGAAGCGCATAAAACCATGCGTCGCAAAAGTGGTGAACCTTATATTTTACATCCTATTGCAGTCGCCAAAATTTGTGTTCAGGAAATAGGACTGGGCGTAAGATCTACAATTTGCTCTCTACTACACGATACCGTAGAAGATACCGACATTACTCTGGATGATGTGCAAAGAGAATTTGGTACCGAAATAACAAAAATTGTAGATGGCCTTACTAAAATCTCAAATATCATTGATGTAAATGCTTCACAACAAGCGGAGAACTTTAAAAAAATTCTGCTTACACTTACGGATGATCCCCGTGTGATACTTATCAAACTGGCAGACAGGCTGCACAATATGCGTACGCTGGATAGTATGAAGCGGGAGAAGCAATTGAAAATTTCATCTGAAACGGTTTATGTATATGCGCCACTGGCTCATCGAATGGGGTTGTATAACATTAAAACCGAAATGGAAGACCTGGCTATGAAGTATATGGAGCCGGATGTGTATAAAGATATTGCCCGCAAACTGGCGGAAACAAAAAAGGAAAGAACAAAATTTATCAATGAGTTTATCAAACCTTTAAAAGATAAAATTGAAAAGGCGGGCGTTAATGCAGAAATCTATGGACGGCCCAAAAGCATACATTCCATCTGGAATAAAATGAAGAAGAAGGCTGTTGATTTTGAAGAGGTTTACGATTTATTTGCGATTAGAATCATTTTGGATTCGCCCCCTGAAAAGGAAAAAGAAGATTGCTGGAAAGTTTATTCTTTAATTACTGATGAATACAATCCTTCGCCGGAGCGGCTGCGTGACTGGCTGAGCAACCCCAAAGCCAACGGATACGAGGCGCTGCACACTACTGTAATGAGTGGATATGGTAAATGGGTAGAAGTGCAAATCAGAACAAAAAGAATGAATGAGATTGCTGAAAAAGGACTGGCTGCTCACTGGAAATATAAAGAAGGAAAAGTAGAAGAAAACAGATTTGATAAATGGTTTCAACAGATACGAGAAGTAATGAGCAGCCAGGAAACGGACAGTATTGACTTTCTTCAGGATTTTAAAACCAGTTTTCTTGCCGATGAAATTTATGTTTATACGCCAAAGGGAGATGTAAAAATGCTGCCGGTGGGTTCTACGGCACTGGATTTTGCATTTGCCATTCACAGTGCCATTGGCGCCAAAACGATTGGCGCAAAAGTGAATCATAAGCTGGTGCCCATCAGTCATAAACTGCACAGTGGCGATCAGGTAGAAATTATTACCAGCAATAAACAAAAAGCATCTGAAGACTGGTTGAAATTTGTTGTAACATCAAAAGCCAAAGGCAGAATCAGAGATTCTTTAAAAGAAGAAAAAAGGCTGGTGGCTGATGAGGGTAAGTATGCTTTGCAACGAAAATTAGAAGGTATAGATGCACACTTTTCGCAACTGAACTTAGATGAACTCATGCAATGGTATAAACAACCATCGCATGTAGATTTGTTTTATCAGGTTGCCATTAAAAATATTGACCTGCGGGATTTAAAGAAAGAATATGTAACGGGAGGCAAAATAGAATTTCCCAAACCGGTAAAACCTGTACAGGAAAAACCGGAGTTTATTCCCCACCACCAGTTGGCCGAAAGAAAGGATACGGAGCTGGTCATTTTTGGCGAAAGCAGTGATAAGATTGTATATAACCTGGCCAATTGCTGCAAACCCATTCCGGGCGATGATGTATTTGGATTTGTAACAACGGGGAAGGGATTGACGATACACCGTACCAATTGCCCCAATGCTACCAAGCTACTATCCAACTATGGGCATCGTGTTGTAAAAACTAAGTGGGCAAAGAACAAGGAAATTTCTTTTCTTACCGGAGTTAAAATTGTGGGAATGGATGATGTGGGTGTGGTAAATAAAATCACCAACCTGATATCGGGTGAGTTGAAGATTAATATTTCGGCATTGACCATCGAAGCTAAAGAAGGCCTTTTTATGGGCAATATCCGCTTGTATGTACACGACAAAGAAGAACTGGACGAACTGGTACAGCGGCTGCAAAATATGCAGGGCATAGAATCGGTTGAAAGATATGATACGGAAGAGAAACCTGTTTAATTCTTTATTTCAACTGATTATCCAAAAGTTTTTCAATCGAATTCAGGCCTTCCGTAATATTCTCCTTTTTTACACCTGCTGCCATCGCCACATTTTGCTCAGTTGCAAACCAAATAAGTACCATGCTGATGTAATCCTGCATATCCTTACCGGCAAACTGCGATTTAAATTCCAGTATTTTATCGTTAATGGTTTTAAGGGTTTTGCGTACTACTTCTTCATCTTTAGGTTCTATTTTTATACGAAATGTACGATCACCTATAAGGGCTGATATGGCAATTAATTCACTCATTTGTTTGATATTTTAAATCTATTTCCTATTTTCGGCATCCCCTTGAATGCTACAGGCCGCCACCTTCTGAAAAATTTTTAATAAAGTTACCTGAGGAAAACGAAAAAACGTTTGCCTATGCTTGCCAAAATTAAGTCATCTGTGTTTATAGATGCTCTAAAACTGGAGCTTCAAGTACCTACGGGCTGCTGTGTGCGGGGTGTACTGCGTGATGATGCCGGCATGGTTTGCCGCACCATCAAAAAAGAAGTAAAAAAGGACAAAGAAGAATTTACGTTAAACGATCTTAATGATCTGCCTTATGGGCGTTATACATTGGAACTTTCTGAAGGAAGCGATGAAATGCGGATGCAATTGGTAAAACGAGTGTAATTATTCGCCCAATAAATTGATTGAGCGGTCAATTTCTTTGATATAACCATTCAACCTTTTTTCAAATTCTTTTTTATCTGCATCACTCATATTGCCGGCGGCCAGCATTAGTACATCAACCTGCCGGGTCAGTGTTTCTATTTGTTGATGGTTTTTATTAAGTGCATCTTTAGCTGAAGCAAGATTTTCTTTTAGCGTTGTGTTTTCTTTTTGCAGTGTGTTGTATTGCTTCAGCAATTGCTGAAGTTTTTCCTGAATGCGTTTTAATTGCTGTTCTGTAGTACTCACTATGCAAATATTAATATTCCCGAATGATGTTAAAAATAAGGATTTCAGCCAAGGATATTGCCTGCGAAATTTTATTTCCTGATTTCAGCTTGTAGGTCCGTTTCTAACGAAGTCATTATTTTCTGCATCCACCCGTCTATTTCTTTATCTGTAAGAGTCTTCTCTTCATCAAGAAAAGTAAAATTTACGGCAAGTGATTTTTTGTCTTTTCCCAGTTTCTCACTTTCAAAAATATCAAAGAGTCTTACTTCTTTTAGTCTTGCATTTTTATCTTTTTGTATGGATTGTAATACTTGCTCCCAGTTCAACTCACGTTTTACAATCAGGGCAAGGTCTCTTTGTACAGCTGGATATTTGGGGAGTTCCTGAACTTTTCTTGTTTGTTTAATAGAAAGTGAAACAACTAAAGCCCAATCCAATTCAGCAAAAAATACGGAATGTTTAATGCCAAATTTTTCTGCTATTGATTTATTTACCTGACCTGCATGAGCAATCTTCTGTTTGTTTATTTTGATTTCAAAATGGTGCTCCAGTTTTTCCGATGAGCTCATTTC
>JAKIZK010000160.1 GCA_022708055.1 Bacteroidota bacterium
GGAAGAAACAATGGCAATGGCAGACGATACACTGAACGAAGCGCTTGTAAAAGTGCCGGCTGACAGAGTTGATGTATGTAAAGAAGTATTGCAAATTGTTTACGACAACCTTAAATAAAAATTAATCTATTACAAAATACATTTAAAACTTTAGAAAATGAGTACCGAAATCACAAAAACAAAATTGCTGAAAGGTGGCGAATGGCTGATTAAAGAATCTCTGGCTCAGGAAACATTTACCCCTGAAGATTTTAATGAAGAGCAGCGCATGATTGGCGATATGTGTACACAATATCTGGATGCAGAAGTATATCCCATTCTGGATCGTATCGACAATCTGGAACCCGGATTGATGAAATCATTATTGACAAAAGCGGGTGAGCAGGGTTTGCTTTCAGTTTCTTTTCCCGAAGAGTATGGTGGCCTGGGCAAAGACTTCGTTACAGCAACTATTGTAAATGAATACCTGGGTGCCGGTCACTCCTTTTCGGTAGCCATTGCAGCACACACAGGCATTGGTACACTACCTATTTTATATTTTGGCACACCGGAGCAAAAACAAAAATATATTCCTAAGTTAATAACCGGAGAATGGGCAGGTGCATACGGTCTTACAGAACCCAATAGCGGTAGCGATGCGCTGGGCGCAAAAACAACAGCCAAACTAAGCGACGATGGCAAATACTATTTCCTCAACGGACAAAAATGCTGGATAACGAATGGCGGCTTTGCGCAGGTTTATACTGTGTTTGCAAAAGTAGATGGCGATAAATTCACCGGATTTATTGTAGAACGTGGTACAGAAGGTTTTACACAAGGACCCGAAGAACATAAAATGGGTATCAAAGGCTCTTCTACGGTACAATTATATTTTCAGGATTGTAAAGTACCTGTAGAAAATGTGCTGGGCGAAGTGGGCAAAGGACATAAAATTGCATTCAATATTTTAAATATTGGTCGTTTAAAATTAGCGGCCGCTGCATTGGGTGGTTCCAAAAGAGCATTAACCGGAACTGTGGAATACGCAAAAACCCGTGAACAGTTTAAACAACCTATTTCCAACTTTGGCGCCATTAAACACAAGTTGGCCGAAATGGCCATACGCATTTATGTAGGCGAATCAGCCCTGTACCGCACGGCTCAATGGATTGATGATAAAGAACACGAACTTTTAGATGCCGGAAAACCTTTTAACGAATCGCTGCTGGGTGCTGCCGAAGAATATGCAATTGAATGTGCTATGTTGAAAGTTTTTGGCAGTGAAGTGCTGGATTATGTAGTTGATGAAGGTGTTCAGATACACGGTGGAAACGGGTTTAGTGCCGAGTATAATATATCCCGCGCCTACCGCGATAGTCGCATCAACCGAATTTACGAAGGCACGAATGAAATCAACAGATTATTGACGCTGGACATGACATTGAAAAGAGCAATGGGCGGAAGACTGGATTTGATGGGGCCGGCAATGTCCGTTCAAAAAGAGTTGATGAGCATCCCTGATTTTGGAACTGACGAAGAAGCGCCTTTTACAAAAGAAAAAAAGCTAATAGCCAATTTCAAAAAAGCCATTTTGATGACCGCAGGTGCAGCCGTTCAAAAACTGATGATGAAAATAGAAAATGAGCAGGAAGTACTGATGAATATTGCCGATATGGCCATTGAAGCTTTTAATGCAGAAAGCGTATTGCTAAGGGTGATGAAAAAAGTAGAAAAAAATGGGGATGCCGCTACTCAACACGAACTGCTGATTATGCAAACATATTTATACGATGCAGCCGACCGCATCAATAAATCGGGCAAAGACGCCATAAATGCTTTTGCAAGTGGTGATGAACAAAGAATGATTCTAATGGGGTTGAAAAGATTTACAAAAGCAGAACCCTTTAACAGTAAAGAAGCCAGAAGAAAGATTGCAGATAAAATGATTGATGAAGGAAAGTACTGTTATTAATTCCAAAGCTCCCGATCAAAATCTAACAAAGGGGTATTACTTACACGTATTACCCTTTTTTCATGTTTATTAATTTCGTTGAGCTCTTTCCTTACTTGCTTGGCCTCAAGTAGTTTATCAATTCGTCTTCTTTCATATACAACTCCTAAACAAAGTGCAATTGTCGAAATAGACAAATTCAGGTTATACAGGAACATAGTATATGTTACCTCCTGCGATTTAGAAACATATACCAATAAATACAAAATAAGATATAAGCCAAAGCCAAATAATAAGCCGCCTAGCATATAACATTTCCCAAGTGCCTTTTTATTTCTTACTACTACTTTTGAATGTTTGTAAAACAAATAAACGATTAACCCAAATACTACAAATAGTCCGGGCCCCAGAATAATTGTTCTTGTTGAAAAATTAAATCCATTTAACACCACCATAATCACTTCGAAAAGAATATATAAAATCGTAAACCACTTGAGGCGTTTGGCAAACAAATTAGAAGTACTGAAATAAGAAAGAAACAACAGCATCAAAGGAGCATTCAATAAATTGTTTGTAAGGCCGGTTGCCGCAATAACATCCTTGCTCACATGAACATATCCATCTATCATCAGGTTGTACATAAAAACCGGAATAAAATAGGCAATCAGTGCAGGAAAACTTTTATATGTGCCGAGTCTTTGGTAAAGTACTACTGCAATAGGTAAAAAAGATGCTACAGTTGCAATAAAGGCGAAAATTGAAAAAATATTCATAGGTTTATTTCATCTAAAGGAATAAGGTCAATTCTTCTCTTATGTCAATCGTGTCTGCAATATTAACGCACGATATTTTTTATTTGCATTTATATAATTAGCTTTCCGTAAAAATTGAGTAAAACCATGTTTATCAATTCGTAGGACTACGAAATACAATCATGGAATTTTTCTAAATTGCGTTTATGATCCGGTTTTTAATGTTTTTTGCAGTTTTCCTGTTTAGTTTTTTTACTAAAGCGCAATCAGTTATTATCGGTCGCACCACCGGCACATTACCCCATTTAGAATATGGCTTGGGTGCAGATAGACTTGGGGGTGCCAAGATGACTTATCTGGATACGAATGTGCTGATTCGAGTGGTTGATAGCATTGAAGACAAATACAAAGTAGCATTGACAAATAGTCGTCATGCTTATTTACCTAAAAGATTTTTTAAAGCTGATAATGTAATAAAACCAAAACCATTTTACCTCACCGGAAGCTGGATGGTAAGAGG
>JAKIZK010000161.1 GCA_022708055.1 Bacteroidota bacterium
ACCCCTTTCCCCCACCCCGATATTGACCTTCGGTTTCCCAGTTTAGTGGATTTTGCAAATAGTTTATAGCTGCAATAAAATTTTCTTACCCATTTGCCGTTTACTATTATCGCTCATCAATTAACGAATTTATAATAAATGCAACCACTCCTTTTTCCTGCACATCTCTAATAAACTTTACCTTTGAATATATAAATCTCGAACTCCATTTGAAAAAACTGAGTCAACATATCCTGATTTTTTTACCGTTTCTATTTCTTATTGCAGGCACTGCACAGGGTCAAAAAATTTCTAATTCCGATTTAAAAATACTTCGTCAAAAAGAAGATTCTCTCAAAGAATTTTCTCAATACCTCAATACCGACGAATATCCGGAAGATCGTATGTATTCTGACAGTATTTTCACCAAAACACTGTTAAGAGCATTGCTGGTCAAAAATTCATTCTATTATCCATTTGATTCGGTTATTGGCATTTCAAAATTGTATGCGCCAGATACCAGCTTTCGCATCATCACCTGGAACGTACTTTATGGCCCCGATTTTGAACTCTATTCACAACAACGTGGCGCTATACAAATGAAAACCAACGATGGCTCACTTAAACTTTTCCCGCTTAGAGATGTTTCTTCATTTTACGACAATCCCGAGGATTCGGTGCGCAGTCGTATGAACTGGATAGGTGCAGCTTATTACAGAATGATTCGCACACAATACAAAAACAAAAATTTTTATACACTTTTTGGATTTGACCCCAATAGTATTCGCAGCAGCAAAAAATGGATTGAAGTACTCAGTTTCAATCAAAAAAATGAACCCGTGTTTGGTGGCAAATTTTTTACATTCGAAAAAGACAGCATACCCAAGCCGCCAAAAGACCGCTTTAGTATAGAATACAAAAAAGACACTCGGGTATTGGTAGATTTTATTGATGATATGGATATGATATTAGTTGATCATTTGGTTTCTGAAACCGATCAACCCGAATTGAATTGGACCTTAATTCCCGATGGCGATCAGGAAGGCTTCAAATGGGTAAATGGCAAGTGGCAGCATATTGACAAGGTATTTACTTTCAAACTGCAAGATGGGCAAGTGCCGGTAACCAATCCATTATTTGACAACAAAGGAAAGGCTGACGAAAAAAAATTGCAGGAGCAATCAGATAAAAACAAATCGAAGGAGCAGAAAAAAGAAGATGATGAAAATTAATATAAACCCAACTATTCAATTTATTAAGTAATAATTTGCCCATAAAATTGCTCTTTCCTATCTCTCACTATTATTGTAAAAGATAAGCTGCCCTCATTTGTATTCAATGAATGGAACATTAGGATTATTGAAAAATGTTTGCATTTTGCTATTGTTTCAGATTGAATCATATTTGTTTTCAGAAACATCCGTAAAAGATGAAGATCTCCAATCGTCATATCGTCATTATCGCTTCTTTCCTCAACCATCCCGGCGGGTACGAAAGAATAGTGCCTTCTATAGCCAATCTGTTTACTGAAAAGAATAACAAAGTCACATTGCTAATCATTGGCAACACTGCCGAAACATTTTATCCCATTCACAAAAATGTCAACATCATCCTCAAACCCTATCACTTCGGCATTGCTGATACAGGAAACATGATTTCGCGGAAAATAAAAATGCTATCGGACATACGAGGGTTAAAAAAAATATTATTTCAACTGTCACCAGATATAGTTATCGGCACCGAATATCATATCAGCATCTGTGCCCAACTTACGGGCATTCAAAAATTTTCAAAACTCATAGCCTGGGAACATACACCCAT
The DNA here is from genome assembly GCA_022708055.1 of Bacteroidota bacterium. Taxonomy (GTDB): domain Bacteria; phylum Bacteroidota; class Bacteroidia; order Chitinophagales; family Chitinophagaceae; genus JJ008. The sequence continues at coordinate 1,801 of JAKIZK010000161.1, forward strand.
TGCACAAAGCAAAAAAAATCGGTTCTGGAATTTACTATTCAAAAAATATTATCCCCGCTTCAATGCAATTGTATGCCTGAATAAAACTGAGAAACATTTTTTTTCACAGCTTGCACCCACATATATCATTCACAATTTTACTGATAACCACTCCGGGAGTTTTACGACACTGCAATCCAAATCCATTCTCTCCATTGCACGCCTTTCTCCCGAAAAAGGAATTGACCTACTGCTGCAAACAGCAAAAAAAGTATTGCCTCTGCATCCTACTTGGAAATGGAAACTCATAGGCACAGGCCCATTAAAAAAAATGGTAACAGATTTTATTGACCAGGAAAACCTGAACAATCACTTTATTCTTCAAAAGCCTAACGGTTCACGGCTTGATGATGAATACCTGAACGCTTCGCTCTTTGTACTCAGTTCCAGATATGAAAGTATGTCAATGGTATTATTAGAAGCGCAATCTTATGGATTGCCATTAATCAGCTTTAACTGTCCCGATGGACCAGCAGAAATTATAAGCCACGATGAAAATGGTTTATTGGTGCCTGCCGAAAATTCAGATGCGCTGGCGCAGGCTGTTTTATCATTAATAGAAAATCCATCAAAAGCAAAAAAAATATCGCATCAGGCTATCGTCAATGCGGCACAGTTCAATAGTGAAACAGTTTATGCACAATGGAGCTCTTTCTTTGATAAGTTGCTGCATTAATTTTTAAAATCATTACAACAAGGTAAATAAAAAAAACTTTTGTGATGAATGAATCAACAAAAGAAATTCAATTTTCTAAAGGCTCATTCACGTAATATAAAACCGTAAATTAATTATTGAAAAAAAAGTCGCCCCTATGGGGCTTTCTTACTTTTCTATATTTTTTTGGGCTACCAAAATATCGCCCCTATGGGGCTTCATTTATGCTTGCATAGAAATAAAAAATATCCTGTATGTGAAATCAACCTGCCCCATCAGGCCGACATTATGAAATCCTCATCAGTGCAACATTCCGGTAGCCCCATCGGGCCGACATTGTGAAAGCCCCATCAAAGCGTCATTCCGGTAGCCCGCGGGGCGGCATTTTAATTCATGAATATTTTATCACCGAAACACAAAAAATATCCGGCATCATTAAAAAAGTAGCCCCAATGAGGCAACATTCCGGTAGCCCCATCGGGCCGACATTGTGAAAGCCCCATCAAAGCGTCATTCCGGTAGCCCGCGGGGCGGCATTTTAATTCATGAATATTTTATCACCGAAACACAAAAAATATCCGGCATCATTAAAAAAGTAGCCCCAATGAGGCAACATTCCGGTAGCCCCATCGGGCCGACATTGTGAAAGCCCCATCAAAGCGTCATTCCGGTAGCCCGCGGGGCGG
>JAKIZK010000162.1 GCA_022708055.1 Bacteroidota bacterium
GTTTTCCTTTATTTCCTGTAAAACAGAAAAGAAAGAAAAAACACTTTATGAAAAAAGAAAGGAATTGAAATATGGAGAATTGAGTGCTGATAATGTTTACCACGTAGATGAAATTGGCTGGACAACTACCATTCCCGATGGATGGGAGATTGTAACACAGCAAGAAATGGGTAAATTAAAAAAGAAAGGTGCTGATGCCATTGAAGAAGCATTCGAAACGGAAATTGATTATTCAGATGTACAAGACCTACTCAGTGTAAGAAAAGATAAAATCAACTCTTTTATGTCAAATATGCAAAAGATGAATAATACACGGGATGGTAATTTTGATGAAAGAGTGAAGACAATGTACGATGCCATAAGGTATTCATATCAGTCAAAAAATGTGCAAATGGAAGAGGCCGTTGGCGCCATAAGAATTGATGGTATTATGTTTGACCGGCTTGAGATAAAAATACTATCTCCCGATAAGAATAAGACAATATTAAATCAGGAAATATTTATTGCGCTAATTAATGGATATGACGTGACAATGATTATCAATTATAACAACGAAAAAGACAAAGATGACTTATTGGAAATGGTGATAGGTTCCAAATTTTCCGTGAAAGAATAAAAAAGCAGGATGAAAGTGAATCTTAAAAACCAGTTGTTTAAAATCTAAGAACTTCATTTATCTTCGCCGCATCAATAAAAATTTCACTTTCTAAAATATTTTTTTATGAATCTTCATGAATATCAGGCTAAAGAATTATTGAAAAAATACAATGTACCTGTTCAAGAAGGCTATGCCTGCACTACTGTGCAAGAGGCAGAAGATGCCTATCGCCAGATAAAAACCCAAACCGGCAGCAAATTCGCCATTGTAAAAGCACAAATACATGCCGGCGGACGTGGCAAGGGCGCTATCAAGGAAAACGGAATTAACGGAGTAAAAGTGGCGAAGTCATTGGAAGATATTCAGGAATTTGCAAGTAAAATATTGGGAGGCACATTAGTTACCGTGCAAACCGGCCCTTCAGGCAAAGTAGTAAACAAAATTTTTGTAGCACAGGATATGTACTACGATGGCCCCAGCGAAAGAAAAGAATTCTATCTCTCCATTTTACTGGATCGCAGCAAAGGGCAAAACGTAATTATGTACAGTACCGAAGGTGGAATGAACATTGAAGATGTAGCCCACAATACACCTGAAAAAATTTTTAAAGAATGGGTGCATCCTGCAGGCGGTTTACAGGGCTTTCAGGCAAGAAAGATTGCTTTTAATCTGGGGCTTAGCGGCGAAGCTTTTAAAAACTGTGTGAAATTTGTAACCAATTTATACAATGCCTATACCGGACTCGATTGCTCTATGTTGGAAATTAATCCGCTGTTTAAGGCTGCCGACGACAAAATAATTGCAGTGGACTGCAAAATGAATCTTGATGAAAACGCATTGATGCGTCATCCGGATCTTACATCACTTCGCGACATAACAGAAGAAGACCCAACTGAGGTGGAAGCCGGCAAACACAATTTGAACTTTGTAAAATTAGATGGCAATGTGGGTTGTATGGTAAACGGTGCCGGACTGGCAATGGCAACCATGGATATGATCAAACTAAGCGGTGGTGAGCCTGCCAACTTTTTGGATGTAGGCGGTACCGCCAATGCGCAAACCGTTGAAGCAGGATTTAAAATTATTTTGAAAGACCCCGCTGTAAAAGCTATTCTTATCAACATTTTTGGCGGCATTGTTCGTTGCGATCGTGTAGCGCAAGGCGTTATTGATGCCTATAAAAATCTGGGAAATATCAATATTCCCATTATTGTACGCTTGCAGGGAACTAATGCTGTAGAAGCAAAAAAACTAATAGACGAAAGCGGTTTGAAAGTACAATCAGCTATTCTGCTTAGTGAAGCCGCAGATCTGGTGAAAAAGGCTGTTGCTTAAAATAGTTTAATGAATCATTTAGAAAATCTCTGCTTGTTGCGGGGATTTTTTTTGCTGTTTCAAAATGAATAAAAACTCCCCTTAATACCTAAACATCTCCTTCATCCTGCTTAGGAATGGCTCCTTTTTTCGCCGGCTAACTTCCAGCGATTTTCCATTGCTCATTACTACAAAGCCACCCTCCCCTTTTTGATACTCTTTAATGTGGCGGAGGTTGATGAGGCTGGATTTATGTATTCTAAAAAAATTACTATCCTGCAAAATGATTTCATAATCCATTAGCGGACGAGAAGCTAAAATCTTTTTTCCATCTGCAAAATGGAGGGTGGTATAAGTATTTTCTGCCTCGCAACATACAATCTGATTTACTTCCACCACCTGAAAACCCTTGACACTGGGAATACATATCTGCATTTCTTTTTGCCCGCTTTGCTGGCGCATATTATACAAAAAGGTTTCCATTTGCTCGTTGGTAGATTTTTGATGTATTCTTTTTGCCGCATTGGACACAGCGGTAATCAACTGCTGTTCTTCTACAGGTTTTTGCAAATAATCTACTGCCGCAAAACGAATGGCTTGTAAAATATACTTGTCGTGGGCCGTTACAAATATTACTTCAAAAGGAATTTCATCAAGGTCTCGCAAAAAATCTATTCCGTTTTTGCCGGGCATTGCTACATCCAAAAACACAAGATTGGGTTTTAATGCTGATGTTTTGGCCAAGGCCTCCGTTGCATGCTCACATTCGGCAATTACCTCCACTGCCGGGCAATATAGCTCCAGCAATTTACGCAGGGTTTGCCTGCTCATTTTTTCATCATCTACAATAATGGCTTTTATCATTAGTACGAAAAATTTAATGGCAGATAAAATTTTATACTGGTTCCCTCGGCCAACTCGGGTACGGTTTTTATGGAAAAAATGGGTTGGCTGTTTACATCTGCCTTACCATTAAAAATTAAATCAAGCCGGGATTTGATGACAGACATGGAGTGAGAAAGTTTTTCGGGTGCCGAAATATCTTTCTTAATACCCGAACCATTGTCTTTTACATTGATGGCAAGCAAATTATTTTCAGTTTCAATTAATACTTTTATGTAAGGGTTGGCCACCGTTTTTAATTCAGCATGTTTTATGGCATTTTCAATAAACGGTTGAATCATCATTGGAGGTATTAAAGC
>JAKIZK010000163.1 GCA_022708055.1 Bacteroidota bacterium
CACCTCTTCTTCTTCAAAGCTTTCAGGTCTGCTATCGGGATTTATTGATTTCACGGTTCAAAAATACATCATGTTTTGAATTATATACACACCATATTTTTTTATTGAATCAATTAACCTAAGCAGCTTTTTTACAGGAAATTGCGGAAATACTTACTTATTAAAATTTTCAACAGCATTTTGGAAACCGGGAAGATTATCGTGTGAAAAATTAAAAAAATCAATGTTTATTATTTGAAAAAAAATTTGCCTGTGAGCCCTGCAACCTTATCTTTGCACTCCCTATAAATAGGGTAAGGGAGTTTAGCTCAGCTGGTTCAGAGCATCTGCCTTACAAGCAGAGGGTCGGCGGTTCGAACCCGTCAACTCCCACAGTTCCCGCTCTGATTTTTCAGAGCGGGATTTTTTTTTAAATTTATTGAATTATGGCAGGCAGTTATTGCAAATATGTAAATGAACTGGACAAAAATTCAGTTCACCGCATGTATCATGATACCGAATATGGATTTCCTATTCAAGATGATGATTTGCTTTTTGCAAGATTAGTTTTGGAAATCAATCAGGCCGGGCTTAGCTGGGATACAATTTTAAAAAAGAAAGAAAATTTCTTTAAAGCTTTTGATGACTTCAATATTGCCAAAATAGCCCGATACACCGAAAAGAAAAAAGAAAAACTGATGCAGGATGCCGGCATCATCAGAAACCGGTTGAAAATTGAAGCTGCTATTTACAATGCAAAAGAGATCATTGCTTTGCAAAAAGAATTTGGTTCATTTAAAAACTGGTTGGATAAACAACATAAAATCATCCACCATAGCAAGCAAGATTCAAAAGGGGAGTGGGTAAAGCTTTTCAAAAAGCATTTCCGCTTTACCGGTGGCGAAATAGTAAATGAATTTTTGATGAGTACCGGCTACCTGCCCGGCTGCCATAGCGAAGACTGTGCTGTTTACAAGAAAATTCTAAAGTTGAAACCGAAGTGGGCAGAAGGAAGGAATCATTAATCCCCCTTCACCATAAATACAAATTTCTCAATTGACTTTACTTGTTGTTGCTTACTCATGCCCTTTAAGGATGAACGGGATGAGAGTGTCAGATTGAGGGTATCAGAATTTTTATTCAAGCTTTTTACTGCGTCATAAATGTATTTAGACTGTATGGCAAATGCCACTCCTTCTGATTCTGTTTCTTTGGTACTCAGTATGCCTATCACTTCACCATTATGATTAAAGACAGGACCCCCACTATTACCTCTGTTGGCAGCAATACCTAACTGGCAAGTGAGGCTGTCGCCATTAAAACCGGTGCGGGCACTTAAATAACCTTCGCTATACACAATATCATTTCGAGGAAAGCCCAGTGTAAAAATAGGCTCTGCCACCTCACTCACCGTTTTGCTGATGCTGTAAGGCAATGTTGTAATACGTGTGAAATTTTTGTCATCAATTTTTATGATTGCAATATCCCGGTTATTGTCTTTTTGTACAATAGTAGCGTTGTATTGATTGCCTTTTACATCAACAACTGCAATATTCCTTGAGTTTTGAATAATGTGCGCATTGGTAATAATAAAACCACGACCATCAATCATAAACCCGGTACCTCCTGATTTAAAGGCTATGGGTTTGCTGTTGATTTGATTCTTGATATTGCGCATTTCTGTATTCTGCGCCTGTTGTTGTTGTTTTACCATGTCCAGCTCTCGTCCCAACGCTTCTGTTTTTGAATTGCTGCGTGGAGCTACTATCCATACTAATGCAGAAATCGTCAATGCCGTAATGCCGGCAATTGAGGCTGCAATAGCCGTAACTCTTTTATATCGTCTCCATAGGTAAACCACTTTGGCTTTACCCTTTAGCTTCATGGAGTCTATCTTGCCTTGCTCAGTAAGATCGGTATGAATTTCATTTAAAGAAGAACGGAAAGATTTGCGCTCACCAAAATGATTCAATTGCTGCAAGAAAAGTGTATGCTCTACAACTAACTGATCGACCTCGGCATTGGCTTTGCGCAATTGTTCAAATTGCAAACGCTCATCAGGTTTCATTTCGCCACGGATATAGCGCTCTACAGTATCTATAATTTTAATATCATCCATCAGTTTTTCCGTTTTTATACTGACTAAAAAATATTTTTTTAAGCCGCATCAGACATTTGTACTTCTGATTTTTGGCATTGTCTGCATTGGTATAACCAAAGTTGGCTGCTATCACCTGCATATTCTGTTTTTGCAGATAATATGCTTCCAGCAAACTCTTGCAAGGTTCGCCCAAATGGTTGATGGCATTTTCCATCATTTCAAATTCGGCATTTCTTTGTTCGTGTGCTTCCAAATCATCATCTACGGCTACTACAGCTTCCATACTATCGCCCGGAGATGCATATCTGTTCTGCTGCTGCAATCGCTTCAACCATAACCGACGACAAACAGAATAAACAAAAGTTTTAAGCTGGCAGTTTAACTCAAAATTGCCCGACCTTGCCTTTTCATAAAGAACTATCATGGCTTCCTGAAAAACATCTTTTGCGTCATCAGCCGAACCATTATTATTAAGTATCAATGCCTGAACCATATTAAAGTTTTGACGATAAATGGTTTCTACAGCCTTTCTGTCGTTGATAGCCAAGCCTTCCAATAATGCCTTTTCGCTGTTTTCAGGTATCACTTGCCTGTTTTTAATACTTTTTATTAGAAATAGTAACCCGCCGTTACACTATAAATATTAACTATGGGTTTAAGTCCACAAAATAACTTAATAAATGGCTTAAAAGGCTGCCTTTTTTCCAAAAATGGGCAGAAAAAAAATTTTTTAAAAAAATCAGGTTACCGGGTTACCTTCTTTTGGTTGTGGTATTAATCCCTGAAATATATTTCTCAAAACAAAAAAAATCTCAACAAATGAAAAAGTTTTTTGCTATCGCTTTTGTAGCTGTTGCTCTTGCATCTTGCGGTAACAGTGGTAAATCTGACAAGCCTGCTGGTGATTCAACTAAAACAACAGTTGATACTCCTGCTGTAACTCCAACTCCTGCTCCTACTACAGACAGCACAAACGTTGGTGATACAACTAAGAAGGCAGAT
>JAKIZK010000164.1 GCA_022708055.1 Bacteroidota bacterium
TTATCTGAAGAAATAAACGCCATACCATCTGTAATGGTGAAATATGTTCAAAATAGTTCCAAAACTAACTTTCAACCGGAACTAAATCTAAAATTACAATACATGGATATGTTTTGGCTGGGCGGCAGCTATCGTTATCAAAATGGATATGCGGCAATGGCCGGCGTAAATTTAAGTAATAAGATAAATGTGGGTTATGCTTATGACTTTACAACAACAGCCTTAAACACGGTAAGCAGAGGCACTCATGAATTTGTAATAGGATTAATCTTCGGAAATAAGTATAGTGAACAATGTCCACGTTGTTGGTGATATTTCAGACTAATTTGAAAAAGTATAATGACATATAGATAATGTCTTAAAGATGTAGTGTCTTTTTATCCTTAATGGATTTAAACTGGAGCATTTTTCTATTGAGCTCGGCAATCTTCATATCAATAGCATTCGCTTTTAGTTTGGCTTCTGAAGCTATTTGTACACTTTCTTCCAGTTGACGTTTATTCATCTTAAGCGTACTTACCGCATCATTAATTACGCGTTGGATGCTATCTGCTTTGAACTGATTAATGGTTGCATTCAACTGATCGTTTACATGATTCCAGTCCACGGTATTAAAAGAAAGACGAAGCTGATCGCCCATTTTAGACCAGTCGTAATCATTAAAAACTTTGGACAATTCCGACTTTAAAGCTGCCTTTTCCTTTTCATTTAATACCTCAGCAATTTGCTTTTCTATTTCATGCCACTCAGTTTTTTCAATTACGGTTTTTGATTTCGACATTACATCTTGCACAATCGCTTCCTGATAATTTTTTAACTCAGGAATAACTTCCGGTTGCATATAATTGACAGGAATAATGGTTGGGTTAGAAATTCTTCTTAGTACGGTATTTTCAGATGGAGCTTTTGCAATAGCATCAACATTTTTGACTTTGAGATTTGCTATAGGTATTAAACTTGATTTTTCAGGAATAGATTCTGCAATTTCAACAGGCTCTGTGGCAAATGGGGTTATAGAAAAATTTGCAACAATCTTACTTTGTATATTTGTTTTTTCAGTTTTTTCTATTTGTATCAGATTGCCTAAGGATAATATACAAAACAAACCAACCAGGATACCTGACCCATGTCTGACAGAAAAATGATTTTTATTTTTTTGACCTAATATTAGTTTTACCCTGTGCAATAAGTGATGATTATTGCCTGCAGCCGCCAATGCCATATATTGATATGATGAAGCTTCCTTTTCCAATGTTAAAAGTGCATCTGCATATTCAAAAGCATTGTATTGAAACTGTAACACCATTTCGTCGCAATGGATTTCTCTTTCTTTTTCTATTTCTTTTGTAAGTGCATTGATAAATGGATTGAAATACAAAACAGTTTTTACTATCCGAATGATGATATTGAGCAAATAATCGTGACGACGAATATGAGCCAGTTCGTGAAGCAAAATTGCTTCTACCTGTTGGGGTGTCAACTGATTGATAGCAGCAAGTGGCAACAGTATTACCGGTTTGAAAAATCCTACGGTAACAGGAGATGTAACCCAGGCCGATAGCCAAACCTGAACCGTTTTTTTGATTCCCATTTGTGCTGCAATTCTTTTAATGAAAATACGCCACTCCGGCGATGGCTTAGAAAGTCCAAAATTTCTGATTGCACCAACATACCTGTAATTCTTAATAAATCGGGAAACCGGAATGAATAGTAATACAAAATAAATAACAGCGAAAGATGGAACAATTTTTTGTAAATAGGAATTAATGCCAGTAAAAGAAGTATGAAAACCAGTTTGAGGTAATATATTATTCAACAAACAAATAAGTGTAACTACAAACCAAACAAAGCCTCCTATGATAAATACAGAGGCAAGTGTCGTTTTTTGAGAAGGTTTAAGATGGGTGAACGTTGAGATAATGAAACGAAATAAAACCCACAACAAAGCCATTTGCCAGAGACTGTGCAATAAAGCCCAACCTATTGCCTGAAGAATGTGGTGTTGGCCGGTCATGTTTGCTTATTTTTTTAAACTGTCGAGCAAAGCTTGAATTTTATCTAATTCCTCACGGTTAGCCTTATGCTGGTTGTCGCCCAATGCTTGTATTACTAATTGAGTAGGGGAGCCGCCAAATAAGTTATCAATCATCTTATTCAACAAATGCTTCTGTGTTTTTTCCTTATTAATTGCGGGTTGATATATATGTGTTTTCATTGAATCATCTCTCTTCACAATTCCTTTTTCATGCATGATCTGCATCAACTTAAGTGTGGTGGTATAGCCCACATCTTTTGTTTTAGATAGCTCTTCATGTACATCTCTTACGGTAGCGGTTCCGTGGCTCCACAATACCTGAAGTATCTCCAGTTCACTTTCTGTGGGTTTTATGGCTCTTATAGTAGGCATGGGTTAAATTTTGTCCGAATATACGACTGATTTCGTAAAACGAAAAAATCTTTCAGAGATTTAGATTTTTTTAACAAGTCAATAATAAGACGGGAGCGAAACAGAAAGGTTACATAAAAACAAGTCCCACTGTAGAAACAGCAGGACTCGATGTAATGGTTCTGATTAAGCTTTTATTGAAACTGAGCCGTATTGCTTTGTAAGTTTTGAGCAACGGGCTCAGCAAGTTTTATTTCTTTCTGCTGTCCTGTACTTCCGGCAGCAGGGTTCAAAGATACAGATTTCTTTGCATTCATTTGCGCCAACGTTGGTGCTATTACCAAAGATACAATGGACATCAATTTAATCAAAATATTCATTGATGGACCCGATGTGTCTTTAAAGGGATCGCCAACGGTATCCCGTAACAGAAGCCTTGTGTGGTTCTGATTTTTTATAATACATTTCACCATTTATTTCTACACCTTTTTCAAATGATTTTTTTGCATTATCCCAGGCTCCACCAGCATTGTTTTGAAACATTCCCATCAATACACCACTAACTGTAGCACCTGCCAGAAAACCACCCAATGCTTCCGGACCCATTAAGAAACCAATAATCAATGGAGAAATAATGGTAATAGCACCGGGTAATAGCATTTTCTTGATAGAGGCTTGTGTAGAAATA
>JAKIZK010000165.1 GCA_022708055.1 Bacteroidota bacterium
GCTTACGGTAAGCTTGGTTTCTCTTTGCTTTTCTTTTGCCTTTACATAATCAGCAACCTGTGTGATACGCTCTTCTTCGCAATCCAATTCGGCAGCCATTGATGATACTTCAAGTGAAGCCTGATTTATCTGTTCATCCAAACGAACACGAAATTCAAGTTTTTGCAACCTGTTTTCCAAGTTAGGGCTGGCAGCATACTTCTTTGCAGCCTCATTGTTTTGAAGCAGCAAATCAAGAAATCCAAATGCCTGTGCGATATTGAGGCTTTTCAAACTATAACGTTCAAAAATTGAACTGTCTAATAAAACTTTGTGCAATGGAACAGGCAAAGGCTTGGAAAAATCAAAACTATTTTCCAAATAGCAGGCAGTAGCGGTTGATTGTCTGTTTACCGGAATTTTTACAGCAGTGGTACATGCATTGAAAAATAAAAGCATTAAACAATTGAGCGAAATAGAAGCAAAAAATCTCATGGCAATAAAATAAATGAAAGGCAGCGTATTATACAAGTTTTTTTATTCCCATTTAAACAGGAATTTTAGAGATATTTTCTCATCTAATCTCAACATTTATTTATACGGCGAGCCAAATTATAGGCTTTGTACTACATTTACCTCAAATTAAAGATATCATTATGCGAAAATTTATCTTTCTGTTTTTGCTGCTGCCCGTTATAGGCACTGCCCAGAAAAAAGAAATTTCTTTAGAAGACATTTACAAAAAAGGCTCTTTGAGAGTGGCTCCGGTATGGGCAGGCTTTAATGAGGGTAATGATGAACCCGAGTTTAAAACGGACAGCCTGTTGGATGAAAACGGTAAACTTTTTGGACGTGCTGAAGGCACTGTTTACAACGATAAAAATCCTGCTATCGCAATCTTTCTAAAAGGGAATGAACCCATTTATCGCCGATCGTCCAAAGCATTTTTGTATTTGTATGATGATAATACAAAAAAACTAGTTAAGCTCACAAAAGATAAGGCCTTGCATCCCAGTTTTTCTCCCGATGGAAAAAAACTGGCTTATGTAATGAACAACAACCTTTACCTCTATGATTTAGCTACCAAAAAAACAAAAGCTATTACTACCGATGGTAAATGGAATCATATTATTAATGGCAACTGCGATTGGGTTTATGAAGAAGAGTTTGAGTTTAGTCAGGCTTATGATTGGAGCCCCAAAGGCAGCTATATCGCTTATTATCGTTTTGATGAAAGTAAGGTGAGAGAATACGAGTTCACCATGTTTGACAATGAGTACAACAAACAATACAGCTATAAATATCCCAAAGCCGGTGAAGCCAATTCTAAAGTAGATATTTATATTTATAATGTTGCTACAGGAAAAAAAGTGAAGGCCAATTATGAGCAGGGCGACATTTATATACCTCGCATCAAATGGACACAGGCAGATAATGAACTGGTGGTTTATTGGATGAACCGTCATCAGGACGACCTGAAACTATTGCTTACCAATGCACAAACCGGGGCCGGTAAATCTTTATATGAAGAAAAAAATAAATATTTTATAGAAATAAACGACGACTGGTGGTGGCTGAAAGATGGAAAAAGCTATTTGTTTACCAGTGAAAAAAATGGTTATCGCCATTTATACCTCTACAGCCTTGATGGCACCAAAAAAACACAGGTTACCCATGGTAATTTTGAAGTTACCGAAGTAAATGGTGTAGATGAGAAACACCGGTTGATATATTATACAAAGGCTTATCCAAGACCTATGGATCGCAATCTTTTTGTTACAGATTTTGATGGCAATAATACCCGTCAACTTACGGAGGGTGAAGCCTGGCATAGGGTTAGTTTAAATAAAGATTTCAGCAAGTTCTATGATTTTAGTTCTGACATCAATTCGCCTCAATCCATTACATTAAATAGTATTGAATATAACAATGGTACCGTAAATGTGTCAAAAGAAAAAACTGTGGATGAAGGCAATAAGATGAAAGCAAAAATGGATGAATACAGCTATGGCAAAGCCGAATTCATTCGTGTACCCAATAGCAAAGGCGATACATTAAACGGCTGGATGCTGAAGCCATTAAACTTTGACCCTGCCAAAAAATACCCTGTTTTATTTTGTAACTACGGAGGACCCGGATCGCAACAAGTAGCAAACCGGTTTGGTGCTGTAAGCTCCTGGCACCAACTGCTGGCACAACGTGGCTTTATAGTAGTAAGCGTAGATAATACGGGCACAGGCTATCGTGGAGAAGAGTTTAAAAAGAAAACCTATCTGCAATTGGGCAAATATGAAATAGAAGATCAAATTGATGCTGCAAAATATCTGGGCACACTACCTTATGTAGATAAAGCCAATATTGGCCACTGGGGCTGGAGCTATGGTGGTTTTATGAGTGCATTGGCAATTACAAAAGGCAGCGAAACTTTTAGTGCAGCTGTATCAGTAGCCCCGGTTACCAACTGGCGGTTTTATGACAACATCTATACAGAAAGATATATGAGAACACCGCAGGAAAATGCTAAGGGATATGACGACAACTCACCTATCAACTTTACAGACAGAATAAAAGGCAAGTACCTCCTGATACATGGTACTGCTGATGATAATGTACATTTTCAAAACAGTGTACAAATGGTAAAAGCATTGGTTAAAAGTAATGTTGATTTTGAGAGTGCATATTATCCTGATAAAAACCATGGCATTTCGGGTATGATGGACAACACTTCATTTCATCTGTGGAGCAAAATGACAAACTGGATTATTGACAACCTGGGAAATGAAAATACAAAGCCATTAAAAACAGCACCAAAATTGGCTCCAAAACCTTTTTAAATTAATGCTTGATTTTATGGAAGACCCTGCTTACAAAAGCGGGGTTTTTTTTATGCATTAAATAGAAAAACTTCGTAAAAAAAAGAACCCCCGGTAAAAACCGGGGGACCCTAATCAAAAACCATTAACCATTAAACCTTATCCTATGAAAATTCACTGCTAATATCGCAATTAATGTCATACCACCAAATAATAAATTAAATTTTTGGCCATTATTTTGG
>JAKIZK010000166.1 GCA_022708055.1 Bacteroidota bacterium
CACAGTTGCGATGCTGATAGATAGCAATCTGCGCCCAGGAAGCGCCATCAATCCGGGAATAGGAAATATTGCCTTCACCTTTATTTTCTGACCAATCTTTTGGAGCATTGTAGGAAACAATGTCAAAGGTTTGTTGTTGGGCAAAGAGGTTTACAGTAAGCATGGCAAAAATGAAAGAAAGATAGATTGATTTCATAATCATAATTTATTGATGTAAAAGTAGAAGAGGAAGTTGTGTGTGGGTATCATTAAAAAAGATGATTTTAAAAATGGCTACACCTGCCTGTCGGCAGACAGGGACGCACAGATTATAATAAAAGAAATTAATTGCCACAGATGCACAGATAGTTTATATAAAGAATTATTTTGTATCTGTGCATCCCTGCCTGGCTGTGGGCAGGTGTGTCAAAATAATCATTGCTCTGAAAAAAATCTGTGCATCAGAGGATAACAAACATTTGGGGCTACATCACTCCAGCATCTTTCTCAAAGCCTCCATATCAAAGTTTTTTGAAAAATTAGTAATAAGTCGTTCTGAAAAGCCGCTGTCTTTACCCAATTCGTAACGAAACTGTACCTCCATTAAAATCGGTTTGGTTGTGCTTGCTGATGTGGCATTAAAATAAGCTGGGTTTAATACATAGAGGGCAAAAATATTTTTATCCCTATCTTCTGCTTCGTAAAAAACACCGGTTTGCTCCAAGCGATTTTTTGCATCCTGTGTAGCATTATTGCCGGCTACTATAGCAGGTGAGGTCAACCAAGCTTCTGTTTTGCTTGCCAACAAATCTTTTACCCGTGCTTTTTTTGCTTCGTAATGTTGGCTATATGCTGCTTTGTGGGCTTGCCAGGTTTGTTTTTGCTTAAGAGCAAAATCGCTATTATTCGCCGCCGAATTTTTGAGCGACTCATCTACGGTAAAATTGAAATTTGCTTTCTCAATTTCAAAATACTCCAGCATATCTTGCAAATATTGTTTACGGGTAACCGGTATCAATAGTGGAATGCCGGGCTTTGTTATGAGGTAATGCCGGTCAATCCATCGGTAGCTATTTTCAGTAACCTTGTCATAAGGGCTTCCGGCCATATAATTTTCTACATAGCCGGTACCGTTATTTAATTTTAAAAAGTCCTGGTGATAGCTTTTGTAGGCATTAGATCTGCCTGCCAGTAAGTTGCTTTCAGAAATATACTTTGAAACCTTACTGGAGTTGCTCATCCGGCTTTTTTCGTAGTTGGGGCCCAGCAGGGCATCCGCCGGGAAATCATATCCCCACATAAGTGTGGTGGCTGTTTTATTAAATGAAATATTGCCGGTGCCGGGCCTTAATGCAGCGCCGGCATTTATTAAATCCGGATTTATATCAACACGCAATACGGTTCTATACTCATCTACTATTTTAGGTAAATGTTCGGTAACATGGCATACGTAAGCATAAACCCCCAATTGGTAGCCATACCGGGCATACACATTTTTGCCATAATTACTTTTGCCCCATTGTGCAAAGCTTACCCGGGCGGCGCATCCGGTTAGTTTAAAATTCTTTCGGCTTGATTCTTCTATTTGTTCAATGGCGATAAGATTTTTCATCATGGCAGCTTTCTCGGCTGCAGTTCCTTTTAAACTTGCGGGTCCATATTTGGTATTGTTGTGGTTGGTATAAATGCCGGCTACATCATCCGCACTATTATTGCATGGCACCTTTGGTGCAGCTATCTTTTTGGACTGCGAAAAGCAAGTACAAACAACTGCAATTGTAAAAACTACTATTGATACTAACTTTTTCATGCCTTTGTTTTTGAGTTTATTTTAATTAAACATTCCGGTACCTTGTATAGACCCTCTGCCTGTGATAATGCAGGATAACAAAGCCAGGTTGAGCAACAATAAGTTTTTGTTCAGTTTCATTTGCTTTGAATATTAATATGGTTTGGTAGCTCTGGCAATTTTTCTGTTTTCAATTTTCATTATTACAATTAGTTGGCTATGTCAGAAAGTGTAAAACTAACACTCTGACAACTGAACTCACCTCATTAAAAAAGATGATTTTAGGTAGCTGCATGCCACAACGAATAAGGTTAGCCACAGATGCCCTTGATATGCCACGCCTGCCTGTCGGTTGACAGGGATGCACAGATAAAAAGTTTTTGTTTCTACCTACTTAATTTCCTAAAACATCATCTGCGTCAAAAGATATTTTGCATTTTAGGCATTTATACATTCTGAAAGTGGTTATACATTTCATGATTCTTGTTTTTAAATTTATTTGATTGTAAATCCAGGTGGGTTATCAATCGCCGATTCCCTGTCGCGGAATGAATAGCGAAATTCATAAGGATCGTTCGGGGCATTAAATTTGCCGCCATCTCTGTTAGTTGGTTTACCCGGCTTTAGTATGATCCCATTACCATAAGTGGGGTCATTTATAATTTCAAAAGTATAAGTGGTTTTCTCCAATTTATATTCAGTGTATTTTTTTAGCTTGCCCCATTCTTTAGTACTTTTCGTCTTCGCCCAAAAACCAGCTTTTCCATTCGCAGGAATAATGGTTAATTGATTGCCGCTTACAGTATAAGTACCTGTTTCGTATAAGAATGTAATATCCGCAGCTTTGGTGAGCCATTGTTTGTTGCGAAACGTGTAAGTGCCATTTGCATTAAACTGATATTCCTTTCTCAGATAACCGGCGGTGTATTGTGGCATTCCACCTACATTATAGCCGGTAGTTTCAAGAATATAATTTGTCCATAAACCCACAATGGAAGAATTATTTGAATTGGATACAGGCTGATTATTTCTTATTGAAGTATTGTTGTTTTTGGCAGCAACGGCAGATAATTTTATTGAAGAGATAAAATCATTCAACGTTTTGGTATATGAATCAGCATTAAACATTACCAGCATATTCACCATTTT
>JAKIZK010000167.1 GCA_022708055.1 Bacteroidota bacterium
CCATTCCTGCCTTTTTTCTATTGTATTGTATAAAGTAGCCAACAGCCAGGTAGCCCTGCCTTGTATCCATACGGCTTTATCATCGTCAATTAAAGAACCGTCGGCATCACGCATGAATAGAAAGCCGCCGCATTCATTATCATAAGAACGGGGAAACCAGAAAGGAATGGTGTCATTTAAAAGCTGGTCTTGATAAAATTTCTGTAAGTCATTAAGATCCGGTTTAGTATAACGCATGAATATTAATATTTATTAGTTCCGGTTTTTCTCTTCCATCTTACAACAGTAAAAACAATCCTGGCGTAGTTTTCTTTTTCGTACAGAATGCCAATAGTTTTTTTGTCCAAAAATACAATATCAGAATAAGCAGCATTATCGGCTTTGCCATTGGAATCTATAACAAATTTTTTCTTCCAGGTTTTGCCATCATCAAAACTAATATGTAGCGTGAGATTATCCCGTTTCTTTGTATCAGCAGCATTACAAAAGGCTAATACCGATTTTCTTTTTTTTATTTTAATATAAATAATGCTTCCTTCATTTACAGGATCAGGCAGATTTTTATCAAGATAACTGGAATGCCAAGTTTGTCCTCCATCATGGCTTATGGATACAATTCTGGCTTTCTCATCACCTCTTTGATTTCTGCTGTTCATCATCAGCCTGCCAACAGCAAGCGGTGCAGCGGTAGATTCATTAGAGCCGGGTATGTTTACAGTTTGGCTCAGGTGAAATGTTTTGCCATGATCATCAGTATAAAAACCATGTGCAAAATAATCGGTAAACTGAGGTTTGGGATTTCCTTCAGAATGATTGGCTGCTACAAAAATCCGGCCTTTGTATTTACCACTTTCAAACTGCATGGCATGACCGGGTGTATTGGCATAGCTTCTCCAATCTTCTTTAAAATTATAAGCAGGATTAATTTGAGGCTGATAAGGCCGGTGTACTTGCGTGGTAATGTTTACTTCATCGCTCCAGGTATTTCCGCCATCTACTGAAGTTTTGTACCACACTTCTCTGTATCCGTTACCTTTTCTTACTTCGCCTTCATGATTGTTGCCCGTGTTGTAAAACAAAAAGATTCTGCCTTTTGGATAATTCGGATCAGTAAGATCCACAACGGGGGCCGGGTTGCCGGCCTGAAGTTTATCATAATCTACAACAGTTTGCAACTTGCTCCAGGTAGCCCCTTTGTCTTTACTGATTTTTAATACAATGTTTACATCACCAAAATCACCGGCATGGTTTACTCTACCTTCAGCAAAAGCCAGCAAATGGCCATTGGGCAAAGCAATAATTGCCGGAATACGATAACTTTTATGACCCTCTTCACCCGATACAAAAACAGATTTTACATTTTTTTGTGCAGAAAGCGTAACTCCGGTTATGAAAAACGTCAAAAAAAATAAAAGTTTTCTAAGCATAACAAGAAGCAAATTATTTTTCAACAAAGTCATTGTGTTTCGGTTTTAAAAAGAATAGCTGCAAAAGCAAAGCCACAACAACTATTGCTGCAAGCATTGCAAAATCTTTTCCCAAATTTCCAGCATCGGTCGACTTGCCCAACCAATCTGTAATAAAAGCACCGGCAAATACACCTACCATATTCATTAATCCATAAGCCGTGGCTCTGTATTTCTTATCTACAAATTGACAGAGAATGGGCATATTGTTCGCATCAAACATGCCAAAGCCAAAGCCAAAACAAAATGCAGCACCCACGATTGCAAAAATAGTATGTCCATAACCTACCAATACCAAGGCGGGGATCGTTAGCCCCAAACCTATTGCGCTGGTATATATTCTTCCTCTGATGTTTTTTTGAACCCACTTATCGGATAAAATACCACCAAATACTACTCCTAAAAATGAAGATGCCGCAATGGTAATAGTTGATAGCGGACCGGCTTCACTCATTTTTATATTTAGATTTTCGGAAAATAAAGTGGGCAACCAGTTTTTTACTCCCCACCCCGGCAAACTGGGTACGGCGAAATAGAACAGAATAATCCAAAATGCAATATTAGAAAAAAGAACTGACAACCCCTTGAACACGGATTGCTTATCAGTCCTAAGCATTTGCTCCGCCGGTGCTTCCGTATTTCTTTTTTCTTTTAAAAACAGTACTAAAACAATAGCATACACAATACCAATAAACCCAAAAGCATGAAATGTTTGTTGCCATGAAAATTTATCGGCAATGGTTGCACCAAATCCACCTAATGCCTGACCCATGTACAACCCCGTCATGTGAATACCAATTGCCAGTGATCTTGTTTTATCCTGATGATATTCAGCAATCAACGATAGTCCGGCAGGAATGTACAATGCTTCGCTTACACCCATCAAAGCTCTTAACCAATACAACTCATCAAAAGTTGTGGCATAGCCCATAGTAAATGTAACGGCACTCCACACAAACAAACTGCCAACGATCAGCCATTTGCGATTGATGCGGTCTGCTATCATTCCGCTTACAGGGCTCATGGCTCCATATATCCAAAGAAAAATACCCATGAGGTAGCCAAAGTTGGTGCCCGATTGCAGTTCGGAAATGTCAATCATCATAGCGGGTTTCATGGTGCTCAGCATTTGCCTGTCCATATAGTTGAGCAGTGCTACTACCCATAGCAGCCCAACAACTACCCACTTATAATTTTTGCTAGTGCTCATTACATTTATGATTAATGATGCTTAATGATGCCCATTAGAATTTTAGACGACCTCACCCCTGCTTTTATTTCTCCCGTAGGAATAAAAACGGTATCGCCTTTCAAGAATGCAGTGGTCGTTACCGGTACTGAATAAGGAATGCTTCCGTCTTTGTTCCACTCATTCTTATGGCTATTATATCTTAATACTTCATTACTAAACCCCGGATGCGAAGATTGAAGGTCGGCCTTTTGTTTGAT
>JAKIZK010000168.1 GCA_022708055.1 Bacteroidota bacterium
TCTTTTTTGTTCAGCCCCAGTATATCAATACAAAAGCAGGAAGTAAGCGATGTAATGGCACCATCTACACTTGGGAATAAAGCAGAAATTAAAGCGATTACAAAGATGATAGCGATGGCATTACTGAAATTGCCACTCAGTGCAATAGTGGGGAATAAATCGTCAGGTGCGGTTGTAATCCCATTTTGCGAAGCATAGAGATACAATACGCCACCCAGCACCAAAAACAAAAAGTTTACAATCAATAAAATAACAGAGAAGGTCATTATATTTTTTTGTGACCCTCTTAAAGTTTTTACGCTGATGTTCTTTTGCATCATTTCCTGATCGAGCCCGGTCATAGCAATAGCGATAAACATACCTCCCAAAATATGCTTGAGTGCAAATGACCCGGCTTTAAAATCCCAATTGAAAATGCGGTTATAATTATTATCGCTCATCATTTGCCAGGCACCACCAAAATCGGTTCCCAATGCTTTAATGATAGCAAATACACAAACAACAAGACCCAGCAACATTCCGGTCGTTTGTAATGTATCGGTATAAACAATTGTTTTTACACCGCCTTCAAAAGTATATAGCAATATTAATGTGAGGATAATTAAAGTAGTAGCCCAAAATGGAATGTGCATACCTTCCAGCCGGTCGAAAACGAAAATTTGCAATACACTTATTACCAGATAAAGCCTGGCAGTAGCACCTACAACCCTTGATAAGATAAAAAAGAATGCACCGGCCTTATGCGCATTGATGCCGAATCGTTTCTCAAGATAAGTGTAAATACTGGTGAGGTTCATTTTGTAGAAAAGCGGCAATAAAATAAAAGCGATAACGGCATAGCCAAACAGATAACCAATGACTACTTGAAAATAATAGAAGCCGCTACTGCCTACACCTCCGGGTACGCTTACAAATGTAACGCCACTTAAAGAAGTGCCGATCATACCGAATGCCACCAGCATCCAATTACTGTTTCGGTTTCCAATAAAAAAGGATTCGTTATTTGAGTTTCGGGAAGTAACCCAGGCTACACCCAATAGCAAAACAAAATAACCGGCGATAATGGCAAGTAATAGAGCTGAATTCATAATCGTTATTTAATATTAAGAGCGGTTCAAGATAAAGAATTTTACTTTTCTTTGTTTCATTAATAATGAACAAATGACTATACAATCTGTTGCCGTTTTTTGCGGCTCAAAAACCGGAGTAAGTCCACTCTTTGCAGATCATGCAGCAGAGCTTGGTAAAATTTTGGCCGAAAATAAAATTAATTTAATCTATGGCGGTGCCAATGTAGGTATCATGGGAGTGATTGCTGATGCGGTAATGAGTCATGGTGGAAATGTAACCGGCATTATTCCCAAAGTACTGGTAGATTGGGAAAGAAAACATGAAAACATAACCGAATTAATTATTACTGAGGACATGCACGACAGAAAGAAAATTATTTATTCCCGGTGCGATGCTGCTATTATTTTACCGGGAGGCTTTGGCACTTTGGACGAACTTTTTGAAACCGTAACTTGGAATCAATTATCCATTCACGATAAACATATTTTTATTTTAAACTCCGGCGGGTTTTATAATCATCTCATCCGGCATATTGATGAAATGAAAGCCGAAAATTTTTTGTACGAAGAAGCCATTCAAAATCTAACGGTGATAAATGAGCCGGCAGCATTAACGCAATATTTCTGATGCAAATTTTCAACTATTCCCTGTTCTTTCCATTTTTTTTGCCATCACCTTGAAATAAAGGAATCTGCAATCCACCATTGATAATGGGAATACTTCTGCCATAACCGTCAGTATAAGGAGAGTTTACGTTATTGCTAACATCAAACAAAACAGAAAGATAGTAAAACGGGCCCCCTCCTCTGCCTATACGGCCTTGCGTATATCCACCACCTATTAAAAAACTTCCGGCATCGGCTTTGGCCTTATCCACCGGTGTACGTGTAGGCGGAATATATTTTTGTCTGATAAAATTATGTTCAATCTGTGCTTGTGCAAATAGAAAACGAACGGGGTATAATTTGATAAACCCACCCCCACCAAATACATTCTGACGCAGTTTGGCATTGAGCACACCATTATAATCGCGATAGGAAGAATAATTATAATTCACCACAATACCGGCATCCAGCCAGTTGGTAAGGCTATACCCAAATACCGGACTGGCTCCAATTAAAAAAGTATTGTTATAAAAACCAAGAGAAACCGTGCCTCCGGTAAACAGATTTTCTTTATTAAAGCCCTTCTTAACTTCTTCCTCCTCTTTCTCTTTTTGCGCAAAGAGATGGACAGACAAAATGGTCGTTAATAACAAGGATGCAATGATTCGCTTCATCATGGTTACTTTAATTATTTAGATTAAAAATTTTGCCGGGGTTTAAAATATTATTGGGATCAAATGCCTTTTTTATTTCACGCATCAAACGAAGATTGGCTTCTTTAAAAACAATATCCATATATGGTTTTTGTATCAGCCCTATACCATGCTCACCACTGATGGTGCCGCCCAGTTTATACACCAGTTCAAACAACTCACGCAGTGCTTTTGTCATTTCTTCGTTGCCGTGACTGTTGGGTATGCCTTCTTTTCTGATGCGAATATGCAAATTGCCATCGCCGGCATGACCATAACATACCACTTCAAAATCATGCTTGCGCCCCAATTCTTTTACACCTTTAATCAATGCAGGCAACTCGGCCCGAGGTACTACGGTATCTTCTTCAATTGTATATCCAATGAGCTTTACAGCCTCAGCCACTCTTCTTCTCAATTTCCACAACTCAGTTTTCTGTGTTGCATCTTCTGCAAAATAAACTTCTCCGATATCATATTG
>JAKIZK010000169.1 GCA_022708055.1 Bacteroidota bacterium
CCTTTCAAAATACGGCCAATATTTTTTTGGTGTGTGAGTAATACCAGAAGTGCTACCGCAATTGCAAAAACCCGGTAAACGGTGTTGTCCACATTAAATATTACAAGAATAAATATTGGGAAGGCAATACTTGCCAAAATTGAACTTAGTGAAACAAAACGTGTAAGATATAGTACCAAAATAAAAACGGCAACACAGGCAAGTGCTGTCCAGGGCGAAATGCCCATTATCAATCCAAACAATGTGGCCACTCCTTTTCCTCCTCTAAACTCGGCCCAAATGGGGAATATATGACCCACCACCGCAGCCAGGCCCAAACAGGTTTGCAGGTTCAGCATATTTAATTCTCCATCCACATATCCTGGAAGTAAAAAAGCAAGTTTAACGGCTACCATTCCTTTCAACATATCGGTTACCATTACAATAGTGCCCCATTTTGGCCCCAGTACACGATATGTATTGGTAGCTCCTGCATTGCCGCTGCCATAGTCTCTTATATCAATTTTGAAGAAGTATTTACTCACCCATACAGATGTCGGAACACTTCCGATTAAATAGGCAAGAATTATGAGCAAGAGTTCGTTCATGTACGCTTCGATAGAAAGTACAAAGTTAAGCAAACTGAAGCAAAGGAAATGCCTCAAAAAATTAGAGTATATTCAGTTTTCCCGTTGATATTGAAGACAAATCCAGTTATTTCTTTCTGCTTTGTTCGTTTGATACAAGCCAAACTTGGAAGCTACTTGTTTTACTTCATGTTCATCTGCTGCCAATAAACCACTTAATAACAATATAGCATCTGCTTTCATAATACTTGCAAGTGCTTTTAGATTATCAATAATCACATTCTTATTAATGTTTGCAAGAATAATATCAAACCGGTTGTCTTCATTTATCTTGTCTGCCTTTTCTATCTTAATATATTTACACAGATTTGTTTTTGTGTTTTCCATTGCATTTTCTATACTCCATGCATCATTATCAATCGCAAGTATAGAAGTTGCTCCCATTTTTTCAGCAAGTATTGCCAAAATTCCTGTGCCGGTGCCAAAATCAAAAACCGATTTATTTTGAAAATCAAGCGAACGCATTTGTTGCACCATCATAAATGTGGTAGCATGATGTCCGGTTCCAAAACTCATTTTGGGTGTAATTACTATTTCATGCTTCACGTCTGCTATTCTTTTATGAAAATGGGCACGAATAGCCACAAAATCTGAAACTATCACCGGGTCAAAATTTGATTCCCACAGAGCATTCCAGTTTTGATCTGGAATGCTTTTTATTTTATAGTCAAAATGAAATGAATTCTGCAACCCTTTCAATTTCATTTCATCAAAATCATTCTCTTTTATATAAGCGAGCAAGACGGTTTCACTTTCTTCAATGCCTTCAAATTCACTTTCCATTAGTGCTGCAATCAATATTTCCTGCTGGTTTTGTTCAAAAGAACTGATGGTTAATTGTAAATATTGCGACATGTGTTATACTATTATTTGATGAAATATTGATTCAAAAATAATGTTCGGATAAAAATAATCCCCGAATATTCGGGGATTATATGTTTGATTAATTATTTCCATCCTGTGGAGGTGCTTCTTCTCTTGGTTTTTGCTCAGGCTTTGGAATCAAGGCTTTTCTCGACAATTTAAATTTGCCTGATTTTGGATCGGTGCCAATCAGTTTCACTTTCATTGCATCTCCTTCTTTCACGATTCCGTCCAGTGTTTCCAATCTTTTCCAACTGATTTCGCTGATATGCACTAAACCTTGTTTGCCGGGTAAAAACTCTACAAATGCACCAAAAGGCATTATAGATTTTACGGTAGCATCATATACATCGCCCACCGTAGGCACTGCCACAATTCCTTTAATCCAATTGGTTGCTTTTTCAACACCTTCTTTATTTACACTGAAAATGCTGATTTCTCCTCGACCATTAACTTCTTCCAGATTGATCGTTGTTCCTGTTTCTCTTTGAATTTCCTGAATCACTTTTCCGCCGGGTCCTATCACTGCACCAATAAACTCTTTATCAATAAATAGTTTTATCATTCGCGGCGCATGTGCTTTTACATCTGCTCTTGCAGCCGGTATGCAAGCATACATGGCATCCAGTATATGTAATCTTCCTTTGCGTGCCTGCTCCAGTGCCTGCTGCATTACTTCCATTTTCAGTCCATCAACTTTTATATCCATCTGCACTCCGCAAATGCCATCTCTTGTTCCGGTTACTTTAAAATCCATATCACCCAGGTGATCTTCATCACCGAGGATATCGGTAAGAATTGCATACTTCTCTCCTTTAGTGATGAGTCCCATGGCTACACCACTTACATGCTTGGGTACAGGTACACCTGCATCCATCAGCGCCAGCGAGCCGGCACATACGGTGGCCATTGATGAAGATCCATTTGATTCCAGAATGTCACTAACAATTCTTACTGTGTAAGGATAATCTGCACCGGGCATCATTTGCTTTAATGAACGCTGTGCCAGGTTGCCATGGCCTACTTCTCTACGGCTTTGGCCACGCATCATTTTTACTTCGCCGGTTGAAAAAGGCGGGAAATTGTAATGCAAATAAAATTTTGAATCATAAGACTTAGCTGCGCTTTCTACCAGCAGTTCATCTAAGGGTGTGCCCAATGTAATGGTACTGAGGGATTGTGTTTCTCCTCTTGTAAACAAAGAAGCACCATGTGGCGAAGGCAATACATCCACTTCCATATCCAGTGGGCGCACGGTTTCAAGATTACGTCCGTCGAGTCTTACTCTTTCATCCAATATCATATCTCTTACAACATCGTATTGCAAATCGCTGTAATAAGCACT
>JAKIZK010000016.1 GCA_022708055.1 Bacteroidota bacterium
AACAGAATCTGTTAAATATTTGGAGGCCATTTTGTGTAAACTATCTAAGGTAAGCCAGTCTTTAAGGTCAGAACTTGTTCCTTTATGTGATTTTGCTAAAATCATCCCACCACTGTGTTTTTTCCATCCTAACAATAATCCAGATATAGCAATGATGAAGAAAAAAACGAATAGAAGTGCACCGGTTATTCTATGTATTTTTCTAAAAACTCTTAAAACACTGGCTTGCTTTTGTCTTTTATTTGTTTCGGCCATTATTGAAGTAATTGGTAAGTTGTAATTGACTGATTATTCACAAATATCATTTTTAAAGTGCATTATTCTGCGAAAAAAATGTGACTGCGTTTTTCATAAAATAAAAGAGGCTAAACGGACCTCTTTTATTTTATGGTTATATTATTTATATCGTCATTACAATTCCGAAAAATATTTATGGAAGTAAGGGATCGTTTCAATGCCTTTATAGTAATTCTCAATATTATATTTTTCATTCGGACTGTGCAGGTTGTCGTTATCTAACCCAAAGCCCATAAAAATAATTTTAATGCCCAATTCTTTTTCCAAAATAGAACAGATGGGAATACTGCCGCCACCTCTTACGGGTATCGGTTGTTTGCCAAAAGTTGTTTTAACTGCTTTTTCTGCAGCTAAATATCCTTTGCTGTCAATGGGTGTCATGTAAGGCTCGCCACCGTGGTGCTCCCATGCTTTTACAGTTACTCCTTTTGGAGCGATTGATTTAAAATAGGCAAGCAGCTTCTTGGTTATTTTTTTTGAAGATTGATTGGGAACAAGTCTTGCTGAAATTTTTGCATTGGCCTTTGACGGTAATACGGTTTTTGCTCCCTCGCCTGTGTAGCCGCCCCAAATACCATTTACTTCAATAGTTGGCCGAATACCTGTTCTCTCGTAAGTTGTATATCCTTTTTCGCCCCAAAGATCTTTTACACCTACTTCTTTTTTGTATGCAGCTTCACTGTAAGGTGCTTTGTTTATCAAATCTCTCTCTTTCTTTCCGGCTTTTACAACGTCATCATAAAATCCGGGAATTGTTATGTGATTATTTTTATCATGACAGCTTGCAATCATTTGTGCAAGTATAGTAATGGGATTGGCTACCGCGCCTCCATAAGTTCCGCTATGCAAATCTCTTTTGGCTCCTGTTACTTCTACTTCAATATAGCTCAATCCACGTACACCTGTATCCAACGAAGGATTTTTCATGCTCAACATAGAACTGTCGCTTATTAAAATTACATCGGCCTTCAAGAGTTGTTTATGCGCTGCCACAAATTTTCCCAGGTTGGGTGAGCCCACTTCTTCTTCTCCTTCTATCAAAAATTTGATATTGGTAGTCATTGAGTTAGTCTTTGTCAAAATTTCCAATGCTTTTACGTGCATATAAAATTGTCCCTTATCATCGGCACTGCCACGGGCAAATACCATTCCGTCTTTTATTACGGGTTCAAATGGACCACTATGCCACAACTCCAACGGCTCCGGTGGTTGTACATCGTAGTGTCCATAAACCAAAACAGTTGGTTTTTTAGGATCAATTATTTTTTCACCATATACAGCCGGGTGGCCGTCGGTAGCCATTACTTCGGCGCTATCACAGCCGGCGGCCAACAGGCTTCTCTTAACGGCTTCGGCGCAGCGTAGCATATCATCCTTGTGCTCACTTTTTGCACTTACCGATGGAATACGAAGTAAATCCATCATTTCATTTAAAAAACGTTCTTTGTTTTTTTCCTGATATTCTTTCCAGATTGCTGACATAAAATTGATTTTTAGGATGACGAAGATAAGCAGGTTGTGAATATTTATGTAAAACTGATTAAGGCTTCAGCCTCATTTGTGAAATATTTTCAAGAGACACATCTATTATCATTGAATTTGCCGAAATTTAGATTTCTATTGCTCAGGCAATGATAAATTGTGTTTGCCCTGGCATTTATCGCAGGTAGAAAATAATTTATCGTCCATTCAAAAATTTGCACATGAAACGAACCTTATTCCTTTGCTTACTTGCACTTACCAGTATCACTTCTATTGCTGATGCCGGTTTTTCCATTCGCCGGCGCACTGCAGCCGCCAAAATCACCTTTGAGGGATTAGCCAATCTTACACATCACAAACTGTTGCTGGTGGAGTACTCTTATCATAGTGGCGATTCCCTGTTAAAATCGCCTTTTATCAGCTATAGAGATACTTTAACGGATGGCAGTTCTTTTGTAATTCAAAACGGAGGAAAACGATGGGATGAATCTGAAAGGTATTTACATTTTGTACTGGCTAAAAATGATTCAATAGGCACAGTTACCGATTCTTTTACTGTGTATATGAAGAAGTGGAATTATAAAATGATTGTAAGCGGTGAGAAAAACGGCAAACTGCAATACACACTCAATAAATCTAAAGCATATTTTAATTATAATTTAATTGATGAAGATAATAACAGTGGCAATAATAAAACAGTAAGGATGCTGTTTATCATTAGCTCATTGGCTGGCCTTGTTTTATTGTTAGTGTTATTCTTAAAAAGAAAAAATGCTTCCACAGCTTCTTAATATTTTACTATGTCTTTGATTGTTACTTTGCTGGGCTTTTTCATAATCAAATTTGTGTTGCAGTTCCCTTTTTATTACAAAAACTGGAAAAGAGCTGCATTGCTTGTTTTGCTTACCAGCCTTACAGTAGCGCCGCTCATTACCATGCTTTATCATGAAACTGAAACTGATTTTTTATTCGTGTATGTAGCCATGATATTGTTTGATGCTGTGGTTTTGTATTTTCTATTGCTTCCCAATATCTGGAAGGCAGCTTTGGCTTCATTTATAGCAAATACAATTGTTATTGTATATTTCTATTTGGGCAATGGATAAACTTTTTTAATATGACTGATATGTTACAATTTTTACTGGATGTACCACCTGATCCAACTTTTGCAGAGAAAGCAAAAAATAATATCTGGCTTATTGTTGTTGCTATTGTTGCCATAGTGGGCATTGTTGGTTTTTTTGTCTGGAAAAGAAGGAAAAGCAATCAAGGAAATAAATGAATGCCTGGTGGTACTTTGGATTGACATTGGTGCTTGAGTTCCCGATTGTGTATTTGTTTTACAAAAAACAGGGGAAGCTAATGTGGGCGCCATTTGTGCTTCTGAATTTATTTACCTGGCCACTTTTGCATTACCTGATGTTGACTACCCGTTTTTCTTTACCGTTAATGGAAATAGGGGTTGCCGGTGTTGAAATGATTGGATATAAAATTTTATTAAGCAGCAGTTGGACAAAATCTTTTGCAGTTTCCTTTGCTGCCAATGCATTTAGTTATGGAGTTGGCGTTTTAATAAATCACTTTCTATGACAAACGACATACAATTAAAGCAAATGCAGCCGGTTTACTGGGGCTTGTTGCATGGAATAAACGATTTGGTAGCAGGATGGTTATTGGCAACCTACACTTTGACCCAGGATTACAATAGTAGTTTTTTGTACATCAGTTTGTATGCAATTATTGCTTTTGGTGGGCAGGTTCCCGTGGGTTTTTGGCTCGATAAGCGAAAAGACATCAGGGACTTTGCTTTATTTTCATTGATTAGCCTGCCCATAGCGGTTCTTTCTTTTTTTATTTCAATTGAAGTGGCTATCATTATTTCCGGTATTGCTTCTGCATTTGTGCATGTTACAGGCGGCACTGTGTGTTTACAAGTACATCAAAATAAAGCCGGCCCGCTTGGTTTGTTTACCGCTCCCGGTGTTTTAGGGCTTACCGTAGGTGGCGTTTTAGGGGGTGCCGGTTTATTACTTCCCTCAATGTTAATGTTGTCAATATTGGTTTTGAGTATTTTAATTTTTAGAGCCCGGTTGCCTCAGTACAAGTCAGCTGAAAAAAAGCAAAGCGAACTAGACAGTCATGATTTAGCAATGCTGTTGATTTTGTTGTTTATGTGTTTTCGATCCTTTCTGTTTGATGTAGTAAATTATGTTGCTGAAAACTATGAAAACGGCATTTTGTATCTGGGCATCAGTGCTTTCTTGGGTAAAATAATGGGAGGGTTTATTGCTGATAAAATGGGCGTTAAAAAGTTTATCTATATTACCTTAATAACAGCGCTGTTGCTTTTTCAATTTGGCAAAGAAAATATTTATATGTTGTGTGCGGGCATTGCTTTTTTGCAAAGCTCGGTACCCGTAACCTTGTTGATGATGGGACAAAGTCTTCCCTTACACCCGGCCAGTGCATCATCATTTAGCTTGGGTTTATCAATTGTTTTGGCAGGACTGCCCCTGTTTCTGGTGACCGATAAAAAACAAATTTTTGATAACTTTGATAAAGCGGGTTTTTCAGCACTTGTTTTTGCTGTTTTGTTATTGGTGGCAATTGTTGCTATGCGGTTTTATACTACCTGGCTTGAAAGAAAAAGGGAGTAGTAAATTCTTTGAAAAATGTATCGGATTCACTTCCCAAATATGTGAAAATTTATTAAGAAGTGAATCTTGTCTATGTAAAAAGTTTTTTTATGAAAAATTTCTTTAGCACAATCATTTTTTTTCTGACTTGTTTGCCTTTGCTTCTGGCACAGGATCCCATCATCTTTAAAGATGCCAATAATAAATATGGTTTAAAAGATCAGAACACAGGGGCCATCATACTTGAGTCTAAGTATGATTTTATCAACAATTTTGAAGAGGGAATGGCGAGGGTGAGGCTTGGCAATTACGAAACCAACGATTACAAATACGGATTTATCAATACCAAAGGCTTTGAAATCATTCCTGCACAATATGAAAATGCAGGCGGTTTTGATGAAGGACTTTGCCCCGTACAAAAGGATAAAAAAAATGGGTTTATTGATAAAACAGGTAAAACAATCATACCTTTTATGTACGAGTTTTCCGGATTAGGATTTCATGAGGGGATAGCTGCAGTGAGGCTGAATGGAAAAATGGGATATATTGATAAAAACAATAAAACAGTGCTGCCCTTTATTTACGATGAAGCCCGATCTCTAAGAGATGGTTTGGCACTTATAAAATTAAATAGCAAGTATGGGTTTATCAATAAAACCGGGAAGCAGGTAATAGCCGCCACTCTCGATTATGCGTATGAATTTTCTGAAGGCCTGGCTGCTGTAAATAGAGGTGGAACTTTAGACAATAGCTACTTATTAAATGGAGGTAAATGGGGCTTTATAGATAAAACCGGAAAACAAGTGATTCCTTTTTTGTATGAAAACGTCAATCCCTTTTCAGAAGGGCTGGCCTGTGTAATGCAAAATAAAAAAGCCGGATATATTGATAATACCGGCAAACTGATAATCCCAATGATTTACGGCACCCTCAGTTCTTTTCAATATGGCAAAGCATCCGTATCCTTAAATGGAAAGTATTTTTATATTGATAAAACAGGAAAACAAGCGCCACCATCTAAAAGAGTAATTTTTACCAATGGAATTTATATTGGAGAGGTTGCCGGTGACGGCACTACTCCTCATGGCTTTGGAAAAATAAGCTGGTCAAATGGTAATTCCTATGAAGGCGCATGGCTTAATGGCAAAATGCATGGCAAGGGAAAATATATTTTTAAGGATGGGAAGGTTAATGAAGGGGATTTTGTAAATGGAGCTTTTCAGGGCAATACTTCTACTCCTGCCATTACCGAAAAGAAGGTTTATCCTGCAAGCATTCCATCGCCGGAGCCGCATGAAACTAATTTTCAAAAAGAGTTTTATGCTGCTACTACTTCCGATGCAAGAGGAGCTGCTTTGGCTACTTATATGGAAGCGATTGACAAGATGAATTATTCCGAAGCCGACAAAACAAGTTTAGCAGTTGCCAAATTTAAAGAAGGTATGGATGTAGATTTTTATGGAGTATTTAAGTCTATAATGAAGGCAAGTAAAATGAATACCGGATTTTTTACACAAAGTATTTATCCAAAATTGTTACCGGAGCAGGTTGCAGCATTTAAAGCTTTATCAAAATATACAGTAGATAAATACGTGGCTAAAAATAACAAACAACCCGAGCCTGCTTATCCATCCATAGCGCCTCCTCCCGGCGCTCCCTGGGGCAAAAGCACCGCCAATCCTACAACACCCGTAAATCCAAATCCTGTTAAAAAAACAGAAACACAAATAACAACGGTAAAAAAAGAAGATTGCGCCAATGCACACTATAATGATATTACCAAACAAAATGGCCTTTACGATAAAGGAACTGTTTTAAAAATGGGAAATACCGGCTCTTTGTATGTTATTGAATATGCAGTTTGCAATACCAACGGTTACTATGTTGCCGAAAAAAGAACAGGAGGATATTTTGACAAAAATGGCCGTGGAAAAATGTACAGAGAAAATGTAAACATAAAGTTTACAGAACTGGCCAACGGTAGATATACCTTATCAGATCAAAATTATATTTGTAAAGTATGCCAGGGCTATGGCGCCGTTACAGAAAAAGATGGATGGGGCGCCAAAGTAGGAAACGAATATATAAGTGGCGGCAGAGACCGTGCTGCCGTTTGTAATAATTGCCATGGCATGGGCCTGGTAACAAAAGACAAATCCAATATTTTAAAACTATCCAATTAAATTTTATACTGCTTAGGTTATTTATTTTGAAAAAAACATATTCAGGTAATGGGAGGCCGGTACGCTTTGAAAATTATACGGTCCCTGTAAAATAGCAAAATGAGTTTTGGTCAGAGGGCACATCACCTTGACTTTGCATAGGGAAAAGACAAATGCAATAAAGTAGAAATGTAATTTTTTTTCTGAAATGAGATGAAGGCTTGGTCCGGTGCTTTTTGATGTTTGCATACCATACTCAAATGGTATAATCGTTTTTGCTAATAGAAAAAGTAAAATCTATTAAAAAAATGTTGTGCTAATAAATAAAGTCATAAGCAAATTATTTTATTACACCCATAATTTTTCCCCAAAGCTCATTATCAAAACCCGATTTTGCAAAGCTGGCATTGCCCTGATAAGCAGCATTTCCCATTCGTACTATCACCATATTTTTACTGGGTATGACGTAGAGTTTTTGATCTTTTGCACCCAGTGCCGCAAACATATCTGCCGGTGCATTGGGTATTAAATAACCGGAATAAACTTTTTGAGAACCCGGTAGCATGTATTGGGATTTACCATTGAGCCAGGTTAAATAACCATAAGACGGGTTGATAGACTGCGAAGAATTGATGCTCTCATTAAAATATGTTTCATTTAAAATTTGCTCGTTGTTCCATTTTCCCTTGTTTAACTCCAGCAAACCAAAGCGAGCCATACTGCGTGCGGTACTGTGATAAATGGTAAAAATGAGTCCCTTATTCCAATAGCCATCCATACCAATTTTATCTTTCAGTTTGTTATTAAAATAAGTTTCAAAATCACCATAGCTTGCTTCAGTTACTACCTCAAACATTTTTTGAAACACATTGCTGTAAGACCATCTGCTTCCGGCATCCGCAATATAGGTGAGGCCGCCTTTTCTTATAAATTGGCGCTCATCATTGAGTCCTGTTGTCATGGTAAGCAAGCTCCTGCATGTTATTAGATTTTCCTTACTCAAAGGCTCGCTGGTCCATCCTTTTCCTAAGTAGTCGGAAACTTTATTGTTGATACTAAGCAGTCCTTCCTGTTGTGCAATGCCTGTTGTAACACCTAATAATGTTTTGCCTGCACTGTTCCACTCCCAAGGATCGGAGGCGGTTTGCCCGTTAAAATATTCTTCCACTACTATTTTTCCATTTACCAAAATGATAAACGCTTTTGTTTGCCTTTTGGCAAGAAAATTTTTAAGTTGATTTAAGGAATCCACGTTCCAGCCCAGTGCAGAGGGTGCAATGGTTTCCCAGGTATTGCCTTTTAGCGGCGGAAAATACATATCGTTCTTTTGAGCCGAAGCCGGGCTCTCATTTTTGGTAAAACCTAATATTGACAAGGCAATAAGAAATCCTGTAACAGATAAAATAAATTGTTTTTGCACGATTAATATTTTTGGTTAGACAATTTATAATGCTGCAAGTTTAAAGAAAACTTGAAAAAGAGCAGGTCGCTAACTTAATAACAACCTGAAGCATCATAGCTACAAATATTATAAAAGGCCGGTTTCATACACAGGCATTTGTTTTTAAAATTTTGCAGGATAAGCTATTTCGTAGGTTTTTTTCCGCCTGCATAAACCAATATTTCTAATAGAATGTTAGTTGAACATTCAAAATTATTAGGTGGTTATTACAGCCTTTTGTCGGGTGGGAATGAGGTTTAAAAAATTGTATAGATCCTCCTGCATTAATCAAGAAAATTATTTGCGAAATACATAAGAATGTTGAAATATTCGCTGGGAAATGATGATAAAAAATAGAAACGTACCGGAGCATCTCTTTGGTTAACTAATGCAGGCAACCTTGGGGCTGAACAATGTTTTTTTATATTTAAAGTTTTGACCTTAGAGTGGTTATGATTTAAAGTTTATATCGTTTGAGTGCCATAATCTGAGGTTCACTCTCATTCCTTTCGTGATGAAATATTGAAAAAAATTTATAACTTCAATCTAAACCAACTAAAGTAGAATAAATGCTCTATGAGAAGTTTTGTAGTTAAATATGTTTTCCTATTCCTGTTATTACATTTAGAAGTTTCCTCTGCACATTCGCAATCTTATATAAATCCCGTATATCAGATTCGGAAAGATTCAGCATATTTTGTTGATTCTGCCATTAATTTCTGTAACCGAAAAAGATCGCTTAAGGTCAATATTTACAAACCCATTGGCGACGAAAACCCGGAACGACCCGTAATTATTTTTGTGCATGGTGGCGGTAATGTTTCAACAACAGATTTTAACGACTACGAAATGAATTTGTTTGCCCAGGAGTTTGCCAAAAGAGGCTATGTATCTGTTTCAATGGAATATAGGGAGGGCGCCCATTTACGACAATATTCTCAGGGCTCACCGGCATTAACTACAGAAGGGATGTTGATCTACTATGATGATAATACAACCAATAATTTTAAAGGAGCTGCCCATATTTTTATCAGCGATTCATTGGAGGCGATAAGGGCTGGTTATCGGGCACAGCAGGATATTAAGGCCGTAATTAGAATGATGAAAGAAAATCATATTGCGGATAGTACCAGTACTTGCAAAGTGTTTATGGGTGGGCATAGCGCCGGGGCTATTGATATTTATTCCGCTATTTTTTTAGACAAAGCTACAGAGAAACCTTTAGGCGCCGGAGCTCAAACCGCAGTAACAAATCCCAGTTGGCTGGGTTGGGGGTGGGATTTTTTTGGAACATGGGTTAATACGCAGGTAGGTGGGCCTTACCAAAAAGACAATGTTGTTTATAGATTTTATAATCCTGCTCCTTTTGATTATAACAATGCCAGTTGCTATATCAGGCCGGATTTAGGAGATATAAACGGAAGTTCGCATACTAGCATGGGTTATGATACTAAAGTAATGGGTGCAGCATTGTTATCCGGAGCTGTATTTGATACAAGCATTTTTGTGCAACAGAATAATAAACCGGCTCTGTTTATCTATCATATTCCAAGCGATATTGTTGTTCCATATAATTCCGGAAAGCCCTTTAGTTATTTAAATAACAATCCGGTTAATGGAAACCCTTTGTTTAATGTTTGGGCAAATCAGTATTGGCCGGTTATTTATGGCTCCAATTGGATTCAAAATAAACTAAACAGCATGTCTTATCCGGCTGCAATCAAATTTTGGCCTTACAATGGCGGAGATGTAAATTTTACAACTTCACATAGTATTCTGCCGAGTGTTTCTGTAGTGGCAGATAGCATCGCAAAATTCTTTTCAAAAGTAATGGACACCGCTTCTTTATGTAATTTTCAAGTACTACCCATTGGTTTGAACTTTAATGCAAGGCTTTTGGGTTCAAGTGTTCAATTAAACTGGGTGGACTATAGCCAAAGTAACGCTACTCAATTCTATATTGAGAAATCTGCCGACGGAATTAACTTTAGCACCATTGCATCATTGCCCGGAACAGGCAATAGAGATTACGGGTTTACGGATGACTCACCATTTTATCCGGTTTGTTATTATCGTATCAGGGAAAAACTTCCGAATGGAAGGTTTGAGTATAGTGTCACCAAAGTGGTTCAAATGAAACCTAAGGATAACCTGGAAGTCTATCCCAATCCGGCAACTGATATTATCACTTTAAAAATACCGGAGAGATTGAAAGGGGAGCGTCTGCAATTACATGTATATGATCTTGGAGGAAAAAAAATATATACTACAACTATTATCTCGTTTTCAGGGTTTGAAAATCTGGATGTAACTAAATTTTCAAAAGGGAACTATATTCTCCAAGTCAGAAATGATGTTTTAAGTTATCAGGCAAAGTTTGTGGTAAATTAGTACTTATCGGGTTTAGTTAAAGACATTGTAATAGCATGAATACGGTGGATGCACATCGCAAAAAATTGCTCCGGCCGGAAGCCAACAACAATGCCGTCCCGGTGGGGAAGGCTATTAAGTTTAATTTGGCAAGATTGTAAAGAATTACGATGCCGGTTTAAATTCAAAATCTTAGAGTGAGAACTTTTTTCTACCGTTATTTAAGATAAGTGTATGCGACTTTGACGGCTCTGCATTCTTATTCCTTGCACAATTCAAAAATAGAGCTAACCGATGAGCAAAGGATTTACGAAACCTAATTTGCCTAAGGGAAATAATTGCTTTTCCTTAGTTATATAAATGAAATTACCCTTCTGTCAATAAGA
The DNA here is from genome assembly GCA_022708055.1 of Bacteroidota bacterium. Taxonomy (GTDB): domain Bacteria; phylum Bacteroidota; class Bacteroidia; order Chitinophagales; family Chitinophagaceae; genus JJ008. The sequence goes on from JAKIZK010000016.1 coordinate 10,775, forward strand.
ATTTATCAGAATAAATTATTAAATACTCAAAATTGTTTTGAAGTAATGAGTGCCTTTTATACGAAGAAAATAGAACTCAAAAATGCCTTTATATCAGCTAATTGAATAATATTCAGCAATAATTTTCATTCAATTTTTCCGCAAATCCCTGATACCAGTCAACGGCTTCCTGATAGTTTTTGTTTTTAATCATGTCAACCGCCGGATTTATCATGTGACAAAACAGGTAGTCATAAATTTCTTTTCGGTTATCGCAAGTAGCAATGGAAGCAACTACTGCCGGCCCTAATGTTTGATATTCATCTAACAATTTTTTACCCTGCGCTGTTTTACGCATATAGTTTGACCTCAGATAGCGAAGCGTAGTCAGTTCATCACAATCATCTGCGAGGCCTCTCTCGGTTACACAGGCAGTTGTTATAAAGCAACCCATATCATCATCATTTGGATCCTGATAAAGCATATCTGCAATGGCTGCTCCTTTACTATTGAGCAATTTTGCCGACTCATCAATTATTATTCTAAAAACCGGATTGGCTGGTATTTCTTTTGGCCAAACCAATTCACCTGAGTTTCTTTTCCCGTTTTTAGTTTTTACAATATAAGCTGTATCGTCTTTTGAGTCTTTTGCAACAGAGGATATCGTGAATGAGTGATATAATAAACTGTTAGAAACAGCTTGGTTTGCTTCTTTATAGTAAAAAATATAAAACTTAAGTACCTTATCTGACTCACCGGAGGTTGAAAAATTCTTTAATGCGGAATGAAAAACTTCAATACTATATTCTGATTGATTGGGCAAACTGGGATCTTTCTTTTGGGTATAAACACTGTAAGTGTTTTGTGTAAGTAATTTTTTGGCCAGTGGTAATCCGGCAACAGCCATTGATAAGTTTCCCGATTTTTTAATGAATTTTCTTCTATCCATAAATAATAATTTATATATGTCAAATTTAAATAAGCTGTAATAAAAATCAAGCTTTTATTGAATTAAAAAGACGTACCAAAAGCATTTGGGTTGCATTTAATTTGTTTTCATATTCTTTTTCTGTTAAACGCTACGATTTCAGCCTTTGCTTTTCGTTTTTATCAAAAGTTGTATTAACCGCTTTCTTTACTACTCCTTTTCCAAACCTTTCTTTGATGTCATCTACCGCTTTATATAGGCTTAGCTTTTCTATATTATTTTCAAATAAACTCATTTGCATGGAAATGGGTATCAGCTGACTGAATCGAACACCAATTAACCGGACGGGTCTTCCTTCTTGCCAGGTTTTTTTAAATAAATCTTTTGCTTTCGCAATCAACACATCATCCAGCGCTGTGTAGTCAACCGTATCTTGTCGTGTGGTAGTTTCAAAATCGCTATACCTTATTTTTAGGGTAACACATCCGGTCATTTTTTCATCTTCTCGCAACGCATGGGCGGTTTTTTCAGTAAGGTGTACCAGTTCTTTATTTATAAAATCAGTATCTGTTGAATCTTTTTCAAAAGTGTTCTCATGGCTCATGCTTTTTTGCTCCCAGTCAGTGGTTATCTCTGCACTACCACGGCCATGGGCTTTGTGCCAAAGTGATTCGCCCCATTTACCTGCAATTTTCTTCAACAATTCTATTGGTGTTTTTGCCAAATCTTCAATCGTGTAAATGCCAAAGCTCTTCAGCTGTTGCTCCGTTTGTACACCTACGCCATTTATTTTTTCAATACCCAATGGCCATAAAAAATCGGTTTCTCTTCCATGTGGTATTTCTAAATAACCATTGGGCTTGGCTTCATTGGTAGCCATTTTGCTGATAAACCTTGCTGATGAAACCCCACAGGAAATTGGCAAACCGGTTTCGTCAATTATATGCTGCCTCAGCTCCCGGGCATATTTGCTTACGCCAAAAAATTTATCCAAACCGCTCAGATCAATATAAAACTCATCAATACTGGCTTTTTCAAACAGGGGAACCTTGGCTGCAATAATATCGGTAACCCATCGTGAATATTTACTGTATTGGTCGCGGCTGGCGTTAGTAACAATCAATTGCGGACACATTTGCATTGCTTTTTTCATGGGCATGGCAGATTGTATTCCGAATTTGCGGGCTTCATAACTGCAAGCGGCTACTACACCACGTTCATAACCGCCTACTACCACCGGCTTGCCTTTTAATGAGGGATTGTTTTTTATTTCAACCGAAACAAAAAATGAATCCAAATCAAAATGAGCAATATATGGAATGGGAGCGGTCACAGCGAAATTTATTATCAAAGATAAATACCCAAAAGCCCATCGGGCAACTGCACATGCACCTGTCTTTTCTTATGATCAATTTTTTTAAGTGTCTCTTCGTGCAAGGGTATCAATACTTCCTGCTTGTTCATTTCAATACGGCAAAGCAGTTGTTGTGGTTGTTCTATCAATTCTAAAATTTCTCCAAGTGCTTTTTGATGATCTATAATGGTATAACCTAATAATCCAGAAGGAGCCGTTTTAGAACTAAATTTTTTAAAATCCTGCTCCAGAAACCATACCTTTTTTTGATTGAATTTCATGGCAGCTTCTCGTGTATCAATGCGCTCTAATTTCATCAATATTTCTTTTTCTGATTTTACTACTACCGATTCTATAAACCAGGGAAGAAAGGATTCTTTTTTGTCTTCAATGAAAATAGCCTGCAGTCCTTTCAAGCTCGTTTTTTTGCCCAGCTCATGTTGCAATAATAGTTCGCCCTTCAACCCGTGTACGGCTACAAACTTTCCGATATTAAAATAAGAAGACAATTTTTCGTTTTTTTTAATAGATAAATGTAGATACTAATTTTGGAACGAGTGATTATTGATATTTCAAAAAAAATCCCCTGCGCAAAGCCGGGGATTCAGTTTTTTCAGGAATGGAAAGTTTTTATGCTTCACCACCGCCTTCAGCCTTTGGCTCAGGCCTGCGGCCAGGCATCGTACGTCTGGCTCTTTTTTGGCGGTAGGCATCTTCCTGGCGTTTTTTCACATGTACGTCGTGCTCGGCACTCCATTTTGTGAATTTTTCCATTGCAGTAGCATCATCAAACAATCCCAGCTTTACACCGCGAAGCAGGTGTTTCAGATACAGTACTCCTTTGAAGCTAAGAATACGACGAACCGTGTCGGTAGGCGTTGCTCCTTTGTTCAACCAATCCAAAGCTTTTTGACGGTCAAGCTGAATAGTAGCCGGAACAGTCAGTGGATTGTACGTACCTAGTTTTTGGATGAATTTTCCGTCACGTGGCGATCTGCCGTCTGCAACTACGATGAAATAAAAGGGTCTCTTTTTTGACCCGTGTCTTTGAAGACGGATTTTTGCTGCCATTTTAAATAGAAATTTAAAGGCGTTAAACAATAATTGTTAAGTCCGGTTGAAACCAGAGAGCAAAGATAAGTTTGAATATTGAAAATGCCAAACTACAAAGGACTGAAAGCACCTGATTCAAATCATTTGGAGACAATAAAAATTTGGGGTAAAGAATTGGAAAACAGACCTCTTTTGTTTATCGCTTCATTCCGGGCATCATTTTCCCAAAAGCACCCATTTTATTCATATTCTTCATCATACCTCGCATTTGTTCAAATTGCTTCATAAAGTTGTTCACTTCCTGAATGTCTTTGCCACTTCCTTTGGCAATTCTTTTTTTGCGGTTGCCGTCAATCAAATCAGGGTCGGCTCTTTCTTCAGGCGTCATGGAGTTTATCATGGCTTCTATTCCTTTGAATGAATCTTCATTAATATCCATATCTTTTACCTTGCTGCCCACACCGGGTATCATGCCCAGCATATCTTTCATATTGCCCATTTTCTTTATAGCTTCTAATTGTGCTTTAAAGTCGGCAAAATCAAATTTGTTTTTCCTGATTTTGGCTTCCAGTTTTTTGGCTTGCTCTTCATCAAAGCTGGCCTGCGCTTTTTCTACCAATGAAGTAATGTCGCCCATACCCAAAATACGCTGAGCCATTCTTTCCGGATAGAAAATATCCAATGTGTCCATCTTTTCACCACTGCTGGTAAATTTGATAGGCTTGTTTACGGTGTATTTTATGGAAATAGCGGCACCACCACGGGTATCGCCATCCAGTTTGGTGAGTACTACTCCCGAAAAATCAAGGCGGTCATTAAATGCTTTTGCTGTGTTTACAGCATCCTGACCCGTCATGGCGTCAACTACAAAAAGAATTTCCTGAGGATTTACAGCTTGCTTTATGTTGGCGACTTCGGTCATCATTACTTCATCTACAGCCAAGCGGCCAGCAGTATCTATGATGATCACATTTTTGTTTTTACTCCTGGCTTCTTTTACTGCATTTTGTGCAATGCTCACGGCATCTTTATTTTCAGCTTCTATATGCACATCCACGCCTATTTGCTCGCCTAAAACTCTTAACTGCTCCATAGCCGCCGGACGGTAAATGTCTGCTGCTACCAGCATAGGGGAGAGGCCTTTTTTTGCTTTAAGATAATTGGCAAGTTTCCCGCTGAATGTTGTTTTACCTGAGCCCTGCAATCCCGCTATCAGAATGATTGCAGGATTCCCTTTTGCATTAAAGGTTGCTTCAGCTCCACCCATTAATTCAGCCAGTTCGTCTTTTACAATTTTGGTCATTAACTGCCCCGGCGAAATCGAGTTGATTACTTTTTCTCCAATGGCTTTGTCCTTTACTTTATCGGTAAAATCTTTGGCTATTTTATAATTCACATCAGCATCTACCAGTGCACGGCGTATTTCTTTTATGGTTGCTGCTATATTTAGCTCCGTTATTCTGGCCTGGCCTTTCAGGTTTTTAAAAGCCGATTCTAATTTTTCCTGTAAAGAATTGAACATAAATCACTATTGTTTTCACTGTTTATAACAAAAAAGTGAACTACTAATGTTCACTTTAAAAGAGTTGCAAAGATAATGTGAGGGGTAGAAATATGCTCAGTAGAATCGTTTTAATTTATGCCTGTAAATAGGTTCTTAACAGCTGACATCTGTTGGATGATTTTAGCTTGGTGATGGCTTTGTCTTTTATCTGTCTTACTCTTTCACGAGTAAGGCTGAATCTTTCGCCAATGTCTTCCAGGCTTAATGGATGATCTACGCCTATACCAAAGAAATAACAAATCACTTCTTTTTGTCTTTCGGTTAGTGTTTTTAAGCTGCGGTCAATCTCAATTTTAAGAGAATCGTTATGTATAAGTTCGCCATCTGTACTATCTGCATTTGGGTTTTCCAGTACATCTATCAATGTGTTTTCTTCGCCTTCAGAAAGTGGAGAATCCATACTTACATGACGTGCATTGATGCCTAACGTTGCCGTTACTTCTTCAATATCCATTTGCAAAACTTCGGCAAGTTCTTCGGCTGATGGTTCTCTTTCAAATTGCTGTTCCAGCTGGGAGTAAGCTTTTTGAATACGGTTGGTCATGCCTACTTTATTGAGTGGCAATCTTACAATTCTTGCCTGCTCGGCCAGTGCTTGTAATATGCTTTGACGTATCCACCATACGCCATAAGAAATGAACTTGAAACCACGGGTTTCATCAAATCTTTGTGCGGCCTTTATCAGCCCTAGATTTCCCTCATTAATTAAATCGGGTAGCGAAAGCCCTTGATTTTGATATTGTTTGGCTACCGAAACCACAAAGCGAAGGTTAGCCTTGGTTAGCCGGTCCAATGCTTTTTGATCACCCTGTTTTATCAGCGTGGCCAGTTTTACTTCTTCTTCTGCTGTGATTAACTCTACCTTGCCAATTTCCTGGAGGTATTTTTCTAAACTTTGTGATTCTCGATTGGTTATCGACTTAGAGATCTTGAGTTGACGCATACTCATAGGTTGGAATTTTTAATGGTGTTATTAATAGGGTTTAAGAATATTAAAGTCACTTAATGACTCTAAAAATATCCACCTGAAGTTGGCCTTTTGGTTCAGAAAGGTTACAACTGATGGGCAAAGTAGGTCGATTTCGGCAATAAACCAAAAATATTTTGGGAACCTCTTAACAAAAAAATTAAGGTGAATTCAATACAAGTCAACGATTTGCCAAAAAAATAAACAAAAAAAATATTTTGCTACTGTTATTATTTCTCTATTATTGCACCTATTGAATTGATTAGGAGCAAGAAAATGAGTAAGCAATTATATATTTTGGAATATCCGGTTAGGTGTTCGCCTAATATTTTGTATGAATTTTTGTCAACCCCGGCTGGTTTGGGCGAGTGGTTTGCGGATAATGTAGATGAAATGGATGGTGTTTATTATTTTAACTGGAGTGGTACTGTTGAGAAAGCTGAACTATTGGATAATGAACCTGACAAGTTTATCCGCTTTCGTTGGCTTACATCAGCCAAAACTGAATATTTTGAATTTAGTATTGATAAATCAGAAATTACGAATCAGACTATTTTGGTTATCAAAGATTTTGCTGAGAAAAAAGACATCAAAGATCAAAGTTTGCTTTGGGATTATCAGGTAAAAGAACTTTTTCACCGGTTGGGCAACTAGTCTTCCCCGCCTATTTTATTATTTTAATAAAAAGCTCAAAGTGTTGCAGCAGAAATTGTTCTGCTTCATCCCAATTCATTAAAGGAATGGCAGCGACTATTTTTACAAAATTGTTTTGAGAAATGATTTGTTTGTATTCCTGCAAATGGGTTTGTTGTATTAATTTATAGTTGGACTGTCCTAAATGATGCTCCCACGGATCAGTATTTATACAGATAAAATAATTTTCATTGGATAATTGATGATAAGCATTTTTCAAATTTTCAATTGCATCCTTTTGATGTATGCCCGCAAGGTGAAGCGTTGTGCTGAAAAAATTTCCCCACCAAAACATAGTTCTTATTGCTAATATATCTTCTTTACCAAATACTCTTGGAAAATCAAGCAACTGCCAGGGTAATCCCTCATAGTTTTCTCCTTTAGCAATTTTGGGTGCTGCTTGCAAAAATTCTGTTTTTAATAATCTACCGGCTATGGCTTGTTGTTTTGAAGCAAGCTGTCCCAAAAGCTGATTCACTTTTGCTGCTATGCTATTCTTTGTTAAAATAATTTCTGAATTACTAATGAGTTCTGCCTCCTTTGCCGAAAGCCTTATTTTTGTCGGGTTCATATTATTAAAGATAAGTGTTCAAAAAATTAGATAAACTCATTGTTAAGGCTTTTGTAGGGCCTTTTATTGCCACGTTCTTTATTACCCTTTTTGTACTGGTACTTCAGTTTTTCTGGTTGTATATTGATGATTTTGTTGGTAAAGGACTGAGCACAGATATTATTTTTCGATTTATTTTATATCAAAGTGCTGTATTGGTTCCATTGGCGCTTCCATTGGCAGTGCTACTTTCTTCTTTAATGACTTTTGGAAACCTGGGAGAAAGTTTTGAGCTGGTTGCAATAAAATCAGCCGGCATTTCGCTGTTGCGGTTTATGCGTCCTTTGTTTATTGCATGTTTATTTATTAGCGGAATCGCATTTTTGTTTTCCAATAATATTATTCCGGTGGCCAATTTAAAATCGAGAACCTTGCTGTCGGATATTGTATATGCAAAACCGGCATTTGATTTAAAAGAAGGCGTGTTCTATGATAAGATAAATGGCTTCGCAATCAAGATTGGCAAAAAAGAAGCCGACAGTATTATCAAAGATGTAATTGTTTATGAACAGGGCAATCCGCTACAGGATAATTTTATAATAGCGGATAGTGGTGTAATGCGTGTTACTGGGAATAAAAGATTTTTAGAATTTAATTTAAAAAACGGATGGCGTTATCAGGAGCGGGGCGCCGGCTATGGCACAGAAGGGGGAACAGAATTTGTGCGCATAGGATTTAAAGATTACAAGAAGCAGTTTGACCTGAGTTCTTTTAAAATAAGCTGGACCAACGATAGCGTGAATAAGAATAATGAAAAGATGTATAGTATGCGCCAATTGAGCCGGGCTATCGATTCACTTCAAAAAGCTAATGACAGTATTAATTTACGTTCTGCAAGAGATTTTTTCATGTCGTACCGGTTTCCTGATCTTATGGATTCAGCATGGCAGGCCAAACCTTTGAATTTAAATAAAGTTGCAAAGTTTAGTGAGCTATTGCCTGATTCTGCCCGATATGCTATTATTGATAGAGTAAAGGAAAATGCTATGAGTATAAAAGGCAGTGCCGAATCAATGGCTATGGTAGAAAAAGATCGTAGCAAAGTACTGCGTAAACACAAAATTGAATGGCACCGAAAAATTACATTGTCAATAGCCTGTTTGGTGCTATTTCTTATAGGTGCACCGCTGGGTTCTATTATCAGAAAAGGGGGGCTGGGTACGCCTCTCATTTTTGCAATCGCTTTTTTTATGGTCTTTTATTTTTCAAGCACTACCGGCGAAAAATTTGCTAAAGAAAATTCAATGACTCCCTTTTCCGGTATGTGGCTGGCTACAATGGTATTGGTACCTATTGGCATTTTTCTTACTTACAAAGCCATGCACGACTCCCAACTTTTTAATAAGGAATGGTATAACCGTTTTACCAAGTATTTTAAGAAGAGGCGATAAATTATTTTTTCAATACAGCCTGCTCATTCAGTTTTCTGTATTTTCGAAATACCAAAACTCATCTATATGAAAAAAATTTCATTCTTACTTTTATTAGCAACCACCTTTGGTTGTAACAATACAGCTGATAAAAAATCTACCAACGGGCAGCAGGATTCTGCCGCTTCAACAACAGCGACTTCAACAGAAACAACAGAACCGGTACAGGAGCCTATTGAAGCTGTAAAAGGAAGTAAATCCGATATTCCCGAAAACATAAAAATGAAAGGTACATTGCAGGAAGTATGGAAGTGGAAAGATAAGCTGGGGGAAAATTTATTGATTACAACTTTGGTTGAACCTTATAGCGACAAAAGAGTAAACGAATTTGGTGAAACCGGTAATACTTCCGAATTGTTTGCTTTTCATTATACAAAAACGGGCGAAGTGCCATATAAGCAACTATGGATGATGACTGATGGGGTAACCTCTTGCCCCTTTGATATTACCTGTGATTTTATAAAAAACTCCATAAAAGTAACCGACCTTGACAATGATGGCACTGCCGAAACGACCTTGCAGTATAAGTTGGCTTGCCGAAGTGATGTTTCTCCATCCAATATGAAACTGATCATGCACGAAGGTGTCGATAAATATGCACTACGTGGATTGATGTGGTACGGTATGCCTGAAACTGATTTTGAAGTGATAGCAGATAATGCAAATCTGGAAACATTGCCCGGGTATAAAAAAGGAGGAGATGATTTTGTAAAGGAAATGGGCAGATATAGTACGGAAAAAGATTTTGCCAATGCCCCACGTCCATTTCTTCAATATGCACGCAAGCAATGGATCTATTTTATTAAAGAGTAAATAAAAAATTGTTGAACAAAGCAAGCCAAAACTTAAAGTTACAAAAATGGGTGGCAGCTATTTCGCTGTTGTTGCTCATCGTAAAGTTTTTTGCTTATTACATTACACATTCTGTTGCAATACTTACCGATGCATTAGAGAGTATTGCAAATGTAGCCGCCGGCTTGATAGGGCTTTACAGCCTTTATGTGGCGGCCAAACCTCGAGATTTTGATCATCCTTATGGACATGGTAAGGCCGAATTTCTTTCTGCTGCGGTGGAGGGAACCTTAATTGTTAGCGCCGGTGCCATTATTTTGTATAAAGCCATAAAGAATTTACTTTACCCAATTCCTATTCACCGGGTCGATTTTGGTATTTGGCTGGTGGCTGCAACTGCCGTTGTCAATTTTATTCTGGGATATTATTGTTTGCTTATTGGTAAAAAAAATAATTCATTGGCTTTGCTGGCCAGTGGCAAGCATTTGCTAAGCGACACCTGGTCCACTCTCGGAATCATTGTGGGTTTGGTGCTATTGCATTTTACAGGTTATAAATGGATTGACGGTGTGGTGGCCATGCTGTTTGGTTTGCTCATCATATATACAGGCTATAAAATATTACGCCGTTCTATTGCCGGCATTATGGATGAAGCGGATATAAAATTACTTTCACATTTGGTAACACTATTGAATCATAACCGGAGTGTAAATTGGATTGATTTGCATAATCTGCGAGTGATAAAATATGGCAGTGTTTTGCATATAGATTGTCACCTTACAGTGCCCTGGTTTCTCAATGTAAATGAAGCACACAACGAAGTGGATGCATTGTCGGCCTTAGTAAGAAAAGAATTTGGCGAAGCGGTTGAGTTGTTTGTACACACCGACGGTTGCCTGCCATTTTCTTGCAAAATATGTAATAAAGAAAATTGTGCTGAAAGAAAGTATAATTTTGAAAAAAGAATTGACTGGACACTTGAAAACATTTCTCAAAATAAAAAACATGAATTAATCTAATATGGCAAAAACAGTTTCTACTTGGGTGCAGGGTCATGAATTTGAAGCAATACATGAAGGCAATAAAATTAAAATGGATGGCGATAACAAAAACGGCCACGGACCCAAAGCTTTATTATTGTCGGCAATTGCAGGCTGCTCCGGAATAGATGTAGTGGATATACTTACCAAAATGAGAGTCGATTTCTCTGATTTTAAGATTGAGGTTGAAGCAGATCAAACGGAAGAGCATCCTAAAGTTTTTAAAGACATACATGTGCTTTATAAAATGAAGACAGATGTTGAAAATGAAGATAAGGTGCGAAAGGCAATCGATCTTTCGCTGGAAAAATATTGTGGAGTAGCAGCGATGCTGCAAAAAAATTCTGCCATTAGTTATTCATTATTGTTGAACTAGTTTTTTATGCTTTCTAAAAGATCTCAATATGCGTTTAAGGCATTAACCTATCTGGCTGAAAAATATAATGCCGGACCAGTGCTTATTTCTGAGATAGCCAAAAAAAAGAAAATACCGTTGAAGTTTCTGGAAAATATTTTACTTCAACTTAAAAAGGAAGGCTATCTGGATAGTAAAAAGGGCAAAGGAGGTGGCTATTTTTTGATTCAAAATCCTAAGAAAGTTAAGATTGCGCCTATAATCAGAATTGTAAACGGACCCATTTCTATGCTTTCATGTGTAAGCCTGTACTTCTATAAGAAATGTAAAGATTGCGATGGACAAAACTGTGGTTTGAAGGAAATGATGACCGAAGTGCGGGATGCCTCGCTTAAAATACTTGAACACAGAACTTTACAAGATTTAATAGTTTAAGTAAAGTTTACAACATTTTCAGTCTACTGGTTTGGTAGGGTGAATTTCCTCCCTTATTTTCGCACCTCAAGTCAACTGCTTAATATTTTCGGTAATTTCAGACTGTTTTAGTAACAAAAAGTACAATTAGCCTAAACGGCTTTTTTTTGGATTCAATAGTCTATTGAATAAGTAGGATAATAATTTTATGACAAAAAAATATTTAGTAAATCAACTTTCAGACCTCGCTCTCGCTGATGGATTGGCACGGGTGGCAGCAATTTTCCCCGGCAAAGTTGCCTTTTCATCTTCAATGGGACAGGAAGATCAGCTGATTGCGGATGTCATTTATAGAAAAAAAATTCCAATTAGGGTTTTTACACTGGATACCGGCCGCTTGTTTAACGAAACTTACGAACTGATAGAACGAACTCATGCACGATATAAACAAAAGGTTGAAGTATTTTTTCCTGATGCAAGTGATGTAGAAGATTATATTGTAAATAAGGGTGTAAACGGTTTTTATGAAAGCGTGGAAAACAGAAAAACTTGCTGTAACATAAGAAAAGTAAAACCGCTTGCAAGAGCTTTAAAAAATATGCAGGTTTGGATTACGGGTTTGCGAAGTGATCAGTCGGCAAACAGAAAAGAAATGGAGTTGATCGAAGTAGATGAACAATTTCATTTGTTTAAATATAATCCACTTATTCATTGGAGCTATCAACAGATAGTTGATTACTTACACGAGTGGAATGTGCCTTATAATCCTTTGCATGATAATGGCTTTATAAGTATAGGTTGCCAGCCCTGCACCAGAGCCATTTCGAATGGCGAAGACCATAGAGCCGGCAGGTGGTGGTGGGAAGTGTCGAAAAAAGAATGTGGTTTACATAATAGCAATAATTAATAAAAACATGAGTAACTATCAACTAGATTATCTGGAGCAATTGGAGGCGGAAAGCATTCATATTTTTCGGGAAGTAGCCGGCCAGTTCGAAAAACCCGCTTTGTTATTCAGTGGTGGCAAAGATTCTATTACGCTGGTACACCTTGCCATGAAAGCATTTGCCCCGGCACAGTTTCCATTTCCATTAGTTCATATTGATACGGGTCACAATTTTCCGGAAGCTTTGAATTTTCGTGATGCATTGGCCAGAAAAATAAAGGCCACGCTGATAGTGCGAGAAGTGGAAGACACCATTCAACAAAGAAATTTAACCGAACCTAAAGGAAAGTTTCCAAGCAGAAACTGGTTGCAGACTTACACTTTGCTCGATACTATTGAAGAATTTCAATTTGACTGCTGTATTGGCGGCGCTCGCAGAGATGAGGAAAAAGCAAGAGCTAAAGAAAGAATATTTTCTGTAAGAGATGAGTTTGGCCAATGGGATCCCAAACTACAAAGACCTGAACTGTGGAATTGTTTCAACGGAAAAATTCACAAAGGCGAGAATGTAAGAGTGTTTCCAATCAGTAACTGGACCGAGCTTGATATATGGAATTACATTAGAAAAGAAAAAATTGAACTGCCTTCGATTTATTTCGCACATGATAGAGATGTAATTGCTAACGATGGCCAACTGGTTGCTGTTAGCCATTTTATTAAGCCGTCAGCTTCAGACACTGTAGTTACCAAAAAAGTACGCTATCGCACTGTAGGCGATATGACATGTACAGCCGCTGTAGAATCCAATGCTTCAACCCTGGATGAGGTTATCAACGAAATCATTGCCACCCGCATCAGCGAAAGAGGCGAAACCAGAATTGATGACCGGGTAACTGAGGCTGCGATGGAGGACAGAAAGAAAAACGGATATTTTTAATAATGAATAATTTTTTTTGAAATGGATCTTTTACGTTTTATTACCGCCGGAAGTGTGGACGATGGAAAAAGTACACTGATTGGGCGATTGTTGTATGATAGTAAAAATATTTTGGTAGATCAACTCGAGGCTTTAGAACGATCAACAAAAAATAAAGATAATGGTGAAGTGGATTTGGCTCTTCTTACGGATGGCCTTCGAGCCGAAAGAGAACAGGGCATTACCATTGATGTAGCCTATCGGTATTTTTCAACTCTCAAAAGAAAATTCATTATTGCCGATGCGCCCGGACATGTGCAATACACCCGAAATATGATAACCGGTGCATCCCATGCCGGTTTAATCATTATTCTGATTGATGCAAGACAAGGTGTTGTAGAACAAACACGACGACATTCCATCATTGCCTCTCTTTTAAAAATTCCACATGTGGTAGTTGCTGTAAATAAAATGGATTTAGTAGATTATTGTAAAGATGTTTACCATAAAATTGTTGAAGAATATAAATTGGTTGCTGCTCAGTTGAACCTTGACAATGTAGCTTATATTCCCATCAGTGCATTAAAGGGCGATAATATTGTGGAGAAATCAGCACATATAACATGGTATGAAGGTGTGTCGTTACTTAATTATTTAGAAGAAGTAAAAATAGAAAATGATATAAATTTAAAAGATGCCCGCTTTCAGGTGCAAATGGTGATCAGACCACAAACCAATGCTTTGCATGATTATAGAGGTTATGCAGGAACCGTGCTCAGTGGCATTTACCGTGTGGGAGATAAAGTAACCGTATTACCATCCGGTGCACAATCTACCATTAGTAAAATAGAAACGGGTGGACAGGAAGCTGTAAAAGTTTTTGCACCGCAGCCCGCTGTTATTCACTTAGCTGATAATATTGATATAAGCCGTGGCGATACCATTGCATTGTCGAGTAGTCTTCCAGCCATTGCTACAGAGGCTAACGTATTGCTCTGTTGGATGGATGAAAAGCCATTGCAACAAGGAAACAAATATTTACTGCAACATCAAAGCAAAAGAGTGCGAGCGGTTATAAAACAGGTGCATTTTAAAATTGATGTTAACACATTGGCGCAGCAGCAGGTGGATGAAGCAATAAAACTGAATGAAGTAGCCGCAGCATCTATCAAAACAGCTGTGCCGCTTGTTTATGATGCTTATGAAAAATTAAAACAAAACGGGAATGCTATTCTTATTGATGAAACCAGCAACAGTACAGTAGCGGCTGTATTGTTCCGTTAATGATATTATGAGTCCTTCAGAAAATCAAATTTCAGTGGAACAAAATTCTTCTACCCTGAAGGGTGATGAAAGTTTTGTTATTGACGATTATGGCAGTCAGATTGATGCTACGGAAGAAATTATTGTTGAAGGCACGGGTAAAGAGAATATCAAGGATGAAAAAAGGTGGCAAAAGGCCGGAGCTGTAATTATGATCTTGCTAACAATCGCAGCAATACTTCTTTTCTTTTTTGACTACTCAGGAATTTTTTCAATCAATACATTGTTTGAAACAATGCAATTCAAAATGGATAAAACATTTTATCTATTTATTGCAATTGGATTTTTTGCACAATTGATAGATGGCGTTGTGGGTATGGGCTATGGAGTTACCTGCACCAGTTTTTTGATGAGTATGGGAGTGCCACCGGCAGCCATCAGCAGTAGCGTACATACCGCAGAAATTTTTAGCAGTGCTGCAAATGGTTATAGCCATTATCGTTTTGGAAACGTGAATAAAAAACTTTTTAAAGCCTTGTTGGTTCCAGGTGTTGTGGGCGCCATTGCAGGTGCCGTTGTACTTGTTTGGATGGGAGATGAGTATGCCGGTTTCATCAAACCTGTTTTAGCTGTTTATTGTCTCACGTTGGGCATTCGAATATTAATACAGGCATATAGAAGGAAGGAAAGAACCCGAAAAGTAAAAAGGGCCGGTTGGCTGGCCGGCACCGGCGGATTTCTTGACAGCTTTGGCGGTGGCGGTTGGGGACCACTGGTAACCAGTACACTTATTTCAAAAGGCAGAAGTCCACAATACGTAATAGGTAGTGTGAGCCTGAGTGAGTTTTTTGTAACAGCCGCCAGCGCTTTCTCATTTTTTGCATTGATTGGTATTGCGCACTGGCAAGTCATTGCCGGATTAATGGTGGGTGGTATCTTAGCTGCTCCACTGGGTGCCCGGCTTTCAGGCAAACTTCCATTAAAGTTTATGATGATTTGTGTTGGGATAATGGTAATCGTATGGAGCGGAAGAATTCTCTTAAGTTTATGCTTGTAATTATTTTTTCCATTTTGATAGTTGTTGAAGTGTAGCGCTCATATCTTTTGGCAACGCTGCTTCCAATGTTATCATTTTACCATCTTGCTCCAAAAATGAAAGTTGATGTGAATGTAATGCCAGTCTCCCCAAAATGGGTTTTTCTGATTCCTCATTTTTTGATAGATTGAATTTCTTTTTTAATGATGAAACTAAAATCGGTTTCCCATCTCCATACAAAGGGTCGCATACAATGGGGTGGCCCATATCTTTCATGTGTACCCTTATCTGGTGTGTGCGTCCCGTATGTATTTGAAATTGCACAAAAGTATAAATTCCAAAATCATTCAATACTTCATAATCGGTAATAGCTTCTTTTCCCTTGCGGTGTACCATCATAGTTCCGTTCAATGCCGGGTGTTCTGCTATGGGTTGTGTGATGGTTCCATTTTTTTCACCGGGTGAACCTATAACCAAGCCACAATAAATTTTTTTTGTTTTTCTTTCTTCAAACTGTTTGGTTAAATGCTTGTGTGCTGTTTCGTTTTTGGCAAACAGAATTAAACCACTGGTATCTTTATCGATACGGTGTACCGTAAAAATATTTCCATATTTATCTTTCAGCAAAGATTTTAGTGAAACTTCTTTGCCTTCTCTGTCAGGTATGGAAAGGAATCCCGAAGGTTTATTGAGCGCTAACCAATCTTCCGTTTCCTTTATTGTGAAGTCTTTTAAATGATAATGCAGCAGCATGTACTCATCGTTTACCTTTTCCAAAATATTTTAAGTCACGTATCTCTTTTTCTGTAAGAAACCTGCTTTTGCCTCTTTCAATATTTTTTTTGGTAAGACCTGCAAAACTTACCCTGTCCAGGTTTTTAACATCGTAGCCCAAGTGTTCAAATATGCGGCGCACAATGCGGTTTCTGCCACTATGAAGTTCTACGCCTATTTGTGTTTTATCTTTTAAATCAGTGTAAGCAAGCAAATCCACGTTAGCAATACCATCTTCCAACACAAGCCCTTTTAAGATGGCGTCAAAATCCTTTTTCTCCAATGATTTATCTAAAGTGGCGTGATATATCTTTTTTATTTCATTGCTGGGGTGTGTCAGTTTTTGTGCTAGCTCGCCATCATTGGTAAGTAGCAAAACGCCTGAAGTGTTGCGGTCGAGTCGACCGACAGGATAAATTCTTTCTCTCGTCAATTTTCGAGTAAGATCCAGCACCGTTTTTCTTCCCTGTGGATCATCGGTTGTAGTAATGTAATCTTTGGGTTTGTTCAATAATATATACACCAGATTTTTTTGCAAAAAAATCTTTTTACCATTCACAATTATTTCATCTGCGGTTGATACTTTAAAGCCGGGTTCTGTTACCGGCTTGCCATTTACTTTTACTTGCCCTTTTTTTACAATCTCGGCTGCATCTCTGCGGGCGGCCACGCCTGCATGTGCAATAAATTTGTTTAGCGGCATTTGAGAGGATGCAGCTGATTTAGTGTTTGTCTTTACCGGTTTAATTTCTGAAAGTTGATCCGCTCTCTTTTTTATTTGTAAACGATTTCCGCCGCTGTTTTTTCCGGTATCAAAATTTTTCTTATCTGGAAATCGTTCATTGGAGTTGGCAGCATTTTTAAATTCGCCACCAGTCATTTGTCTGCTCGTGTTTGATTTTCTTCCTCTTTTTTCATCAAAGAAGTCTTCTCTTTCCTTTTTCCACTTTCTTTTTTCTTGCTTAAACTGCTCTTTCTTCGCAGCATTGCTTTTTTTGGGAGCAAACTGGGCAAACTGTTTAGGTAAACCGTTTTTTTTGGGGGAAGTCCTTTTGTTTCTCATGTGTTGATTGCTGTTTTACAACAGGTGAGATGCAAAGATAGGCATAAAAAAGCCCCGACCTTTTTTAATGATCGGGGCGTTCTCAAGGGTTTTATTTTCGATTATATTGTTGCGGGCTCAACAGGCTTTTTATCTTTCATTTTTTTGGATTCATGTTTCTTTCCTTCATGCAATTTTTTCAGCTGCTCTTCTGTCAATATAGATTTTGTATTTTCTTTTTGAGCTTTCATCAGTTTTTTCATTTCTTCTTTTCGTTGCTCTTCTGTCAGTGATTTATTTTCGTGAATGGCTTTCATTTTTGCAGCTGTTTCACTGCGGTTTTTTTCCATTTTAGCAGCCTGCTCATCAGTAAGCCCCAGGCGCAGTTTCATTTTTTCGGCACGGGCTTTATTATCAATTTCACGCATTTTTTTCTGATCGCTTTTTTGTTTTTCCAATTGCGCTTTTTGTTCGCTAGTTAGTATGCCATCCATTTTTGCTTTATTTTCTTTGTGCAGATTTTCCATACGACTTCTGTATTCTTTTACCGTGATGCCGTCATTTTTCTTTAACTCTTCCAATTGTTTTTGATAGCTTTCTCTTTGCGACTTAAATTGTTCTTTTTGTGCATCTGTCAGGTTAAGAGATTTCATGTCCATGCCGTGATGTCGTTTTCCCATTTCTTGTTTATGTTTTGGCTTGAAGCCTTCTCCACGTCTATCGGGAATGGTTTGCGCATTTATGGTTGTGGTAGTAATGGCTCCTAGGGAGAGAGCCAGCAATATTTTTTTCATGACTTTTATTTTTTGGGGCTTATAAAAATTGATTACAGGACTAAAGACCCAAAATGATTTATGAAGTTTAATGGGAAATAAGAAAAGTTTCGTAAAATCTTGTTAATGGCTTTCTTTATTGGCCAATTGACCGCAGGCAGCATCAATATCTTTGCCACGGCTTCGTCTGAGGCGTGCATTTACCCTGTTTTTATCAAGATGACGCATAAAAGCTTCGGTTTTTTCTTCAGAGGGCTTCTCAAAGCGGGCAAAGTCAATGGGATTGTATTCTATGATATTAATCAGGTCGGCGGGTACCTGCCTGTATATTTTGGTTAGTTCATCTGCATCTTCAATAGAATCATTAAAGTTTTTGAAAAGAATGTATTCAAATGTGATTTCGTTTTTGGTTTGTTTATAGAAATAGTTCAATGCATCAATCAATGATTTTATATTATTGGTGTCATTAATCGGCATTATTTCGTGTCGCTTGGCGTCATTAGCTGCATGTAGCGATAAGGCCAGTTTGAATTTAACCTGATCGTCACCCAGTTGCTTTATTTGTTTTGCTACGCCGGCTGTAGATACGGTTATTCTTCTTGCACTCATAGCCAGCCCATCCGGTGCCGTTATGCGTTCTATTGCTTTCAATACATTTTTATAATTCAACAACGGCTCACCCATTCCCATAAAAACGATATTGGTGAGTTTGTGATTATAAATGCGTTCGCTTTGTTGATTGATGAGCACTACTTCGTCATATATCTCATCAAAGTTGAGGTTACGCTTTCTGTCAATATAACCTGTAGCACAAAACTTACAGCTTAGCGAACAGCCAATTTGCGATGATACACAGGCCGTATATCTTTTTTCTGTTGGAATTAATACGCCTTCAACCAGGTGGCCATCAAAGGTTTTGAAGCCGGTTTTTACAGTCCCATCGGCGGAGTATTGCGTGCTGTTGACCGTTAATGCCGGAAATGAAAAAGTTTCACCCAGTTTTTGTCTCAGATCTTTGCTCAGGTTGGTCATATCGGCAAAACTCATGGCGTGTTTTTGCCAAAGCCATTCCCATACCTGTTTAGCTCTGAACTTTTTTTCGCCCAGTTCTTCAAAGTATTGTTCAATTTCTACAAGAGATAGTGTTCTGATATTTCTTATCTGGGCATTTTTCATTGTGCAAAGTTAAGCAGCTGCTATTGGCTTGGGTTGATTATTTTTGACCATAATTTTTATATGCAAGAAGTATTTATCATTGATGCAGTGCGAACACCCATTGGAAAATATGGCGGTGCACTTGCTTCCATAAGGCCTGATGATCTTTTGGCGCATGTTATCAAAGCATTAATACAAAGAAACCCCGGTGCAGATGTAAATGCTATTGAAGATGTAATAGCCGGTGCTGCTAATCAGGCAGGAGAAGATAATCGCAATGTGGCAAGAATGGCAGCGTTGCTGGCCGGTCTTCCCGTTTCGGTGGGAGGCGTAACGGTCAATCGCCTTTGCGCTTCGGGTTTGCAAAGCATAATGGATGCCACCCGTTCTATTCAATGTGGCGATGGTGATTTGATGATTGCCGGCGGAACTGAAAGTATGACCCGGGCTCCTTATGTAATTGGAAAAGCAACTGAAAGCTTTAATCGCAGCCAGGAAATGTTTGACACCACGATGGGCTGGCGTTTTATCAACAAGCAGTTGGCAGCCTTGCATCATCCTTATACTATGGGCGAAACTGCTGAGCATGTAGCAAAGCAATGGAATATAACCAGAGAAGAACAGGATGCATTTGCGCTCTGTTCTCAGCAAAAATATTTTAAAGCTAAAGCCGCTGGCAAATGGAAAGATGAAATAGTACCCATAGAAATAATATCCAAAGTTAAGACCAGTATTGTTGTTGATGATGAACATCCCAGGGAAACATCTTTGGAAAAATTGGCTTCTTTAAAACCTGCATTTATCAAAGACGGAACGGTGACAGCTGGCAATGCCTCGGGTATCAATGATGGCGCTGCTGCTTTATTGCTTGCCGGTGGTGATGCCGTTAAAAAGTTTTCGCTCAGGCCAATGGCAAAAGTTATATCAATGGCTATTGCCGGTGTTGATCCTGCTATAATGGGTATTGGCCCTGTACCTGCTACACAGAAAGCTCTGCAAAGAGCCGGACTTAAGGTCGACAATTTGGATTTGATTGAACTGAATGAGGCATTTGCTTCGCAAAGTATCGCCTGTATCAAAGACCTAGGGCTTGATGTAAGCAAGGTAAATGTAAATGGTGGCGCAATTGCGCTGGGTCATCCACTGGGTTGTAGCGGTGCCCGCATTTCAACAACCTTACTGCATGAAATGAAGAAAAGAAAATCACGTTTTGGATTGGCCACTATGTGTGTGGGAGTAGGGCAGGGTGCGGCTATGATTTTTGAAAATTTTTCTTGATTAAATTTTTTGCTATTCATTTGTTCCAAATCTATACAACAGCTTTTTCACCATTCTGTAATTGGCAATAATAGTGAGTACTGTTAATAATACAGCCAAAATAAATACTGAGATGTGCAGCATAGACGAAAGCTCGGGCCGGTCGTACATTACATATTTGTGAAAAAGAAACTGAAACAATTGTGTAAGTGCCAATGCTATTAATACAATCAAGATATAAGCCGGAATAAACTGACCCGACATTTTTTTGCTTAACCAGCCCGGCGAATAGCCTAGTGTAAGTAACAACTGTAAATTGTCTTTGCTTTTTGCAATCATCAGTTGTAGATAAAAGGAAAACAACATCAATGCAAGAACAACTACCATTAATCCAAAAATTCCAAGACCGGTTATCACTCCTTGCATAATCTGTTTGGCACGGCCAAATAGGGTTTTGTCTTTATTGATGCGATAATGTTTGCTGTCTATAAATTTTAAAAATTCAGGATTGTTGGCGTCTTTAGTTTTTATATATAAACGGGAAACATTTGTAGCCAGGGCACCACCAAATTTTTCATTGGCCCAATCCAAAAAAGTTTTGGGTACCAAAAAAGAATTTAAACGATCGCTTTGCGCTACAATATTTCCTTTAAACTCAACTGGCATTTGGTTTCTGTCGTAGCAAATAATAGTGAATACAACTGTTGAAATAGTGGCATCAGATAATTGAGGTAAACCATAGCCCGGCGCAAAGGCAGTGTTGTACAGCTCAATAAAATCGGAAGATATAATCATGGGCACAGTAGCATCGCCTTCATGCCAATGAAAGCTATCGGGCAAAGTGTCGATAAAATCATTATCAATAGCTTCAATAAAAAAATCAGTTTGAAAATCAAACAAACTGCCGGCGCTCAGTTGTAAACGAAAATTATTGGCTATTAAGGGAGCTACCGCTTTTACAAAAGGTTGTTTTTGCAGGTCTGCAATTTCGCCGGGTGCAAACATATTGAGAGCGGTTTTGCCCATGGTTTCGTTGGTAACAGACTTTCGTAAGGCGATATAATCAAAACCATTTTTACGGATAGCATTTTTTCGGGTAAGTTGTTTCAGATTAAAATACATCTGCACACAGCAAAACAATAGTAAAACGCCAATGCCCAATCCGGCAAATGAAAATAACCGGCTGCTGCGGTTGCCACCACTTAGAATAAGTTGTTTTACTATTTTAAAAGATGCGCTCATTTATAAATGCAATAAACGGGTTTGTGGATAGGGATTAAAACGTTCTAAATCGGCAAACAAAATACAAGCGTTTCGTAAAGCGGATTCTTCGATTATTAACTCCATAGCTTTTACTGCATTGTCGTTGTCGAGGTGGCTGAATGGTTCATCCAATAATAAAAAATCAAAAGGCTGCAATAATGCTCTGATAATGGCAATACGTTGCTGCTCGCCATAGCTGCATTGACCGCTGCGGGCTTGTAGTTTTGAGCTTATGCCCAGCCGCTCCGTCATTTCTTTTATTTTAATTTCATGATGAAAGGGCTGCAAATGATGTTTGATTAATAAATTTTCTTCAACGGTTTGATCGGGAAACAAACGCAAGTCCTGAAAAACAATACTCAGTTGAGTTGCTCTTAACTTGGCAAGTTGTTCTTGATTGAATGATTGCAGTAGTTGGTTTTCATAAGAAATATTGCCTTGATAAGTCTTTCGCATACCGTATAAAAAATGAATCAGCGAGGTTTTGCCACTGCCCGATGGGGCAACAATTTTTATAAACTCACCTTTTGAAAATACAAGATCCTTTCCCCATATGTCTGATTGAGATTTTTTGCTTTCTTCAAAATAAGTTGGTAAAAGATTTTGAATGCGTAACTGCATAGGTCAAAAATAAACTTTATGTCTATATAATGATAGAATGTATTTACGAAGGGTGCAATTAAAATTGTAGGCTTCTTTGCATCTACAATTGGCAGCGTCAGCGCCCCCTCCACTGAAGGGGTGGAAGCAATTGCGAATAAGAAAAATTCAATTTGGGGTGGGTTTGGATATGCGACAATTTTAAACGCACCATTTCAGGAAAGTTTTTATATGAATTGGATACAGGTTAAAAAAAACCGCAACCTCAAAATAGGGCTGCGGTTGAAAGCATTTTGAATTTGTTTTATTATTTAAGTCTTGGTGTATCTACCGATACTTCAGGCAATACATTGGCCGAGTCAACATTATTAAATTCTCTTTCGAAATTTCTTTCTTCCTTCATCTTTTCTGCTGCAGCCTTACTCAAAAAATTAAAAAGCTGTTTCAGACTATTGGTGTTTTTGTCTTTGAGGTTTATTTCAAAATGAGTAGTAGTGGCATTGTCTTTCATTTCGCCGCCATAGAAAATGATGTTTTCCCAGTTGTTGGTCAATGACAAAATCATTTTTTCTTCAGCCTTTGCAACACCTTCTGTGGTATCAGATTTTGCTATTGGAATGCCCGTAGCAATTTTTTGAAAATCTATAAACCCGCCCATAGGGTGTCCGGTTATTTGGGACGTAAGTGAATGTGAAGTTGTCGTATTGGCAGTTGCAAATGCATCAACAGTGGATTGTTGATTACCGAGTACAAACCAGTTGTCGGAAAATGCATATTTTATTTCTTGCATAGCCATTTTGCCGTCTTCTTCCTTGCTAAGTTCGCCTTTTACAACATCTATCAATTTTGTAAAAGCGGCTTTGTCTTTTACGGCAGTTGCAAAAAGGATATTGGCATCAGGCCCGGTTGACTTAAAGGTATGTTGTTCACCATCACCTATGTTGATGGTGGTTGATTTTTCTTTTACAGCAAAATCTGTAACGGCAATCATCATATCACCTTTGTTGGCAATTACAAAATCGTCTAACGATACGCCCAGCTTTGCGGTAAACATATTGAGCAATCCGTCCTTGCCCATTAGCTTAAAAAATTCTTTTATGCCTTCGGGCGGGTAATTGATGGCCAACATACCTGCTACGTTTTCCGATGGAATTTTATTGAGCATGGATGCGTCAAAATTTTTGGGCTGAAACTTTTTCATAAAGCCGGTGAGCTCTTTTCCATACCACGATTTTGAATTTACGGTTACTTTACCGTTATCAAAACTCATTGCCATTCCGGTGGCATTGTCTTTTACAAATGAACCGGCTTTTGTCATTCCTAAAATTCCCATTTCTTTTGGAGCAAATGCATTACTGTTAATGAAGAAATGAATATCGCCTGCATCTTTCAATAAATTTGAAAACCGGGAATCGCTGCTTAAACTGGCCGATTTGCTTATTCCATAAATGTGCTTAGCATACTGCATCAGACTATCGGTATTTAGCGAAGGCGTTTGTGCATCATCGTCGTAGTTAAATTTATTGAACGATCCGGGTGCAGGTGTAGTGCTCACGAGCAAAAAATGATCTTGTGTCCAGGTCAAGCAAATTTCATCTTCACCGGCAAAGTTGATGT
>JAKIZK010000170.1 GCA_022708055.1 Bacteroidota bacterium
ATGGTAATGTAAAGGTGGTGGCTAAAGCGATAAAGACCATACCACATGGCAATAGGCCATTGGCCATACCCAGCAACAAAAAACTAACTATTCGTGTTGGCGATTTTAAAATTTTAATAATCAGTTGATGTACTGATTGATTAAATTTATTGAGAAAAGGAATCCTGATTTTTTTTCTGTTTAAAAAATACAAAGCAGCGAGCAGCAATATGATTACACCCATACCTATTGAAAACCACTGCTGATATCCGGCTATATAAATACTGCGGCCGGCCAGTCCGAAAAGCAGTCCGATCATACTATAAGTAATCACCCTGCCCAATTGATAAAGGAGTAAAGCTAAAAATTTTACCGGCTTTGATAAATGATGAACCGGTAACGAAAGACTTAGTGGGCCACACATACCTACACAATGCAGGCTGCCGGCAGCGCCTAATGTAAATCCGGTTATGATTACACTCCAGGTCATTTATTTTACCTTAACATACTTTTCGGTATAATATTTTTTTGCTTCATCTTCCCATTGAAGCTTTAATGTATAAGTTCCGGGCAAAATGTTGCCATTGGAAAATACTTGCGACAAACTTGTATCAGCCTCCAGTTTATATTTTCTATCCTTCGTTTTGTCGTAGGCACAATAAAACCATGCACTGCCTGTCAGGGTTTTGTTTTTCATTTCGGGGGGAAATTGTATGACAACCCCTTCATTATTTTGAAAAACTGCCACCTGCTGCGACAGTTGATTTGCTTGATGCCGTTGATCAATTTTTTGCTGATAAGCTAATTCTTGTTTGTAATAGTCATTTTCCACCATTTCAAAATTGGTCTGTGTACTTCTGTAAACCAAAAATGAAATACCTCCAATAAAAACGATAAACGCAATCAACAATTTATTTCCCCAGTTCATAACAGTCAGTTTAATATCGTTTGAATGGCCCTGTAAAATTAGTACTTAGCGTTCTCAGCCTTTTTTCGCCATTATACAAGCCAATTTTCACTTCAAGCGTTCTCTTGTTTACATTTTTTGTGGGCAAAACAATGAAGAATGATCCAGTCGCCTGATCTTCGGGGTGCAGGTTTATTCTTTGTGTGCCCACCAGCTCTATTTTTCCATACGCTGCTTCATTACCTTCCAGCCGTAATGTGAGCGGAATGCTGTCGCGGGTTTTATTAATAATGTTAATGTTGAAAAGATTGGACAAGCTATCTGTTCCCCTTTGCTGATAGGTGAGGCCTTTGGTTCTTATTATAGTTCCATCAATATCTTTTCTGCTGAAGATGAGTAAAGAAAGAATGGCTGTAAGTGCAATCAGCAGAACAGTATAAAATTTCATTCTTCCTGTATATTGAAGTTTCTTTTTGTCTGCAATGCCCGCTTCTGATGCATAACGAATAAGACCTCGTGGCTTGTTTGTTGCATCCATCATTACATCGCAAGCATCTATACAAGCAGTACAGGCTACACATTCCATTTGTGTGCCATTGCGTATGTCGATACCCGTAGGGCACACCTTTACACATTGAAAACAGTCAATACAATCACCAAGATTAAGTTTGGCTTCTTCGTTTTTAGTATATTTTCCACGAGGCTCGCCACGCTTGTAGTCATAGGCAACAATTAGAGAGTTGCGATCCATTAATACACTCTGCAGCCGGCCATAAGGGCATACTACCGTACACACTTGCTCTCTGAAGAATGCATAAATCCAGTAGAAAACAAATGAAAATATCAGGATGGAAAGAAAGCCACCTACATGTTCACTTATGGGTTCAGTGATAATTTCTTTTAGTTGATCTACGCCTATTATATAAGCAAGAAATGTATTGGCGATAATAAATGACAATAAAAAGATAACAGCATGTTTGAAAAGTCTTTTCCAGATTTTTTGAGTAGTCCAGGGTGCATTTCTCAATACTTTTTGTTTGCCGGCATCTCCATCTATCATGTATTCTACTTTTCTGAAAAGCATTTCCATAAAAATAGTTTGTGGGCATACCCACCCACAGAATACACGACCAAAAGCTGCCGTAAATAGCACAATGAATACGATAAACGTAACCATTGTAAGCCCGAAAATGACAAAGTCTTGGGGCCAGAAAATTTTACCAAAGATGATAAATTCACTTTCTGGAATATTGAACAGAAACAACGGCCTGCTATTGAGCTTAATAAATGGGATAGCGAAAAAAAGTGCAAAGAATCCCCAACTAACCCAGGAACGGATGTTATAAAATTTTCCTTTTGGTTTTTGCGCAAAAATCCACTTCCTTTTCCCTTTTTCATCAATGGTCGCTATGCGGTCACGAAAAGAATCTTTTTGCGGCGACGACATTTTTGTTTCTGTGTTTTTCATAACAAAATCTCTTTTTTGCTATGGTGGCTTTTTCAAATGAAATCAACAACTACTTTGTGCCACCTGTTGAATCGGCTGTAGGTGCTGTGGCTGGTGTACCTGCTTCTTTGTATAATTCTCCTTGTGCAGCTTTGGCATTAGCGGGTTTAGAGCCATGCAATACTGATTTGATGTAGCTCGACACCTGTGCAATTTGCTTGGCTGATAAATCGTCTTTCCAACTTCTCATACCTTTATTTGTCCCATATTTAATCGTTTTAAAAATATCTTTTACACTTCCGCCATATAGCCAGTAATCATCAGTAAGATTGGGACCAATGGCATTGCCACCACCATCTGCATTGTGGCAGGCCGGACATTTTGCAGGATCTATAAAAATGGCTTTGCCTGCAGCTAAATCATCTGCTCCA
>JAKIZK010000171.1 GCA_022708055.1 Bacteroidota bacterium
TAATTTCAATATGTTTTAGTTTTGAACCAAATTCCAGATATGAATGTACCTACTGTTGCGGGCCTATTTGCCGAAGGAAAAAGTCCCGATGTGCTTTTTTGGGTGGGCTGTTCAGGCAGTTTTGATCAGCGGGCACAAAAGATTACCAAAGCTTTTGTAACTATATTGGATAAAGTGGGTATCAATTATGCCATTTTGGGAAAAGAAGAAATGTGCACCGGCGACCCGGCACGCAGAGCGGGTAATGAATTTTTATTTCAAATGATGGCTTATCAGAATATTCAGGTATTGAATAATTATGGAATCAAAAAAATTGTAACTGCCTGCCCGCATTGTTTCAATATTTTCAAAAACGAATATCCCGAACTGGGTGGCAAATACGAGGTAATTCATCATACTGTTTTTTTACAACAGTTGATTGATGAAGGAAAAATTGTTTTAAAAGAAGGAGGTGCATTTAAGGGAAAAAAAATAACCTATCACGATAGTTGCTACCTGGGCCGTGCCAATGATATCTATGAAGCACCCCGAAAGGTATTGGAAGTGCTGGATGCCGAACTGGTAGAAATGAAAAGATGCAAAAGCAACGGCTTTTGTTGTGGAGCCGGAGGCGCTCAAATGTTTAAAGAAGAAGAGAAAGGGACAACAAGAGTGAATGTGGACAGAAGTAATGAAGCCATTGATACCGGAGCTAATATTATTGCTGCTGCTTGCCCGTTTTGCAATACCATGCTTACCGATGGTGTGAAGCTGGCAGAAAAAGAAGCACAAGTAAAAGTGATGGATATTGCAGAATTAATTGCAGAAAGCCTGAAATAAAAAAAATATGAATCTGGAATACAGAAATTTATTGAATTCAAATTTTCATCCTGCTTCAAGGGTATGGGTTTATCAAAGCAACCGTTTATTTACCTTGAGCGAAGCATTGGAAGTGGAAAGTATTTTGCAAACTTTTGTGGCGCAGTGGCAAAGCCACGGCAGCCCGGTAAAAGGTGAAGCCCATTTATTTTTTGGTCAGTTTATCATTTTAATTGCCGATGATACAGCAGATACCATTGGCGGATGCAGTACCGATACTTCGGTAAGAATGATTAAAGACATTGCGCAGCAATTCAATGTAAGCTTATTTGACCGCACACATCTGGCATTTGTAATAAAGGATAAAATACAAATATTGCCCATGAATCAAATACAATATGCGGTTCAAAACGGATTTATTGATGATGATACTTTGTACTTCAACAATATCATACAAACCAAAAAAGAGCTGGAAGAAAACTGGATTATTTCTGTAAAAAACAGCTGGCTGGCTTCCAAAATTTCTAAACAGTCCAAAACAGTTTAAATACAGGTTCATTAGTACAGCTACAAAATAATTAGCCTGCTCATAGACGGAAATTCAATTTGAAATTTTCTCAATTATTTTTTTTGACAGGTTTCTTGGGTGCTTTTGTAAAGTTGTAAGCTACACTCAATCTGTAATTTCTTGTTAGTGTGGTACTGAAACTTTCCAAATTAAAATTAGTGCCATAAGTATATGACCTGTTTCTTTGCTGAACAAACGGGTCAATTGCATTGATGGTGATTACCAGTTTTTTTAAAAAGAATTTTCGTTGTAATCCGATATTCATACTGGTTGTCCACCTTGCATATCCTTGAGGATTGGCAAAACGATTGAGATTGAAACGCCCCGTAAAACTCCACATATCGGTTGGAATAAAATTGTAACTCAAATTTGAAGTAAAAGATCCGCCGTCTCTGAACTTGCGTACTGTTTTATCAAAATTGCTGTACTTATTATAATTATAGCTGGTGCTGAAATTCAATTTTAGTTTTTTGGTAAGTGTAATGCCGTTCCAGGTGCTGATTTCATATTCTTTTCTGCCGCTGATGTTTTCCCAGGTTACTTGTGTTTTACCATCGGGCAGCAGGGTGCGAACGGTGCTGAACACATCTTCAACAATATTATAACCCATACCCAGGTTAATAAAATACTTTGGTTTGGTGCGGCCCAAAACCAAATCAAAATTGTGCGCAGTGGAAGCTTCTAATTTTTCGTTACCAAATCGAATATTATAAGGGTCGGAAAAATCTACCGTAGGATTCAACTGTCCAATACCCGGACGGTTGATGCTTCTGCGGTAAGCAAGTGTAATACTCAGTTTTTCTCTCCAAGTTTTATTGATATTGGCAAAGGGCATTAAAGTCCAATAGTTATTTTTTGCTTCTTTTCCATCTTTCAACAATTCAAAAAATATATCTGTTTTTTCCAAAGAGGTACCCGCAGTTATGCTAAACTCACCTTTCATCACTTGCTTTATTGATGCACGAAGATTAGATACCGTTTGGTGAAACCAAAAATTATTGCTCAAAATATCTAAAGGCAGCATAATACCTTCCGGCTTTTTCTTGTAACTCGCATCGGTAACTACATGATTGTT
>JAKIZK010000172.1 GCA_022708055.1 Bacteroidota bacterium
GAACTGTTGAAGAAAAAACTGGAAGCTGTGCCCAATATGGATGGGCTGGAACTTGCCAGTAAAGTGAGTACAACAACGCCTTATGAATTGGGTGATAAAAATGCTGCAATAAAAATTGCGGTAATGGACTATGGTGTGAAAAGAAATATTTTGCAATGTATGGTTGATCG
Organism: Bacteroidota bacterium; assembly: GCA_022708055.1. GTDB lineage: Bacteria > Bacteroidota > Bacteroidia > Chitinophagales > Chitinophagaceae > JJ008. The sequence goes on from JAKIZK010000172.1 coordinate 171, forward strand.
TGGTGCATTTGTAAAAGTATTTCCGGCGAAAACAAAATTGGATGCGGTCAATCAGTTTAATCCTGATGGATATTTTATTTCAAACGGACCCGGAGATCCTGCACCCATGGATTATGCCATTGATACATTGAAACAAATTTTGGAAACAGAAAAACCCGTATTTGGCATTTGCCTGGGACATCAATTGCTGGCACTGGCCAATGGCATTTCTACTTTTAAAATGCATCATGGACACAGAGGATTAAATCATCCGGTAAAAAATCTGGTAACCGGTAAATCGGAAATCACAACACAAAATCATGGGTTTGGAGTTGATCCTGAAGCTGTAAAAAAAGCAGCGCATATAGAAATAACACATGTAAATCTCAATGACCAAAGTATTGAAGGCATACGGGTAAAAGGCAAACCTGCATTCTCAGTTCAATATCATCCTGAAGCCACACCGGGCCCGCACGATTCCAGATATTTATTTGATGAATTTATAGATATGATTAAGCAAAGTAAAAACTAAGCAAAAAAATTTTATTGCAATGCAGCCATTTCCCGAACTTGAAACCACCAGATTTTATATCAAACAAATTAAAGCTGCAGATCAGCCATTTATTTTTGAAGGATTAAGTCATCCACAGGTCATTCCATTTTATGGCGTCCGTTATTATACATTAAAAGCAACTAAGGCGCAGATGGATTTTTATGAAACTATCTGGAAAGAAAAAACCGGATGCTGGTGGAAAATTGTAAACAAAGAAACCAATAAACCGGTAGGTGCTTGTGGTATGAATTTTTATAATCCTGAACATGAAAAAGCCGAAATCGGCTATTGGTTGTTGCCCAAATACTGGAAAAAAGGCATAATGCCCGAAGTGTTACCTGAAATGATTAAGCACCTTTTTAACACCTGGAAATTGCATCGGTTGGAAGCTGTTGTAGAAACAGGCAATGAAGCCAGTAGCAAGCTATTAGTTAAATTAGGTTTTGTGACAGAAGGCATCCTTCGTGAGGCAGAAGTAAAAAACGGTAAGCGAATCACCTTGCACATGTACAGTCTTTTGAAAACAGATTTGTAACAATTGCATATTTTCGGGAAATGAAAATCGCCATCATCAACGGTCCCAACCTGAACCTGCTGGGAAAAAGAGAAACAGACATCTATGGAAATATTTCCTTTGATCAGTTTTTACATTCACTAAAAGAGCAGTTTCCAGCAGTATCAATCAGTTATTTTCAAAGTAATATAGAGGGTGAACTCGTGAATGAACTGCAGCGGGTAGGTTTTGAATATGATGGTATCGTTCTAAACCCCGGAGGATACACACATACTTCGGTAGCCATTGGCGATGCCATTGCGGCCATCAAAGCACCGGTGATAGAAGTGCATATATCCAATGTACATGCCCGGGAAGAATTCAGAAAACTTTCTCATGTAAGTGGTAAGTCGGTTGGCAGCATTTTTGGTTTGGGTTTGAAAGGGTATGCCTTGGCGATAGAATGGCTGGTTTCATCAAAAACGGGTTTGCACAAATAAGTATTTACAATCTTTTGATATAATATTCTGTTGAGCCATTTAGCTTTGCGACTTATGAAAATACCTATCGTATATCAGTCGGCAGAAGCGGCACTCTCAGTAGTACAATCAGGAAATCGTGTGTATATACAAGGCAGTGCACAAACGCCTACTTTTTTGTTGAAGGAGCTTTCCAAACAGGCAAACAGATTGAGCAACGTTGAACTCGTTTTTATTTCCGTTTATGGCGATATACAGTTGAATAAACCTGAGTATAAAAATATATTTCACATCAACTCAATGTTTGTTTCGGAAAGCATTCGAAAAGATGTAAATGAAGGCAGGGCTGATTATATTCCTGTGTTTTTAAGTGAAATACCGGAACTGTTCAAACAAAATATTTTGCCCATAGATGTTGCGCTGGTGCAGGTATCGCCGCCTGACAATCATGGGTATTGCTCCCTGGGTGTATCGGTAGATATTGCCCGTTCGGCCGTAAATACAGCAAAGTATATTATTGCTCAGATAAACCCGAATGTACCTCGCACACATGGAGATGGATTGATACACAGCAGCCGTTTTCACAGTATGGTTTATTGTGAAGACGC
>JAKIZK010000173.1 GCA_022708055.1 Bacteroidota bacterium
CGTGGACCAAACAAGAGGCTGGTTTTATACTTTACATGCCATTGCCGCTTTGGTATTTGATTCCGTTGCTTATAAAACGGTAGTGAGTAATGGATTGGTGCTGGATAAGAACGGTAATAAAATGAGTAAGCGGTTGGGCAATGTGGTAGATCCTTTTAAAACCATAGAAACCTACGGCGCCGATGCTACCCGCTGGTACCTCATCACCAATGCATCGCCCTGGGACAATCTGAAATTTGATATTGAAGGAATAAAAGAAGTACAAAGAAAATTCTTTGGTACGCTTTATAACACGTATCAGTTTTTTGCACTTTATGCCAACGTAGATGGCTTTGCGTTCAAAGAAGCATATATTCCGCTAAGCGAAAGGCCTGAGATTGACCGTTGGATTCTTTCTTCATTAAACACTGTGGTGAAGCAGGTAAATGAATATATGGACGACTACGAGCCTACACAGGCCGGCAGGGCAATAGAAGAATTTGTAGATGAACACCTGAGCAACTGGTACGTACGTCTTTGCCGCAGAAGATTCTGGAAAGGTGAATATGAGCAGGATAAAATTTGTGCTTATCAGACTTTGTATGAATGTCTGGAAACATTGACAAGGCTGATAGCTCCCGTATCGCCATTCTTTAGCGATTATCTTTTTCAAAATCTGGATGCTGTTACCGGCAGGTTTCAAAAAGAGTCGGTGCATCATGTAGATTTTCCTGTGGCCAACTTTACAGCAATTGATGAGCAGCTTGAAGAACGAATGCAATTGGCACAAGATGCATCATCACTCATACTTTCGCTGCGCAAAAAAGTAAATATCAAAGTACGTCAGCCTTTGCAAAAAGTATTGATACCTGCATTGGATAAAAACATGAAGGCTCAGTTGCAAAAAGTAGAAGACCTGATAAAAGCGGAAGTAAATGTAAAAGAGATGGAATATCTGAATCCCGACAATACATTTATCAGCAAAAAAATAAAGCCCAATTTTATTGCGCTGGGCAAAAAACTGGGCGCAAAGATGAAAGCTGTATCAACAGCACTTGCCGCATTTTCACAGGAAGACATCAACCGAATTGAAAAAGAGGGTCAATATCATGTGCAGGTTCAGGGAGAAGATGTAATATTACAAATTGGCGAAGTTGAGATTAGTAGTGAAGATATTCCCGGCTGGACTGTTGCTAGTAAAGGCAGGCTTACCGTAGCACTTGATATAACCGTAACCCCCGAACTGGAAGCTGAGGGCAATGCCCGGGAATTTGTAAACAGGATACAGAAAATACGAAAGGACAGTGGTTTTGAGCTTACGGACAGGGTGACAATTTTAGTATCAGTATCCAATGGATTAAAAGATTCTTTAACCCGTTTTAAAGACTATATTTGCGCCGAAATTCTTGCAGACAAACTTGAGTTTTTGCCCGAAAATGTGGCAGAAATTGATGAAACGTTTAAAAACGGTGCTGTAGGAGTTGAAATAAACGATTATTTGCTAAATGTAAAAGTTTCAAAAAAAGGGTAAAACTATGGCTACCAAAAAAAAACCAGCTCCCAAAAAAGCGAGCAAACCAGCCCCTAAGAAAAAGCCTGTTGCAAAAAAGCCTGTAGCGAAAGTCGCAAAACCTGCGACGAAACCTACTGCAAAAGCAGTGAAAAAGCCGGCTGTAAAAAAATCTGTGGCTGCCAAAAAGCCGGCTCCAAAGCCAGCATCTAAACCAGCGCCAAAAGCGGTAGCTAAGCCTACTCCAAAACCGGTAAGCAAGCCTGCAACAGCACCTGCACCGGCACCAAAAGTGGAGGCTCCAAAGCCTGTTGCCAAAAAAGGAGGAGTAGATCCCAAATCTTTGGTTTCAATAAAACAAAAAGTGCAGCCGGTGGTAAAAAAAGAGCCACCCAAACCTGCCAAGGTTGTAATGCCAAAAATAAGTACAAAGTCGGCGGTAAAATATGAGCCTGATTTTACAAAATCAGTTTTAGATATTTCTGCTCCTGTACATAGTACTGGTCCGGTTATGAGGTATTCTGATGCAGATCTGACGGAGTTCAGAGAAATCATTCAACGTAAATTGGATGCTGCTAAAAAAGAATTGTCTTATTTGCAAGGACTCATTACACGCAAAGATGAAGGCGGCGATATGGATGAAGCCCGTTATATGACTATGGAAGACGGCAGCGTAAGCATGGAAAGAGAGCAACTAAGCCAAATGGCCAGCCGTC
>JAKIZK010000174.1 GCA_022708055.1 Bacteroidota bacterium
GCCATTTTTTTACCACTGTCAAATGTTTTTACTTTGGGTGCGTTACCCAGGTTGCCAATCAATTGCACTTTGTTTTTTAATGCGTACATAACTTTGAATTTTGTGCCCCCGTTTGTTTTTTGCGGAAGCGGTTTAAAAATTTATTTATTTCAGCCAACCGATATCAGCGATTGACAACACAAAGATGATAGCTCCGAAAAACGTTAGCCGGAGATTAATCGTTTCTATGTGAAGCTAATCGGGTAAAAACGTTTGCACACGGATAAGTTTTCTTATATTCATGGCCTGAAACCCACGCTATGACTGCATCTGAACAAAAAAACTGCCTTGCCTGCGGTAAACTACTAAAAGGCAGAATTGATAAAAAATTTTGCGATGATTATTGCAGAAACAACTACAATAATCAACAAAAAGCAAAGAGCAATTACAGTAGTTTGGTGCGTAATATCAACAATGCATTGCTAAAAAACAGAAAGATTCTGGAATCTGTTTTGCCAGATGGTGAAGAAACAGCAAAAGCAAACCGGGATAAACTACAAAGTCTCGGTTTTCAATTTAAATATCATACACATATATATACTACTAAAACCGGCAAAGCCTATTTCTATTGCTACGATTATGGTTACTTGCCATTGGATAATGATTGGTTTTTAATTGTTCGTCGCAAAGAAGAATAAGGCCTTTATTTTTGCAACATGAGTAACCCCGTTATATGTATCGGCGCTGCATTTATAGATGAACTCTTTCATGCAAAAGAACCCATGCTACTGGCAACCACCAACGATGCCGTAGTAACCAAAACTGCCGGCGGCGTAAGTCGCAATATTGCACATCAGCTGGCATTGCTTGGCGTGCCGGTACAGTTGATCAGTGTTTTTGGCAACGATAGTGATGGCGACTGGTTGAAAAAATGTTGTACCGAAGCAGGTGTAAAATTAGACGGCTCTATTACCAAAGAAGGATTGAGCGGGAAATACACCGGGATTCTAAATGTAGATGGCTCTTTGTTTTCAGCATTTCTCACCAATGCGGCCAATCACCTCATCACACCCTATCATTTGGGTAAGCATATCGACTTACTAAAAACCGCTTCATATATTTTGGCTGACGCAAACATAAACGTAGATACTGCCGAGTGGTTACTTGCTTTTAGCAATGAAACAGGAATACCTTTTATACTGGAACCCGTATCAGTACCGCCTGCAAAAAAATACAGAGATGTAAATTTAAAAGGACTACATCTGGTTACGCCCAATGAAGATGAGCTGCCTGTGCTGTGTTCCGAAAAATCATTTTTTACACAACAACAAGTAGATGAATTGCTGCAAAGAGGCGTACAGCAAATATGGTTGCACAATGGCAAACATGGCTCTGCATTGTATTCGCCCGTCAAATCCGTTTCATTACATGCACCCGATATTGAAGTGGTAGATTGTACAGGAGCTGGTGATGGTTCTTTATCCGGGTTTATCTTGGGAAAATTTTTGGGATTAGATGATTTGGGTTGTCTGAAGCTTGCACATACTTTATCTGCCGAAATATTACAGGTGAACGGTGCCATTGCCACACATTTGAATCAGGAAAAACTGCTGCAGCAAGTTTCGAAGTATTATCCGGATTAATGAATAAAGAACACTGAACAAGGAATAATGAATGACGAAGGAAGACAGATCCCAATGACCAATAATTGATTTTAAAATGTGATATTAATTTTCAATATGAGCTTCGTTAGAAAGTTAAAATAGCAATTTCGTTTTTTTTAATCTTTTGTGTGAAAACAAGTGGCCCCTTCATCATTCATCATTCCTTGTTTAATATTCATGATTCTGTAAGCTCCCTCATTTTGAAGTTTTCAAAA
>JAKIZK010000175.1 GCA_022708055.1 Bacteroidota bacterium
GGGGCCTAGTGGACCAGATGGAGAAAAAGGGAAAACAAATATCATCCAATCAGGCGACCCCAATGCCATGATAGGACCTGATGGACAACCACAAAAACATTGGATCAGTGTAAAAGACAGAATTCCATATACCATCTTATACGAAAACAGTAAAGCTGCAACTGCTCCTGCAAAATATGTAAGCGTAACTTCAAATGTTGAAGCCAAACAAGATGCTACAACCTTGCAATTGGCAAGCTTTGGATTTAATAATCTGACATTCACGGTTCCGCCCAATACCAGCACCTATACACAACGGCTTGACTGTCGTGATTCCTTAGGATTGTATGTAGATGTCATTGCGGGTTACGATATTTCAACAAACAAATTTTTCTGGCAATTACAAAGTATAGACCCTACGACATTGTTGCCAACTACTAACCCTACAAAAGGATTTTTATTGCTTCAGGATTCAACAAAGCAAAATGATGGCCATGCATTTATCAACTTTAGTGTAAAACCACGACAATCAGCTGTTACCTTAGATACCATTTCGGCACAGGCAAGTATCATTTTTGACCTCAACGACACCATACCGACCAACAGACATTTGAATACCATTGATGCATTTGCTCCTACTTCTCATCTGAACAACTTACCAGCTACCAGTCAGAATGTTGTTAATCTTTCATGGACGGGAGCTGATGATGTAAATGGATGCGGCATCCGTTATTACACCTTATATGTATCTACCGATGGGATTAACTTTAATATACTCAGATCAGGAATTACCAGAACCGATACTACATTTACAGGTGCAAATGCAACCACTTATTATTTCTTTGTATTGGGTACCGATAGCGTGGGTAACATGGAAACATTGCGTCCCGATGAAGTGAAATCCACCTTCTTGTCTTCTTCATTGCCCGTTACCTGGCTGTATTTTAAAGGAAAAAATATCGGGAAAGATAATTTACTGGAGTGGGCTACCGGTTCAGAATTTAATACCCGCGACTATATAGTAGAACGATCTTTTGATGGAAATAGTTTTTCAGCCATTGGCAGCAAACCCGCAATAGGCAATAGTAATACCACCACACTTTATGAATATACTGACCATAATGTGGACAGATTGCAAAAGGATATTTTTTATTATCGGCTAAAACAAACAGACAGAGACGCAAGATTTAAGTATAGCAATATTGTACGACTGCAAATAAACAGTAGCCGATCATTAAATTCTATTGTATATCCCAATCCTACACAAGGACTGTTTACTATTGCTATTGGCGATAATACATTGATGGGAACTGAGGCTATGCTGATAGATGAAACAGGTCGCCAATTGCAAAGAGTTAAATTATCGGCACAGACACAAAGTATTGATATCAGTCAATACACAAATGGTATTTATTTTATCAGGCTAAAAAATAAAGAAGTATTGAAGATTATTAAACAGTAACCAAGTCCTTCTTTTATATCCTGAACAGTATGTTCTCGGTTTACTGTTCAATTATGGGGAGGCCGTATCAAAAGCAAATTTGATGCGGCTTCTTGATTTTTAGTTTCTCAAGTGATTTGTTAGAGTTTTGATTTTTGGGATACCTTTTAAGGAAGCTGATATCAAAAAAAGGTTGTTTTAAGCGGCCTTTTTTAGTTTTTGTGGGGTGTTTTTTTGTTTTGTGAACTTTTGAAGGTTGTGTGCCAGGGCTATTAATC
>JAKIZK010000176.1:0-236 GCA_022708055.1 Bacteroidota bacterium
ATGACACAGTTTTGGCGCTTGTAGAAAAAGTCAACTCATTTGAAGAAGTCTATCCCGAACTTCAGCCGGTTGCCTCAATATGTGTCTATCCCCGTTATGCCTCAATTGTAAGTTATTCTTTAGATGATGACAGAGTCAAAACATGCTGTGTGGCAGGCGGATTCCCTTCGGCACAAACATTTCCCGAAATCAAAATTGCCGAAGCATCACTGGCACTGCATGACGGAGCCGATGAA
>JAKIZK010000176.1:266-971 GCA_022708055.1 Bacteroidota bacterium
CCGGATACATTCTTAACGGCGATTATGAGACCCTCTCCGATGAAATAAATGAGATAAAGGAGGTATGCGGTGATAAGACACTCAAGGTTATTATCGAAACCGGTGCGCTGGGAAGTGCGGAAAATGTCAAAAGAGCAAGTCTCATTGCACTCTATTCCGGAGCCGATTTCATTAAAACATCTACGGGAAAAGAGGTTGCAGGAGCCGATCCGGAATCTTTCTGTATAATGTGTCAGACAATTAAAGAATATGCCGGTGAAACCGGTGGAATTGTAGGAATAAAAGCGGCAGGCGGAATATCCGATTACAAAAAAGCTATGGTTTACTGGTATATAGTAAAACACATCTTGGGAGAGGAATGGCTTAACAACCAAAGGTTTAGAATCGGAGCAAGTAGTTTGGCAAACAACCTGTTATCTAAAATTATAGGAAAAGAATGCCGTCATTTCTAAGAAACATCAGCAAATTTCTGACCGGAAACCACTGACCCTATTTTAACGGCTGATTATCAGATTATCATCTTTGACGGTTTACAATAATATCAAAATATGCGCGGAAAGTATCTCTGAATTCATCAGAAATTGAGGCGGGCAAAAGACTCATTGCTTTATTTTCAAACTCCTTCATCTTCTTTTCGGCATAGGTGATCCCACCGTTAAAAAAAGTATAATCAGTCACCTCTTTGATCTGTTCAGGGGTTGCCGT
>JAKIZK010000177.1 GCA_022708055.1 Bacteroidota bacterium
GTATTACCTCTAACTCAATATGTCTATTTGCAAGGTTATAGACACTTTGCTCGCTTACGAGTCCTGTATAACCTTGTTTCCACGCTTCCTGACAGGCAGTTGCAATGTCCCATCCTGCAAAATTACTTGATCCTGCGTATACAATTTTCCCTTGATTAATCAGTGAACCAAATGCCTGCCAGATTTCATCCCAGGGGCAATCCCTATCAATATGGTGCATTTGATAGATGTCAATCCAGTCAGTTTTTAGCCGTCTTAAACTATTTTCGCAATGCTTTTTTATTTTCATTGCAGAAAGGCAAGCCCTGTCAGAATTTGGTTCTGGTTTATTTTCTTTTCTCTTGACAGGGTTGTATACCTTTGTTGCAAGGACAATTGCCTCGCGTCTTCCATTTCCCTGTGCAAGCCAGCGGCCAATTATAAGTTCTGTATCTCCATTTTGACCACCCCATCCATAAACATCAGCAGTATCAAAAAAATTTATTCCAAGTTCAAGCGCACGGTCCATTATCTTAAAACTATCTTCTTCAGATGTATGCCATCCGAAATTCATTGTACCCAGACATATATTACTTACAAGAACTCCGTGTTTTCCCAGTCGACGATATTCAATAGCCATATATTCTCCTTGATAGATTGTTCCTTTTATTTCTACATCCCTTTTGACAAGTTGTCAAGTTTTTGTAATTTCATATTTCTATATTTTTAGATTTTTCTTGTGTATCAAGTATGATATAATTTTTTAATGATACCATGAAATTAACAAGGAGATCTTATGTTTCAACATATCTCACTTCTCGGAAAAGGCAAAACTAATAGATTTTCTTCCTGGGATGTAACTGGAAGAAATATGGATTGCTGGAATATTCCAGCAGGTAAGTCAAGGGTGCTTGCTGATATCAAAGGGCCTGGTAAAATCACACACATATGGATGACCCAGGGCAATCACTACAGGGAATGCCTT
>JAKIZK010000178.1 GCA_022708055.1 Bacteroidota bacterium
GTTAGATGTTTTGAAAGGCAAACAATACGCATATCTTTTTTGCCATCTGTTTCTTTGTTGCCAAAGCGGCCGCAACTAAATAGTAAAATTGCAGCTATAAAAGCGAAAATTGATTTTTTCATAATATAAATAAAAATGCATGGCTGCTATAACTACAGCCATGCAGGTTAAAAATTATTTTCCGAAATTATACCTAATGTTAAAGCCTCCGTAAGTAACGGCTTTCTTAGGCCCGGGAATAAATGCATCAGGTAGCTGGTTTACAAATATCATAATTGGATAGCGAGTGCCTGTTATGTTGTTTACTCCAAAAAATACGTCCAAATCGATATGAGATGTTACACTTTTCCTGTATCCTAATTTTAAATTCAGCAAGCTGTAACTTGTGTACTTCCTTAATGCATAAGATTCAGGATTCTGTGTTAATCTTTCCAACGCATAGTTTGTCGGATCTTTATACAGATGTGATAAGCTTGCATAGATGCCAATATTTGTTGCTGCATCAATACCCAAAGAAGACATGACTCTTGGCACTCCAAATACATCGAGGCCACTATAATTCACAGTGTCGATACCGCCGCCGGAAGTTGTGCCTCCGGTTTTGTATATGAAATTGTCACCATATTTAAAATCAGAATAGGTAAAGTTGAGGAATGGTGTTACGTTTGAAAAAATTCCCTTCCCGTCTTTAATAATTGAATATTTAATTGCTGCTTCAATTCCTTTATGATTCTGGTCGCCACCATTTATCATATAACTGTAAGCGGTAGTTGTAGGCGGTGTAGCAGGTACAGGCACAGCTACAGAAGTCATTTTGTCTTTGAATTTCAGAGAGAATAATGATAATTGATATGCAAGTTTATCATTCAGTAATGCTCCTTTTGTGCCAATTTCAAACTGACCACCTCTTT
>JAKIZK010000179.1 GCA_022708055.1 Bacteroidota bacterium
CGATAATGATAAAATTTCATTTGTGCTTGACTTAAAACCTGATATGCCACCTTTTATGTGTGATAAAACATTATTACGGCAGGCATTCTTAAATATAATTCAGAATGCGATTGAAGCAAATGGACATGTGATAACAGTATCTACTGCTTATGATAGTCAACAGAGAGCGTTAACCATTGCTTTTAGTGATGATGGTGTGGGCATTCCGGATGATGAAATTGAAAAGGTTTTTGAACCAACGTTTTCTACTAAAGAAAATGGTATGGGACTGGGGCTTGCTATTGTGGAAAAGATTATTATTGATCATAAAGGCACTATCGCATGCAGCTCAATATTAAAACAGGGGACTAAGTTTACCATAACTATCCCACAGCAATAAGGTTGTAACTATGGCAAAGATTTTAGTTGTTGATGATGAAAAAAATATATTAAACACCATGAAAGCAATCCTTCAGGATGAGGGGCATGTGGTGTATACTGTCCAGAATGGAAAAGATGCTCTACAGTTTGTAAAATCAAATGAAGGTGATGTGGTTTTTTTAGATGTATGGCTTCCTGATATTGACGGGATGGAGGTTTTACAGCAGATAAAACAGCTGCAGAATGATATCGCAGTCATCATGATATCAGGTCATGGTTCAATTGATATCGCAGTAAAATCCACACGGCTTGGTGCTTTTGATTTTCTGGAAAAGCCACCTTCCATGGAACGTGTTATAACCTCGCTGAACAACGCCATTGAGCAGATACAGCTTAAGCGTGAAAATGTCATGTTAAAAAAGAACATCACCATGGAAGATGAGATGATTGGCAATTCCAGCCCAATGCAGGAGGTTAAACGCATCATTGATACGGCTGCTGCA